>JALSIX010000118.1 GCA_026989655.1 Caldilineaceae bacterium
CTCCCACCACCACGCCCGTACCCACGCCGACACCTTCCGCCACTCCGCCTCCCCCGGCCTCCCCCACACCCACACCCATGCCTTCACCGACCCGCACCCCCACCCCCATCCAGACACCTCCTTCCACGCCTGTCCCTGCCCCGTCCGCATCGGCCACGCCGACCTCCTCGCCGCTGCCGAGCCGTTGGCCCGTGGCCCCAAGCCGCTCTTCCCTGCGCATCGAGGCCATCCACTTCCGCGGAAGCCTGGAGGAGTACGTGGTCCTGGCAAACATTGGAGCCGTCCCCAGGGACCTCACCGGGTGGCGGATCGGAGATGCGCAGGTGCCCGGTGCCCGGGAGGGGATCTACGCACTGCCGGACGGGTGGGTCCTCGCGCCCGGGGGTCGCCTGGTGTTGGCCCGCAACGGGGACGCGTTCCACACCCGCTGGGGACAGCCGCCGGATGCCCAGTTCGAGGCAAGCAACAGCCCCATCCCTGTGTTGACCCGGCTGGGCGCACTGGCCACAGGCACCTGGGCCCTGAACGACAGGGGGGACGAAGTTCTCCTGCTCGATCCCCAGGGTCGGCTCGCGGATGCGGTGGCCTACGGCGACGGCGACCCCCAGGCCCTGGGGCTGGATGTAGGCCTGCCCCCACGCCGAGACCTGAGCCTACACCGGGTCCCGGGCTTTCCCTACCCCGAGGGTCGAGATCCCCGGCTGGGGTTCCTGTGGGCTCCGCCCTCTCCGTTCCACGCCCCCGAACTGCCCAGAGCCCAGGCCCCCTACCAGATGGTCCTGCCCTTGGGCCGCGTCGCCGTCTGGGGAAGCCTGGGCGTGGCCCACACCCTGACCGGTCCAGAGGGCATGGTGCCTCCCCAGGTGGCCCTCCAGGCCGCAGCCGCTCAGGGACTGGCCTTTGCAGGCCTCCTGGAGGCCGAAGAGGCCTTCACCGGCCTGGCTCCCGGCCCAGTCGTGCCCTTGCCCGCGTGGCGATGGTCCGATGGCAACCAGGCCGCCCTGGTGTTGGGGCCTCGTTTTCCGGCCACCTCCCTGGAGGAGCTCTTGGCGGGTCTGCCCCTCCATGGGGGCCAGGCTTTCTGGACCCAGGGCACGCCGCCGGCCCATGCCCAGGTCCGCGGTGTGGTCCTCCATACCGGGGACCGGGACGCCATCCTGAGGGCCTTGGAGACCCGCCGCGCCCCTCTGCTGCCCGCCGGAGCCGGCCAACCGGCCCTCCCCTGGCATGTGCCCCCCCAGCCCCTCTTCACGGGGCTGGCGGTCTCGATCCCGGACGACCCAGGGATCCGGGACGCGCTCCAGGCCGCCCGAGGCTGGATCACCACGCGCCCGGGCCTGGTCCTTGCCCTGCGGGCCCAGGCTCCCAATGGAACCGTGTGGATGGGAAGCGTGGCCGAGCCCGCCAACGCCCTCCAGCTCCTGGTCGACTACCGGGATCTACAGGGGCAGCCCGGAGGACTGACCCTGTGGCGCAACGGCCAGCCTGTGGCCCAACACGAGGCATCTCCTGGGACAAGCCCATGGACAGTCCAGGTGCCGGGCATCCCGGGCTCCCGCTTCGTGGCCACCGCGACCCAGACCGATGGCGACCTGGCCGTGACCGCTGTCCTGGCGGTCGCCTCCCGCCCCCAGGACACCCTGCAGCTCAACGAACTCCTGCCCATTCCCGACCAGGACCACAACGGCGACGGCCGGATCGACGCCGGAGACGAGTACGTGGAGCTGTACCAGCCCGCCGAATACCCCCTCTCCCTGGAGGGCTGGAGCCTGCGGGATGCCCAGGGCAACCGGTACCGTTTCCCGGCCAGCGCGTTCGTGCCCGGCCAGGGCTATTACCTGGTGTGGAGCGGAGAGAGCCGCCTCGGCCTGGACGACCGGAACGAGGAGATCCAGCTCCTCGATCCCGCGGACCAGGTCGTGGACCGGGTGGCCTGGCAGGAGGCGCCCGGCCCGGGCCGAGCCCTGGGACGTCTGGCAGGATCTGCCGACTGGTTCCCTCTCCGCCCCTCTCCAGGGGAGCCCAATCGGGCCGATCCAGGCCCTGGCGGCAGCGGCCAGCCCCCTGAACTCCCTGGGGAGAACCCCTCCCCCACCCCTGAGGCCACCCCCACCCCTCCCTGGGGAAGCGGAGCCGCCCCGGGAACTCCCGGCGGCGAGGCCATAGGGCCCTTGGGCTCGGTGGCAGCGGCCAAACTCCGCCCCCAGGGCGAGTGGGTGGAGATCCGGGCCCGGGTGGTGGCACCGCCAGGCCTCTACAACAGCGCCATCTACGTGGCCGATCCGGCTCCCGAGCCCCACCCACAGATGGCCTGGATCGGCATCCAGGTCTACCTGCGGCGCGGCCTCTTTCCACCCCTGGAGGAAGGAGACCGGGTGCTGATCCGGGGCCAGATCCACAGTTTCCGCGGCGAAGAGGAGCTCCTGGTGGAGCGCCCCGAGGACATATGGCGGATCGGACCGGCCACACCTCTCCTCCCCCTGCCCGTGGAGCCCGAACAGGTGGGCGAATCCCTGGAAGGTCGCCTGGTCACCCTGGAGGGTCTGGTGGTGGGCTGGCGGGGGAGGAGCTTCTTCCTGGCCTCTGCCGAGAACCTCGAGGGACCGTCTGTCGAGATCCACGTGCGCAGCAGCCTGAGCTGGCGGAGGCCCTTTGTGGAACGAGGCCAACGATGGCGGGTGACCGGAGTCGTGAGCCAGTTCGACCGCAGGCCTCCCTGGAACGAGGGATATCGGGTGTTGGTGCGCTATCCGTCCGACCTGATCCTCCTGGACGAGAATGGACCATGAGCCCGGCTGCCGGCAAAGAGGTGGCCACGAGCCCCAAGGCCCAACCGCCGGATCCCATGCCCGAGAAGGCGCGAGAGGTGTCCTCTGGGCCCTCCCAGGAAGAAGATATCTGGACCGGAAGCCTGGAGGCCATGGCCCGGATCTACACCCTGGGGGTGTTCACCGGGCTCCTGATCGCGGGCCTGCTGACCCTGTGGCTGCGTCGCCCCACGCCGCCACCCATCGCCCTACAGCCTCCTCCACCGCCCCCGCCCACGCCCACCCCTTCGCCCACCCCCACGCCCATGCCTCTGGTGGTGTTCGTGAGCGGCGCCGTGGCCCGCCCAGGCCTCTACACCCTGCCACCGGGCGCCCGGGTGGGCGATGCGCTGGCCGCCGCGGGCGGACTCACCGAGGACGCGGCAGCCGCCCTGGTCAACCAGGCCGAGCCCCTGTTCGACGGTGCCCAGGTCCACGTGCCCCGCCAAGGAACCGAGAACCAGGCAGGCGCCGTCCCCCCGCCCGGGGTATCCGGATCCGCGGCCCCCGGGGCCCCGGCCACCGATGCCGGGGACAAACCGGTGGACCTGAACACGGCCACCCCCGAGGAACTCATGGGACTCCCCGGAATCGGCCCCACCAAGGCCGCGGCCATCATCGCCCATCGCCCCTATGCCTCTGTGGAGGAGCTCCTGCGGGTGCCCGGGATCGGCGAACGGACCCTGGAGCAACTGCGCCCCCTGGTGACCGTAGGCCCGTGATCGCGCCGGGCCAGGGCGCCCCCCACGTCCTCCAACGGCCGGAGGAGGCCCATCTGCCCCTGCGCCTCCTTGCCTCCCCTCGACTCGCCCCCTTCGCGCCGCGTGGAACCCCTGTTGCCAGGAACATGGACCATGGGCTATCATGCAGGGCAGATCCGGAAGAACCCCTGCCCCAGGGAGAGTGCAAAAGCCACCATGGACCCTGCCCATGCCCCAGACCCAACCCACCTGGTCCGCCGACTGCTCGAGTGGCATGCCCGGGAACGACGGGACCTGCCGTGGCGGGATGCCCCTCCAGGCCAGCGAGATCCCTACCGGGTATGGGTCGCGGAGATCATGGCCCAACAGACCCGCCTGGACACGGTGCGTCCCTACTTCGAACGCTGGGTGGCCCGTTTCCCCACCGTGTACCATCTGGCCAGAGCCCACCCCCAGGAGGTGCTGAAACTGTGGGAAGGGCTCGGCTACTATGCCCGGGCCCGGAACCTACACCGGGCCGCCCAGCGGGTGGTGGAGGAGCACCGCGGCTCCCTGCCCGCGGACCGACGGTCCCTGCTGGCCTTGCCCGGCATCGGGCCCTACACGGCCGGCGCGATCCTGAGCCTGGCCTTCGGAAAGGCCGAACCCCTGGTGGACGGAAACGTACGCCGGGTCCTGGCCCGGCTCTGGGACGTGGACCGGCCGGTGGAGGAGAGGGCCACCCAGGGAGAGCTGTGGCAGCGGGCCCGGACGCTGGTGGAGGCCGCCCCGGAAGGCCAGGCCGGCGCCCTGAACGAGGCCCTGATGGAGCTGGGTGCCCTCCTCTGTCTCCCACGTGGCCCCCGCTGCCCCGTCTGCCCGGTGCAGGACCACTGCCTGGCCGCGGCCCGAGGCACCCAGGAGCACCGTCCGGTCCGGCGCCCTCGACGCCGGATACCCCACCTCCACGTGACCGCGGCCGTCCTGTGGCAGGGAAAACCCTACCGCTCTCCGGTGCTCCTGGCCCAACGGCCCCTGGATGGGATGTTGGGCGGGTTGTGGGAGTTTCCCGGCGGCAAGATGGAGACCACGGACCCGGACCTGCCCGCCTGCCTCCGCCGGGAGATCCGAGAGGAACTGGGCATCCACATCCGGGTGGGCGAGCCTGTGGCCACGGTAAAGCACGGGTACAGCCACTTCCGCATCACCCTCCACGCCTTCCACGCCTTTCCGGTGAGCGGTGAGCCCCAGGCCCTGGGCTGCCAGGACTGGCGATGGCTGCCCCTGGAGGAGGTGGACGCCTATCCCCTCTCCGCGGCCGACCAAAAGGTTCTCCAGGCGCTGCAACGCCGCGCTCCCGGCCAGGCCGATGCCCCTTGAGATGCTCCAGCCCCGCCTTTCCCCAGGGAACCCGGCCCTGCCTGCCCCCAGATGACGAACGGACACCTCCGGCACCCGGCCTCCAGGACGCCCCCGGGCCGGAAACGATCTAATGTTTTTCTTACAAAAACCCCTTGACGGACCCCGGGAGCTGCGCCCATAATGGAGATGGAGCCTGAGGGGAGAGCCTCTCCTGGGAGCGTCGGAGCCGGGGGGCTCCCCGCCGGAGAGGGGATCCCGGGCCCGGGTTCTGTCCTGGGAGCCACCTGGGCCCGGGAGAGGCCCGGCCGTCCACAACGGGTTGCCCAGACGCCCCAAGAGGCCGTCCCAGGCCACCCGTGGAGGGCGAGGGGCGTGGCTTGTCGGCGTGGACGGCAGGGCTCCATCCGCGGGGGCCCCACCGGTCTTGCTGTGGCTCGCGAGCCGGAGCGAGAAGCTCTCCTTCAAGCCGAGCGGGCTGGGAGGGAGGCCAGCCGAGAAACGGTGCTCGGCCTGCGTGTGGGTCCTCCTTTCCTTGGTCTGTGTGTCGTGGTGATGGGCCCGAGCACCCACCGGGAGGAACCGGTCGGGTGCTCTTTTTATTTTATCTTTTGCCCATTGGCCGCCGGGAGATCCCCAAGCCCCTGGTATAATGGCAGCCAGTGTCCGGGGACAGCGGCCGCGGGCATGGATGTCGACACGAGTTGAGGGAAACAGCGCTGCCCGCGCGCTCCTCTGGAGGCCCTGCCATGGCCGAGCTGCTCGCCGTGATCCTGACCCGAGACGAGGCCCTCCACATCGAGGCCTGCATCCGGAACCTGCGCGACTGGGTGGATGGCGTTCTGGTGTGGGACTCGGGCAGCGTGGACGGCACCCCGACCCTGGCCCGGCAAGCCGGTGCCTGGGTGGTCCACCGGCCGTTCGACGACTACGCGCGCCAACGCCAGGCCGTCCTGGACACGGTGGATGCCACCTGGATCCTCTTCGTGGACGCGGACGAACGGGCCACCCCGGCCCTGGCCCGAGAGATCCGCACGGCCATCCACCGGGGAGAAGCGGTGGGATACTGGATACCCCGGCGCAACATGGTGGTGGGCCGGGAGGTTCGGGGGGCCGGCTTCTGGCCCGACTACCAGCTCCGCCTGCTACGCCGGGATCGGGCAACCTACGATCTGGCCCGACCGGTCCACGAGGTGGTGCACCTGGACGGCCCGGCTGGCCACCTCCGGGAACCCCTTCTCCACCTGAACTACCGCTCCTGGGCCCAGTTCCACAGGAAACAGCGCCGCTACGCAGCATACGAGGCCCG
The DNA here is from genome assembly GCA_026989655.1 of Caldilineaceae bacterium. Classification (GTDB taxonomy): domain Bacteria; phylum Chloroflexota; class Anaerolineae; order Caldilineales; family Caldilineaceae; genus JALSIX01. The sequence continues at coordinate 6,156 of JALSIX010000118.1, forward strand.
GATCCTGGCCCGGCGAGGTCTGCGGCCTCGGCCCCACAACTTCGTCCTCCAGCCCTGGCGGGAGTTTCGTCGGCGCTTTGTGGCCCTGGCGGGGTGGCAGGACGGCCTCCATGGGCTGCGCCTCTCCCTGCTCCTGGCCTGGTACTACGGCTTCATGCCCTACTGGATCCTCTGGCGAAACGGCCCATGATGGACGAACGGACTTTCTGGCAGACCTACCGACCCACCACGCCACGACAGCAGGCCGCGGCCCAGGTGCTCCAGGAGCTGGCACTGTTCACCACCCTGGCCCCCTATGACCCCCTGCTCATCGGCACCGTGCCCCTGGACGTGGACACCTGTCAGAGCGATCTGGATGTGGCCTGTCACGCCCCCGACCTGGACACCCTGGGCCATGTCTTGGTCCGGGCCTATGGCCCATATCCGGACTTCGAGCTGGTCCGCAAAAGGGTCCGGGGAGTGGCCTCGGCCATTGGGCGGTTCACCTGGGGAGGTTTTGCCATCGAGGTCTTCGGCCAGCCGCTCCCGGTGTGGGCCCAGTATGGAGTGCGACACTTCCTGGTGGAGGCCCGGCTGTTGGCCCTGGGGGGCGATCCGCTCCGCCAGGCCGTGCGCGCCCTGAAGGAGGCCGGAATCCGCACCGAGCCGGCCTTTGCCCAGCTCCTGGGGCTCCAGGGAGACCCCTATGAACGGCTGTGGACACTCTCGTTCGCATCCACGGAGACCCTGGCCCATCTTCTGGCCCAGGCCGGCTGGGCCATCCTCGGGCCGCCGGCTCTGTCCGGCGGGTGAGGCCCGTCGGCGATGGGCTGTGTTATGGAGCGCTAACAGAGCGCCAACGGTCTCTTCGCCCAGGTCGGTGTATCCTGGAGGGATGGAGGCACATCCGCCGGGCTCTATAGGCATTCATCGATCCACATCCCCATGACGGAGGTACAGGCCATGCAAAGGTTCTCACGACGGACAGCCCATGCCCTGGTGGCCTTGCTCACAGTGGTTGGGCTGGTGCTGGGCGGCTGCACCCAGGCTCCCGATGTGTTCCGCAATTCCCCGGTCCAGGCCCCTTCCGCCGAAGCCACCTCCCCGGCCGAGGCCCCGGCCCCCCCGCAGATCCTGCGGCAGGCCGGGGACATCACCGAGGCCCCTTCCCAGGAGCTGTTGGCCCGGATCTACGAGGAAGCCCTGCCCTCGGTGGTCAACATCCAGGTGAAGAGCCAGGCCACGGGGCCCTTCGGCACCCCGGGATTGGCCCAGGGAGAGGGAACCGGCTGGATCTGGGATGAGGAGGGCTACATCGTCACCAACAACCACGTGGTGGAGAACGCCGTGGAGGTCCTGGTCAACTTCTACAATGGCCTGTGGGCCCCCGCAGAGGTGGTGGCCACAGATCCCCAGGCCGATCTGGCGGTCCTTCGGGTGGAGCCGCCGGAGGGGATGGAGCTGAGGCCTCTGCGGCTGGCTCAGGCCCCGGTGAAGGTGGGCTACTATGTGGTCGCGCTGGGCAGCCCCTTCGGCCTGGACGGTTCCATGACGCTGGGCATCGTCAGTGCCCTGGGGCGGAGCTTCGCGGTGGGACGAACGGCCGGTACCCGATACGCTCTGCCGGACATCATCCAGACCGACGCGGCCATCAACCCCGGCAACTCGGGGGGGCCGCTGCTGAACCTGGACGGCCAAGTGGTGGGCGTGAACTTCGCCATCAACTCGCCGGTCCGGGCCAATTCGGGGGTGGGCTTCGCCATTCCTGCGTCCATCGTGGGCAAGATCGTGCCGGCCCTGATCCAGGAGGGGTTCTACCGGTACCCCTTCCTGGGCATCGCGGGGACCACCATCACCGCGGACGTGGCCCAACAGGAGGAGATCCCGCCGAACGTCCTGGGCGTGTACGTGGCCCGGGTGGTGCCCGGCGGCCCCTCGGACAAAGCCGGTGTACGCCCTGGGGACATCATCGTGGCCATCGACGAGACACCGGTCCGAAGCTTCGAGGACCTGATCAGCTATCTGATCGAAGAGACCCGGCCCGGCGACCCGGTGGTCCTGAAGGTCCTCCGCAGAGGCCGGGAGCGAACCCTCCAGGTGACCCTGGGAGAGCGGCCTCGGGAGGAGGCCGGAGAGCCCCAGGCCGGGCGCATCTCCGCGGCCCAGGCCATCCAGATCGCGATGGACGCGGTGGAGGGTGCGGGCATCGACCGAGAGGAGATCCTGGGGGTCTCGGTGGAACGGGGGGATCCACGCGACCCGCCCACTTGGGTCGTCACCGTGACCACCCGCTCGCGGGAGGCCACGGTGGTGGTGGATGCGGAGAGCGGCGAGGTGTTGGACCTGGAGATCGCGTCCCGCTGAGGCCCGGCCTGGGGCCGTGGAGGGGGAGGCCAGCTCCGGCCTCTCCCTACTCCGGGCCGGTGGCCACAGGGCGGGAGGGATCCGCGATCCACTCGCTCCAGGACCCCGGATAGAGGCGGGGCTGCCCCATCCCCGCGTGGACCATGGCCAGGATGTTGTGGCACGCGGTGACGCCAGACCCGCAGTAGAAGACCACCTGTTCGGGCGGGCAGGACCCCAACAGGGCCTGGAAGCGGGCTCGCAAGGTGGCCGGGTCCAGGAAACGTCCGCCCGTCAGGTTCTCCCCGTAGTAGAGGTTCACCGCGCCGGGGATGTGGCCGGCCACCGGGTCGATGGTTTCCTGCTCGCCTCGATAGCGCTCGGGGCTGCGGGAGTCCACGACTCGGTAGGCCGGATCCCGGCGCCAACGGTCCACCGTGGCTGTGTCCACGGCCATCTCAGGGCGGATCCGGGGCGTGAAACGAACCTCGGGTCGCGACTCCTCCCCCGAACGCACGGGAAGCCCCTCGGCCGTCCAGGCGGACCAGCCGCCGTCCAACACAGCCACCGCCTCGTGGCCCAGCCAGCGGAGCATCCACCAGAGCCGTGCCGCGAGGGCGCCTCCGGCCTGATCGTAGGCCACCACCTGGGTGCGGTTGTGGATGCCCCATTGGCCCAACCGCTGGGTGAAGGCCTCCACACGCGGCAGAGGATGGCGGCCGGTCCTGCCGGGTACCACGGGCCCAGACAGGTCCTCGTCCAGGTGGGCGTAGACCGCGCCGGGGATGTGGGCCTCCTGGTAGGCCTGGCGACCGGCCTCCGGGTCCTGGAGGGAGAAGCGGCAGTCCACGATGGCCCAGCTCGGGTCATCCAGGTGTCGGGACAGCTCCTCGGGGGTGATCAGGGTGGTGTAGGGCATGGCGACCTTTCCTTGAACGATGCTTACCCTTGAACGGTGTCTCCTCCTGGAAGAGAGGGTGAGGGAGGCGGCCACACCACGGATTCAGCGGGCCAGCACCACCTCCCGTCCGCTTTCCGCGGAGCGCTGGATCCCCTCGATGATGCGGACCGCGTTCAGGGCCTCCTCGGGGGTGATGATCCGGGCCGAGGTGTCCCCCTCCAGGTATCGGAGCAGATCCCGCACCATGGCCGTGTAGGAGCTCTCCTCCTGGCGAGGCACCTGGGATTCCCCGGTGATGAGCTGGCCGTGCTGGGTGGTGAACAGCTCCACCGAGTTGGGGTGCCCCACCCGAAGCCCGCCCCGATCGCCGAAGATCTCGGTGACGAACTCGGGGGCCATGTGTACGGCCCAGGAGACCTGGAGGATCAGGACCGCGCCGCTGTCCAGACGGACCATGCCCCAGGCCAGGTCGTCCACGTCGAACCGGCCGCCTGCCTCGGGCGCCAGCCGATCCGCCCCCCAACCGCCCATCCCCAGCCCTTGGGGCCCCAGCTTGGCGTAGGTGGCCCCGGTGACGGTGAGCGGCTGGGGATAGCCCATCAGGTACAGGGCCCGGTCCAGGGCATGGATGCCGATGTCCAGCAGGGCGCCGCCCCCGGCCAGCTCTTGGCGGGTGAACCAGCTCCCGAAACCCGGAATGCCGGCCCGGCGATGCCACACCGTCCGGGCCGCGTAGATCTCGCCGCAGAAGCCGCCGTCGATGTGGGCCTTGGCCGCGCGCATGGGAGCAGACCAGCGGTAATGGGTGCCCACGGTGAGGACCCGGCCCACCTCCCGGGCCCTCTCCAACATCTCCACCGCATCCGCCGCGGTGAGGGCCAGGGGCTTCTCACACAGGACATGGGCCCCCGCCTCCAGGGCCGCCAGGGTCATGGGTTTGTGGAAGATGTTGGGGGTAGCGACCACCACGATCTCAGGCCGCACCTCGGCGAGCAGGGTCTGGTAATCGGTGTAGACCCCGGGGATGCCTGCGGCCTGGGCCACCTGGCGGGCCCGTTCCGGGTTGATGTCGCACACGGCCACCACCTTGGCATTGGGCAGGGCCTGAAAATTGGGGATGTGGCTTCGCTGGACCACGGCACCGGCGCCGATGACCGCAACGCGCCAGATACGGGAGGACGGATCGCTCATGGCAGGGGCCACCTCCGGAGATGGGTGCAGACCGACCCGAGTTGGGCCGACGATGGGGCGGAGCGCCGACGACTGGCCGACAACAGGGAGAAACCCCGCGCCCCCCTGGGAAGGCCGGACGGAGACCGGGGGACCGCCTCGCCTCCACGTCCCAGGGGGGCCACCTTGCAGGCTTCCCGGTCCATCCCTCACCCTTCCTGGATCAGCGCGTGGATGTCGTCGAACAGGATGGCGTAGACCAGCTTGGGGCCGTGGACCCCCAGGGTCAGGTTGCCCTCGATGTCCGCGGACTTGCTGGGGCCGGTGACCAAGACCGTCTGGCTCCCCTGGCGCAGCACGGCTTCCAGGGTGCCGGCCTCCCGCTGTTCCCGGAGCCAGGTCTCCACATTGGGGTAGAGTCGGCTCAGGGGGACCAGGGCCAGATGCCGATACGGCGTGAGGCTCGCGACCCGGCTTCGGCCAGGCCCCGAGCCAAGCAGCATGGAGCCGGTGGAGGCAAAGGCGGCATCCACGCCGGTAAGCCCGGCCCGGATGGGCCGGAGGGTGTCCCGCTCGTCCGGACGGTGGAGGTCCTGGGGCACCACCAGGCGAAACCCCAGGTCTTCCAGGGCCGGGGCCAGCCCTTCCACCGGCAGCTCCTGGGGGGCCCAGCTCAGCACGTCCCGTTCGCCGGGCATCGAGGTGTCGGGTTCCGTGTGCCGGATGGCTCGCTCCTCCTCCACCCATGCGGTGAGGCGGGCGATGGCCGCCAGGCGAGCCTCCGCGGGGGTCTCCACCAGCTCACCGTCCCCGTGGAGGGCCCGGAGTTCGGCCAGAAAGCGCTGGGCCAGCTCCCAACGATCGCCCTGGGCCTGGGTGATGGCCAGGTGCTCGCCGGGCCGCAGGGGCTCGGTCTCCGGGGGAGGAAAGCGGAGATCCGGCCGGCCCAGGAGTTTGCGCAGTCGTTCGAGGATCTGGTTCCGTGCGTCCATGGATGCGCCTGGTCGATGGGTGCCGGAGAATGGGGTGGGTGGCCGGGTTCCTTCGGGCCAAGAGGTCTAATCGCTCTCGCGGCCTCGCAGCGCTTCCCGCTCCTGCCACCACTCCCGGAAGCTCTTGGACGCAAAGGGCGGAAAGTCCCGATATTGGGTCCAGCCGTTGAGGGGGGGCGGCAAGGTCCTCAAGGTGCCCCCGCTGAGACGGGCCAGGAGCCTGGTGGCCACCCGGGCCAGCTTTCCGGCCTGCTCGTAGCGGGCTCGGCTGCGCATGGTCTCCATGAAGGCCCGGATGCCCCAGGCCTCTGGACGGGGTTCCAGGCCGCGGTGGGCCAGCTCCGCGCGGAGGTCCAGGAGCAGACGGGGCAGGTCGATCTGGACCGGGCAGGCCTCCCGGCAGGCGCCGCAGAGGGACGAGGCATGGGGCAGCTCCCGGGTCTCCCGCAGGTCCGAGGCCATGGCCGGGGTGATCACCGCGCCGATGGGGCCGCTGTAGGTGCTGCCGTAGGCATGGCCGCCGATCTGGGCGTAGACCGGACAGACGTTCAGACAGGCACCACAGCGCACGCACATGAGGGCCTCGCCGTAGCCCCGCTCCAACATCTGGGTGCGGCCGTTGTCCAGCAGCACCACGTGGAACTGTTCGGGGCCGTCCGGGTGTTCCGGGCGTCGGGGGCCGCTGGTCATGGAGAAGTAGACGCTGAAGGCCTGGCCTGTGGCGCTGCGGCACAGGGCCTGGAGTTGGAGGAAGGCATCCTCCACGGTGGGGACGATCTTCTCGATCCCCATGACCGCCACGTAGATCGGCGGCAGGCTGGTGACCATGCGGCCGTTGCCCTCGTTGGTGACGATGCACACGGTGCCTGTCTCCGCGATGGCGAAGTTCACCCCGCTGATGCCCATGTCGGCCTGGAAGAAGTCCTGGCGGAGCTGGGCCCGGGCGATGGAGGTCATCTCCCCGGGATCGTAGGTGGGGCCCGCGCCCAGCTTCTCCTGGAAGATCTGGCTGATGTCCTCCAGACGCCGGTGGATCACCGGGGCCACGATGTGGCTGGGGGGCTCCCCGGCCAGCTGGATGATGTACTCGCCCAGGTCGGTCTCCACCACCCGGATGCCGACCTCTTCCAGGGCCTCGTTCAGGTGGATCTCCTCGGTGACCATGGACTTGGACTTCACCGCGGTCTGGACCCCGTTCTGGAGCGCGATCTCCCGGATGAGGGTCCGGGCCTCCTGGGCGTCCCGGGCCCAGTGGACCACCGCGCCGTTGTCCTCCAGGTTCCGCTCCAGGGTCTCCAGGTATTGGGGCAGGTGGCGGAGGACGTGGGCCTTCATGCGGCGCATCTGGGCCCGCATGGTGGCCGCGTCTGTGGCGGCCAGGGCCCGGGTGCGGGCCACGGCCATCCGCTCCATGGCCCGGTGGATGGCCGTATGCAGATGGGGATCGGCCAGGGCCTGTTGCACGCGTTCGGGGAAGGGGGCGTGGATGTCCACGGGCATGGTCACGTCTCCCGGGCGTCCTGCCAACGTCGGGGAAAGCCCGGGGCAGGGGCTTCGGCTTCCTCCTCGGCTTTCGGGGTCGTCCGCACCTGGTTGTTCAGGATCTCCGCGATGTGGACAGCCCGGGCCGGGAGGCCGGCCCGGCGGAGCAGCCCGTTGATGTGGGTCATGCAGCTCACATCGTTCAGGGCCACCCAATCGGCGCCGCTCCGGACGATGTGGGCCACCTTCTCCCGGCCCATGGCCGCGCTGATGCCCGGGTTCTTGACCGCGAAGAGGCCGCCGAAGCCACAGCATTCCTCCGCATGGGGCAGCTCCACCAAGGTGGCCCCCTGGACCTGGGCCAACAGGCACCGGGGCTGGCGGTCGATGCCCAGCTCCCGGAGCAGATGGCAACAGGGATGGTAGGTGAGGGTTCCCTCCAGCCGGCCGGGGACCTGCTCCACACCCAGCACGTCCACCAGGAACTCGGTCAGCTCGAAGGTGGCCTCGGCCAGCCTCCGGGCCCGTGCGGCCTGCTCCGGATCCTGGGCCTCCTGGAAGAGGACCGGGTAGAAGTGGGCGGTCATGGTGACACAGCTCCCCGAAGGGGCCACCACCGCGTCCACCTCTCCCTGCTCCACCAGGGGGCCGAAGATCTCCAGGAAACGTCGGGCCAGCTCCCGGGCTTCGGGGCGGAAACCCGCGTTGAACGCGGGCTGGCCACAGCAGGTCTGCTCGAGAGGCACCACCACCTCGATCCCTTCCCGTTCCAACAGCTCCACGGTGGCTATGCCCACCCGAGGGTAGAGCATGTCCACCATGCAGGTGATGAAGAGGGCCACCCGGCGAGGACGGGCGGCAAAGGTGCGCTTCTCCATGGGCTCCTGTCCTGGGCAGTCCCGGTGGGTTCGGTCAGAGGAGGGGGACGATCTCCTTCTGGAGGGGCAGGGTGGTGATCTCCAGACGATCCGGGTGGACAATGCAGTTGATCTCGCTGCGGATCCCCAGGCCCTTGGCCTGGCCGCTGCGGTCGAAGTCGCACTCGGGCAGGTAGATGCCGGGTTCGATGGTGAACATGACCCCTGGGATCAGTTTGCGGCGGTCCTGGGTCTCCAGGTTGTCGATGTTCACCCCATTCCAGTGGATCTGGGGGCCCAGGCTGTGGCCCGTGCGGTGGAGGATGCCCCGGCCGTACCCGGCCTTCTCGATCACCTCCCGGGCCATGTCGTCCACCTCGTAGCCGTGGAGCATCCGGCCGGCCGCGAGGGCCTCCTGGATGGCCTGGACCGCGGCATCCCGGGCCGCGGCCACCACCCGGAAGATCTCCTGGGCCTTCTCGGGCACCTGGCTGCCGCAGTAGGCCACCCAGGTGATGTCCGCGAAACAGGCCTGGGGGGTGGGCTCCTTGGCCCAGAGGTCGATGAGGAGCATGTCACCGGGCCGAATGGGGCTGTGCCGCTGCGGGCTTGGCGCGTAGTGGGGGATGGCCGCGTTGCGGTTCACCGCCACCAGGGGGGGGTGGTCCGGCTCCAGCTCCAGGGCGGCAAAGCGCTCCAGGATGAACTGCTGTACGTCGTACTCGGTGAGGGAGCGCCCGTCGGCCAGGGCCTGGCCGACCAGGGCCAGGGCCTGGTCCTTGACGGCCAGGCAGTGGCGGGCCGCTCGGCGATGGCTCTCCATCTGTTCCGGTGTCAACACCGCCTGGACCAGTTGCACCAGGTCCGCGCTGCTGACGATCTCCGCGCCCGTGACCTCGCTGACCAGCTCGAAGGTGCCGGCGTCCACCCGGCTCACATAGGGCAGGTTGCCCAGGGGGCTGTACTCCATGGCGATGCGGAGGCGGCGGCCGTTGCACTCCAACAGCTTGGGCAGGCTCTCGGCCAGCTCCTGCCATCCCACGTAGAGGAGGACCTCCCCCCGGAGCTCCTCCGGTGCCCCGGCGAAGGTGGTCTGTTCGATGGCGTGGATCAGCCATCGGGGGGAACCTTCCACGGGGAGCCAGAGAAACCATCGTCGGGTGCCGCTGCTCTGCAGGCCGGCCACGTCCAGGGCAACCGGGTTCTGGCCCCGGAAGTCGTAGAGGAGCCAGCCGTCCAGGTAGTTCTCCCGCAGATAGGGCCGAATTCGGTCCAACACAAGGAGCCTCCTTGGGTGGGGCGCTGGGCGCTCGTGGCGCGGGACCCGCCCCTATTATCCCACGAGTGCTGCCAGGATGCAACGGGCCCGGAAGGGGGAAAGGCCGCCGCTCCCGTCGGCACAAGGTGTGGTGGCCCACCGGACCATCGGGGACGGAACAGGGCCTCTTGTCCCCGCGCCTCTTTTCCCCTTCTCTCCCCAGGGGTTTTGACCTGACCCGTCCTTTCGAGTAGGATGGAGCCACAGGACGCGCGCCCGGCCTTCCCGACCCGAGGTGACGAGCCATGGCCTCTTCCGCCGCGACGGACCACCGGCGTCTCTCCAACAGCCGTCCAGTGCTCTCGGTGATCGTCCCTGTCTACAACGAGGAGGCGGTGATCCCCGAGCTCTACCGCCGCATGGTCCAGGTACTGGAGGAGATCGGAGAGCCCTGGGAGCTGATCTGCGTCAACGACGGCAGCCGTGACCGTTCCCTCCAGCTCCTCCTGGATCTACACCACCGAGATCCCCGGATTCGGGTGGTGAGCTTCAGCCGGAACTTCGGCCACCAGATCGCGATCACCGCGGGGCTCGACTATGCCCGGGGCGATGCCGTGGTCATCATCGACGCGGACCTGCAGGATCCGCCGGAGCTGATCCAGACCATGGTGGACCGCTGGCGGGAGGGCTACCACGTGGTCTACGCGGTGCGGGTGGACCGCCAGGGGGAGAGCTGGTTCAAACTGTGGACGGCCCGCCTCTTCTACCGCCTCCTGCGCCGCATCACCGATGTGGACATCCCTCTGGACACCGGGGACTTCCGCCTGATGGACCGCCAGGTGGTGCTGAGCCTTCGCTGCCTCCGGGAGACGAACCGCTTCATGCGGGGGCTGGCCAGCTGGGTGGGCTTTCGCCAGATCGGCGTGGAATACCAGCGAGAGCCCCGCTTTGCCGGCAAGACCAAGTACCCGCTGGGGCGGATGTTGCGGTTAACCATGGACGCCATCACCAGTTTCAGCTACCTGCCCCTCCGGCTGGGCACCTACTTCGGCTTCTTCCTGGCCTTTCTGAGCCTGGTGGGCATCGTGGCCACGGTCATCCTGCGCCTTTCCGGCAACAACGCGTTCTACGGCCAGGCCTCCACCTTGGTGGCCGTGCTCTTCCTGGGGGGGATCCAGCTCATCTTCCTGGGCGTGCTGGGCGAGTACCTGGGGCGCATCTACGACGAGGTGAAGCGACGTCCCCTCTACATTGTGGACCAGGCCCACGGCTTCGCCGATGTCCCCGACCCGCCGCCCCCTCCCGTGAACCTGCAGGAGCCACACCGTGTGGTGGACTGAACCATGAAGGCCACGGAACAGGGCGTGGGGCCGGGCGCCCCCCGGCGCTATCAAGCAGTACCGCGCACCCTGATCTTCCTCCTCCACGATGGGGAGGAGCAGGGGACCGAGGAGATCCTCCTCCTGAAGGGCGCGGCGGACAAACGTCTGTGGGCAGGCCGCTACAACGGCCTGGGGGGACACGTGGAGCCCGATGAGGACATCCTGGCCGCGGCCGAACGAGAGCTGGCCGAGGAGGCCGGCATCCAGGCCGCTGCCCTGACCCTGCGAGGGGTGCTCCACATCACCCTGGCCCCCCAGGATCCCAACGCGGCCGGGATCCTGGTCTTCGTCTTCCTGGGCCGGACCCAGGAGCGCCGGGTGGTTCCCAGCCGGGAAGGAGAGCTGGTCTGGGTCCCCGTGGACCGGCTGGCCGAGCTCCCCCTGGTGGACGACCTCCACCACCTGCTTCCCCGCCTTCTCCAGGGCCCGGGCTTCGTCCACGGGCTCTACCGCCCGGGGCCCGATGGGAGGCTGGTATACTCTTTTCGGGTGGAGGAGGCCCCATGATCCGGGCTGGAGCCGGTGAGGGCAGGAACGGCGCGGCCCGGCGGGGCCCCGGCTCCGGCCACAGGCCAAGCCCTCCTGGAGCCGGGGGCTCCCTTGTCCCCTGTGGTCGGCAGGGGAGCCCCTCCATGGAGAGGTGATGGAGATGGGGACATCGCGATCCGACACCCGCCCGGAGGACAGCCATCCCCCGGAGAGGTTCATGCCCCTGGAATTCCAGGGCTACCCCGAGGAGGAGATGGACTCCCGGGCCTGGGCCTTCTACGCGGAGATGCGGCGTCGGCGCTCGGTGCGGGATTTCTCCCCCCGGCCGGTGCCTCGAGCGGTGATCGAGGCCTGTCTGCGGACCGCGGGCAGCGCGCCCAGCGGGGCCAACAAACAGCCCTGGCATTTCGTGGTGGTCACAGACCCGACCCTGAAACGGCGCATCCGAGAGGCCGCCGAGGAGGAGGAACGGGCCTTCTACACCCGGCGCGCTCCGGAGGAGTGGCTCCAGGACCTGGCTCCCCTGGGCACGGGACCGGAGAAGCCCTTCCTGGAGGCCGCGCCCTGCCTCATCGCGATCTTCGCCCAGGCCTATGGGGTGGACGGACAGGGGCGCAGACACAAACACTACTACGTGAGCGAATCCGTGGGCATCGCCACGGGCTTCCTCATCGCCGCGCTGCACCACGCGGGGCTGGCCTGCCTCACCCATACCCCCAGCCCCATGCGCTTTCTCAACACCATCCTGGAGCGCCCGCCGAACGAGCGGCCCTTCCTCCTCCTGGTGGTGGGCTACCCTGCGGAGGGCGCGCAGGTGCCCCGGATCCGGCGGAAGCGCCTCCGGGAGTTCGTGACCTGGCGGTAGCCCGGCCGTGCACCGCCACGGCCGTTCCCATGCCCAGCAGCAAGGGTGTTGTCGTGTCCGAAAGGAGAGGAACATGGCCCAGCGACCTCTGACGGCCATGGTGGCCTGCGCGGGTTGAGCGTCCAAGCTCCCTCCGGGAGCCCTGTCGCAGGTCGTGCGACAACTGGGAGGTCTCTTCCCCACAGACGCATATCCTGAGGTCCTGGTGGGCCTGGGAGAGCCGGACGACGCGGCGGTCTACCGGCTGGACGACTCCCGCGCCCTGATCCAGACCACGGACTTCTTCACCCCTATCGTGGATGATCCCTGGATCTACGGGGCCATCGCGGCGGCCAATGCCATGAGCGATGTCTACGCCATGGGGGGCGAGGTGCTCCTGGCCCTGAACATCGCCGGCTTCCCGGAGGAGGTGGAGGGGACCGTGGTGGCCCAGGTCCTGGGCGGCGGCGCGGCCAAGGTCCGAGAGGCCGGGGGCGTGGTGGCCGGGGGCCACACGGTGACCAATCCCGAGCCCTTCTACGGCCTGAGCGTCACCGGGATGGTCCACCCGGAGCGGATCATGCGCAAGGGGGGAGCCCGGCCAGGGGAGCGGCTCTTCCTGACCAAGCCCCTGGGCACGGGCATCATCACCACCGCGGCCAAGCTCACCGGGCCGGCCGAGGGTCGGGCCCACCGGATGGCCCGCCGGGCCCAGGGCAAACCGGACCTGGATCCGGCCCATCTGGAGGCCGCGGTGCTCTCCATGACCCGGCTGAGCCGAGATGCCGCCCGGGCCGCGCAGGAGGCCGGGGTCCAGGGCGCCACGGACGTCACCGGCTTCGGCCTGCTGGGCCATGCCGCGGAGATGGCCCTGGCCAGCCAGCGGGAGAGGGGCGCCGGCCTGGTGATCCGGGCAGAGGATGTGCCCCACCTGCCCGGCACCATGGACTACATCCGGGCCGGCTACCTGACCCGGGGCCACCAACGCAACCCCGAGCACTACGGGCGCTGGGTCCACTTCGCGCCGGGCGTGGCCCCGGAACGACGCATCCTGCTCTGGGAGGCGGAGACCAGCGGTGGGCTCCTGCTCTCTGTGCCCTCGGATCGGGTGGAGGCCTTTCGGCAGGCCTGTGCCCAACGCGGCCAGGCCTGCTGGGAGATCGGGGAGGTGATCGAGGGCGAGGGCGTCCAGGTCATCTGAGAAGCCCAGAGCCCATCCTCACCCTGGCTCCCTCCGGAAGGGGGGGTGCCATGCCCCCGACCGTCAGACGGTCGGGGGGACGTCGGATCCCTCGGGCGACGAGGAGGGAGGCCCGGGCCGCGGAGCCGACTCCGCGGGCGTCTGGGGCCGGGCAAAGGCGCTCAGGACCGGGGAGTGGATGGGCATGGGCTGGGGAGCTCGCACGGGGACCGGCACCACGGTTCGGACGGTCTCCCAGGCCAGGGCACGGACGGTGGCGAAGCCCAAGAGGGCGTAGATCCCCACGGTGACCAGGGTGAGCAGGCCATTGGTCAGAGCCAGGACCAGGTATTCCCCGCCGCTTCCGGTGAAGTCCAGGGGACGATTGTCCACATAGGTGTGGGTGAGGATGTAGCGCTTGCGGCGCACCCACCCCCAGAAGAAGTAGAGGCCCAGGGTCAGGGGCGTGAGCAGCCAGATGAGGAAGTTCTCGAAGAAGAGGCCCAGGGCCTCGCCCCGATATTCCAGACGCTGCCCGGTGGGCAGGATGGTGTGGGCGTACTCCCAACGCAGCAGACGGGTGCTGGCGTAGCCCAGCACCGCGTAGAGGCCCAGGGTCACCGCGGTCAACGCGGCGATGATGAGGAACTGGACGAAGGCCTGGCCCCCGGTGCCGTCGAACTGGAGAGGTTTGCCCCGGAAGTAGGTGTTGGTGACGATGACCCGCTTGAAGCGCACATATCCCCAGGGGGCATAGATACCCAGAGTCAATATGCTGAGGACCGAGACGAGCAAGAGGTTCAGAAAGATATCCACCCAACGGCCGCGGTATTCCAGGGTGTCGTACATAATGGCTTCCCCTTTTCGGTTGGGAAATTTCCACCGGCCCTCTGCTGCATGTCCAAGTATAGCCCAGCCCTTACGCCTTGACAAGCCCTTTGTCCATCTCACCGTCTGCCAGGCAACAGATCATGCCGGTCAGCTCCTGGCAGACAGAGGCCACCGGTTCGGGCAGGGGCAGGCCGAACTCCGGGGCCAATGCCACGAACTCGGCCAGGGGAAAGCCCATCACGCCGGCCGCACACCCCTCCACCCGGATCACCGGGCGAAAGCCCGGGTGTTGGATGGCGTAGCCCCCTGCCTTGTCCAACGGATCTCCGCTGGCCACGTAGGCCTGGATCTCCGCCTCGGTGTAGTCCCGCATCCACACCCGAGCCCCGTGGACCCGGACCCGCTGGCGCCGCACCCCCTGCCGGTCCAGCTCCACCAGGGCCAGGGCACTGTGGACCTGGTGGGCGCGTCCTCGGAGGCTGCGGAGCATGGCCGCCGCGACCTCAGGCCGTTCCGGCTTGCCCAAGATCCTCCCCTCCAGGGCCACCACCGTGTCCGCGGACAGCACCAGGGCCGGCCGTTCCACGTCCGCCAGTCGCCGGGCCACGGCCAGAGCCTTGGCCCGGGCCAACCGGGCCACCAGATGTTCCGGCGCCTCCCCGGGTTCCGGGGTTTCGTCCACCTGGGCCGGCACCACTCGATAGGGGATCCCCAATGCCGTGAGAAACTGACGCCGTCGAGGACTGGCCGACGCCAGTATGAGCTTTCGCCGATCCATTGGCCCGATGCTCCATGTTAGACTACGGAGGAAGAAGCCGAAGCCGCCCGGGACCGTTCCGCCCGGGCGGCCGAGGAAACCCTCCAGGGCCGGGTCCGCAGGGCTTCCCAACGCCCTGCGGACCCGGCCCACGGACACGGACGTAAGTGTACAGGGGACAGACCGCGATGCACAAGATCCTGCTGGTGGAAGACGAGGACACCATGCGCCGCCTGATCGGGGTGCTCCTCCGGCGCAAGGGCTTCGACGTGGTGGAGGCCTCCGGGGGCGAACAGGGCCTGGAGCTGGCCATCCAGGAACAGCCCGACCTGATCCTGCTGGACATCATGATGCCCCATGTGGACGGCTTCGAGACCCTGCGGCGCCTGCGGGACAACCCGGAGACCGAGGACATCCCCGTGATCTTCCTCACCGCCAAGAGCCAGGTGGAGGACCGGGTCACGGGCCTCCAGCTCGGGGCAGACGACTACATCGTCAAGCCCGCAGACCCCGACGAGCTGGCCGCCCGGATCCACGCGGTCCTGGCCCGGACCATGCGCGCACCCCGACGCCGCCGGGGACAGCTCTTCGGCTTCGTGGGGGCCAAAGGCGGCGTGGGCACCAGCACGGTGGTGGCCAACCTGGGCGTCCAGCTCCAACAGAACGGCCACGCGGTCACCCTGGTGGACCTCCACCTGGCCTTCGGCAACCTGGCCGAACTCCTCAACCAGACCTCTCCGGAACGTTCCACCGCGGACCTGGCCTGCTACCCGCCTCAGGAGCTGGACGAGAAACTCCTGGAAAGCACCCTCCTGCCCCATCCCTCTGGCATCCGGCTCCTGGCCTCCCCGCCCCGGGTCCCCCGCGATCTCACCTTCACCCCAGACCACCTGACCGCCATCCTGGAGGCCGTTGCCCACACCGCACGCCACATCCTGGTGGACCTCCCCCGGGACCCAGACATCCTGGAGGTGGTGGCCGAACAGCTCAACGGCGTGGTCCTGGTGGTGGGGACGCACCCCAGCTCCCTCGCGGCCGCGGAGCAGATGGCCCTGCACCTGGGCCACGTGGGGCTCCAGGACCGCCTGACCCTGCTGCTAGTGGAACAGAGCAAGGCCGACCACCACTACTTCACCTCCGGGGACCTCAGCGAACGCATCGGCTCCCTGGTGTTGGGGGATCTCCCCTACAAGCCCGCCCTCTACACCCGGGCAGAATACCAGCGCACCCCGTTGCTCCTGTTGGAGGCGGACGTGGCCGACCGGGACCTGTACGCGGCCATCGCCGACAAGCTCCTCCACTACACCACCATCCTGGAGGAGTTCCACAAGGAGCGGCTCTTCAAGAGCGAGTACCTGAACTGACGTCCCCTCCACGGAGCAGTCCCATGTCCCTGCGCGTCACCGTCTGGAACGAGTACCGCCACGAGCGGGAAAACGACTACGTGGCCCGTGTCTATCCCCAGGGCATCCACCAGGCCATCGCCCAAGGTCTTCGGGCCCACGGCCTCCGGGCCGTGCGGACCGCCACCCTGGACACGCCGGAACATGGCCTTTCCCAGGAGGTGCTGGACGGGACCGATGTGCTCATCTGGTGGGGGCACAAGGCCCACACCGAGGTGGGCGACCCGGTGGTGGAGCGGGTCCACCAGCGGGTATTGGCCGGCATGGGGCTCATCGTGCTCCACTCCGGCCACCACTCCAAGATCTTCCGCCGGCTCATGGGCACCACCTGCAGCCTCCGCTGGCGAGAGGCCGACGAGAAGGAGCGGATCTGGGTGGTGATGCCCGGCCACCCCATCGCCCAGGGGCTGGGGCCGTACTTCGAGATCCCCGAGGCGGAGATGTACGGCGAGCATTTCGACATCCCCCAGCCGGACGAGCTGGTCTTCGTGAGCTGGTTCGAGGGCGGCAACGTCTTCCGCAGCGGCTGCTGTTTCTACCGGGGCCACGGCAAGATCTTCTACTTCCGCCCCGGCCACGAGACCTACCCCATCTACCACCGCGAGGACGTCCGCCAGGTGATCGCCAACGCGGTCCGTTGGGCCGCGCCCACCCCGGGCCCTGCCTTCCCCTACCTCCAGGGCGCGATCCACGAGACCGATCCCCTGGAACCCCTGCCGGAGAAACACCCTGGACGGACCCGGGTGGGCTGAGATGAGCGACTACACCCACGAAACCTACCTCTCTCCCCTGACCTGGCGCTACGGCAGCCCACAGATGCGGCAGATCTGGAGCGAGGCGGAGAAACGGCGCCTGCTGCGCCGCTTCTGGGTGGCGTTGGCCGAGGCCCAACACGAGGCCGGCCTGGTCACCGCGGCCCAGGTGGAGGACCTGCGGGCCCACCAGGACGAGATCGACATCCAACGGGCCACCGCCCTGGAACAGGAGCTCCGCCACGACCTCATGGCCGAGATCCAGGTCTATGCGGCCCAATGCCCGGTGGGTGGCGCCATCATCCACCTGGGCGCCACCTCCATGGACGCCCTGGACAACGTGGATGCCCTCCGCATCCGACGCAGCCTCGCCCTGATCCTGGAACGGCTGGACCCTCTGCTGGTGGACCTGGCCCAGCGCATCCTGGAGACGGCCCACCTGCCCTGCATGGGGTACACCCATCTCCAGCCCGCGGAGCCCACCACCGTGGGATACCGCCTGGCCCAGTACGGCCAGGACCTGCTGGCCGACCGCACGGAACTGGCCCGACTCCGGGCCGAGGTCCGGGGCAAGGGCCTCAAGGGCGCGGTGGGCACCAGCGCGAGCTACGCGCAGCTCCTCCAGGGCACCGGCTGGACGCCCCAGCGGCTGGAGGCCCGGGTGATGGAGAAGCTGGGCCTGGAGGCCTTCCCCGTGACCACCCAGACCTATCCCCGGAAGCAGGACTGGCGGGTGGTGAGCGCCCTGGCCGGCCTCTGTGCCAGCCTGCACAAGTTCGCCTTCGATCTGCGCGTCCTCCAGGCACCGCCCTTCGGCGAATGGAGCGAGCCCTTCGGCCCACGACAGGTGGGTTCCAGCGCCATGCCCTTCAAACGCAACCCCATCCAGGCCGAGAACATGGACAGCCTGACCCGATGGGTGGCCGCCCTGCCCACCCTGGCCTGGGAGAACGCCGCCCTGAGCCTCCTGGAGCGCACCCTGGACGACTCTGCCAACCGACGCCTGATGTTGCCCCAGGCCTTCCTGATCGCAGACGAGGTGCTGCAGAGGGCCCACAGGCTGGTGACAGGCCTGACCATCTGGCCCGGCCCCGTGGCCCGAAACCTGCGGGACTACGGGACCTTCGCAGCCACCGAACGGCTTCTCATGGAAGCGGTGAAGGCCGGGGGCGACCGCCAACGGCTACACGAGGTCATTCGGGAACACAGCCTGGCCGCCTGGCAGGCCGTCCAGGCCGGTCAGGCCAACCCCCTGGTGGAACGGCTGGCGGGAGACCCACGGGTCACCCAATGGGTGGCCCCGGACCGGGTCCGCAGCCTGTTGGATGTCCAGGACTATGTGGGGGACGCACCGGAGCGGGCCCGGGAGATGGCCCGAACCATCCAATCCGCTCTGGCCTCCTCCGACTTCCCGGGATAGACCATGGCCCAGCCCGCCGACCCGCCTCCTCGCCCGCTGGCACCGGCCCAGGCCCTGATCCTCACCGGCGATCCCGACTTCGTGGACATGGCCCTGGACGAGTTCCACCGAGACGCCTCCGAGCCGGAGCCTCTGGCCGAGCTGGCCCCTGGCGTCTGGCTGGTGGCCTGCACCCAGGGCTTCTGGCCCCTGGCAGAGCGCTGGCAGGAACACCCGCCCATCTTCGTGCGCCACATCCACCCGGTGGACCTGGCCATGCCCCTGGCCGGGACCGCCGAGGACCTGGACCGGCTGGCTGAAGCGACGGTCCAGGAGGTGGCCCCTTGGCTGGACCCGAAGCTCCCCTTCTCCGTCCAGACCCGGATCCTGGCCCCCCTTCCCTACCGCCCCTACCCGGTGAACCAACGTCTGGCCCAGGAGCTCCAGCGACACAGCCCCGCGCCCCTGGACGTGCGCCGCCCCCTGCAGATCCTCTCGGTCACCGCCGCCTCGGTTCCCGCCCAGGTGGCCGCCCGGCTGCCAGGAGGCGGAGGAACCGGGCCATCCACCTGCAAACCTCCCAGAGCCATGGCCCTGGTCGGGCTCTCCACGGCTCGACACAACCTCTCCGACTGGGCCGGCGGGATGCGCCGCTTCGCCCGAGAGCCGGGACAGGTGAGCCGCTCGGAGTTCAAGCTGCTGGAGGCCCTGGAGGCCTTCGGCCTGGAACTGTCCCCTGGAGGGCATGCCCTGGACCTGGGGGCAGCGCCCGGAGGGTGGACCCGGGTGTTGCGCCAGAGGGGCCTGTACGTCACCGGGGTGGACCCCGGTGCCCTGGACCCCCGTCTGGGGGCGGATCGAGGGGTACGCCACCTGCGCATGACCGCAGAAGCGTACCTGGCCCAGGGACCGGACGTCTTCCACCTCATCGTCAACGACATGCGCATGGACGCCCGGGACTCTGCACGGCTCATGGTGCGCTTCGCACCCTACCTGGCCCCCGACGGCCTGGCCATCCTGACCCTGAAGCTGCCCCGTCGAAATCGCTGGCGCGTCCTGGAGCACGCCCTGGCCATCCTCCAGCAGGGCTACCGGGTGGAGCGGGTCCGGCAGCTCTTCCACAACCG
Source organism: Caldilineaceae bacterium (assembly GCA_026989655.1). Classification (GTDB taxonomy): domain Bacteria; phylum Chloroflexota; class Anaerolineae; order Caldilineales; family Caldilineaceae; genus JALSIX01. The sequence goes on from JALSIX010000118.1 coordinate 25,302, forward strand.
CAGCGAGGTCACCGTGCTGCTGCGCCCCCGCCCCCCCTGAGCCCCCGGTCGGGGCCGTTCTACCGGGGGCTCAGGCCCGGGGCAGCACGTAGAGATACCAGAAACGATCCCGAGGATAGATGGCCCGGATCCGCTCGTCCCACACGAACTCCCCGGGCTCGGTCAGGTCTCGAATGCGGCTGTCCACCTGGGCCACGGCACGCCGAAGCTCCGGAGACACCGCCTCGCCCAGGGCCTCCAGGAGATGCTCGATCCGTTCCCGATTGCGGATCTCGAAGGGATACTGCACCCGACACTGCCGGAGGTTGTCCTGGCAGTCGTCCAGGTACCAGCTCAGGCTGGTCAGCCGCGACCGGATCTCCCGAGTGGCCAGCTCCACGAAACGGCTGCGCATGGTCCGCAGGGCCTCCTGGATGGCCCGCCGGGCTGCCTCCAACTCCTGCCGCTGTTCGGGGCCCAGCCGGGCCGACTGGGCCTCCAACCGGTAGAGGCGCGAGAGGACATCCCCCAGGCTGCTGTCCAGGCGCAGAGGGCCCTCGTCCGTGTCCACCATCAGGGTCCGGAAGACCTCGTCGTCCACGAAATAGCCGTCGATCTGTTCGGCCATGGCCCGAACCACCCGGAGGTCTTCCGGGATGGAGGGGGCGATCACTGTGCTGGGCTTCACCATGGTCTCTCTCCTGGGTGTGCTGGCCTGGAGGCGACGACGAACGGGAGGCGTCTCCGCCTAAACTTTACCACAACCGGCCCCAGGCCCCGCAACCCACCCTGGGCCGAAAGGGCCGTTCCCTCGCAAGGGGATACCCGGGGGAGGCCAACGGGAGGATTTCCTGGAAACCCGTTCCTTGTGATAAGCTTGGGCGCAGGTCTGCGGACCCCAACAGCTCCTTGCTCCTCCTGGCCGGTGTGGGTCCGGGAGGAGACTGGATGCGGGAGGAACAGCCATGAGCAAGGTCAAGGTCTTCGGCGTGTTGGAGACGGACCAGGTGTTGCTGGAGCCCACCACCGAGACCCGGTACTTTCTCAGCCGGCCCGTGAGCCCGGAGCTGGTGAACACCTGGGTCACCCTGCAGGGCGAGCTGGAGGGCTCTGTGCTCCGGCATCCCCAGGTGCTCCGGGTGGAAAAGCACACGGGAAAGGTGTCCCGTCGCGGCGTGATGGTGGAGAGTGCCCCCAACCTCCCTCCCGAGTACAACGGCCAGGGAGGGATCCTCTACCAGCCGGACAAGGGACGCTACTACCTGCTGAGTGCGGGGCCGGTGGATGAGCCCGTCCAGGGGGACTTCAGCGCCTACCTGGGCAAGAGTGTCCACGTCCGGGGTGAGTTCGGCGAGAAGATCTACATCCTGCACAACGTCCAGGTGAAGGTGCGGGAGTAGCGGCCTCCCTGCCCCAGACCGCGGAGGTGGCCCGAGCCCCGCCTTCTCCAGCCCTCGTCCGTCCAACCGGGGAGCCCCACATGTCCCCTTCCCCGCGGGAACGGATCCGCGATCTCCTCACCTCTGTGTACGGGCCTGCCCAGGCAGCCTGGCTCGAAGAGGAGCTAGGGGCCATGCTGGACGCGTTCCAGGCCCGAAACCCCCACCTGCGGCAGCAGGTGCGCCCCTTCCAGGAACGGCTCACCGAGCGGGACGCCATGCTCATCACCTACGGGGACCAGATCCGGGAACCCGGACGGCCCCCGCTGGAGACCCTGGACCAGCTCCTGACCCAGCGACTCCAGGACGTGCTCAGCGCGGTCCACATCCTGCCCTTCTTTCCCTACTCTTCGGACGACGGCTTCTCGGTCATCGACTACCGGGCCGTTCACCCGGAGCTGGGCACCTGGGCCCACATCCACCGCCTGGCCGCCCATTTCCGCCTGATGTTCGACGCGGTGATCAACCACGTCTCCCGCCAGAGCCCCTGGTTCCAGGCCTTCCTCCAGGGAGAGGAGCCCTACACCCACTACTTCATCGTGGTGGACCCGGACACAGACCTCTCCCAGGTGGTGCGCCCCCGCACCACCCCCTTGCTCACGCCGGTGGAGACCGTGGCAGGGGTGAAGCATGTGTGGACCACCTTCAGCCCAGATCAGGTGGACCTGAACTACGCCGAGCCCCGGGTTCTGCGGGAGATCCTGGACCTGCTCCTCTTCTACGTGGAGAACGGCGCCCAATTCCTCCGCCTGGATGCCGTCGCGTTCCTGTGGAAGGAGATCGGCACCTCCTGCCTCCACCGACCCCAGACCCACCGGCTCGTGCAGCTCTTCCGGGCCGTGCTGGACGAGGTGGCCCCAGAGGTGATGCTGGTCACCGAGACCAACGTGCCCCATCAGGAGAACATCGCCTATTTCGGGGACGGCTACAACGAGGCCCAGATGGTCTACAATTTCTCCCTGCCGCCCCTGACCCTCCACGCCTTCGCCACCGAGGACGCCACGGTGCTGCAACGTTGGGCGGCCACCCTCCACACCCCCTCGGACCACACCACATGGTTCAACTTCCTGGCCTCCCACGACGGCATCGGTGTCCGCCCTGCCGAAGGCCTCCTCGGCCCGGAGGCCATCCAAGCCCTCTGCGAGCGCACCATCCGCCACGGCGGGTTCGTCTCCTACCGAACCGGCCCCGACGGCACTCCTCTGCCCTACGAGCTGAACATCACCTACTACGACGCGCTGAACGATCCCCACAGCGCGGAGCCCCTTTCAGTCCAGGTGGACCGCTTCATGGCCAGCCAGGCCATCCTGGTGAGCCTGGCCGGCCTGCCGGGCATCTACGCCCACAGCCTCTTGGGCAGCCGCAACTGGCGTCAGGGCGTGGAACAGACCGGCCACTACCGGACCATCAACCGCCAGAAACTGGACCGATCCACCCTGGAGGCGGAGCTGGACGACCCAAGCCATCGCCGACATCAGATCTTCCAACGGTATCGGGCCCTCCTGGCCGCCCGCCAACGGGAGCCGGCCTTCCACCCCCTGGCTCCCCAGACGGTCCTCCCTCTCCATCCCGCGGTCTTCAGTTTCCTGCGCACCGCCCGCCATGGCACCAGCCAGGTCCTCTGCCTCCACAACGTCTCCGGACGCGAGGTGGAGCTGGAGATCCGGGCCGACGAGCTGGGGTGGCTCCCCGGCGATCCCCTACAGGACCTGCTGGACCCAAACACCCGGTTCCCGCTTCCCGCGTCCGGGGTGGTGGCCATGGACCTGCCGGCCTACGGGGTGCGATGGCTGCGGCGAGAGGTGGCCCGCTGATGGCCAGAGGCCTCCAGGTATCCCGAGGCTCGGAGCCATCCGGGGTCCGCCTGGAAAGGCAGGAGATCCACGACGCGAGAGCGGTCGTCTCGGGGCATCGCCCCACCCAGTCTCTGGAGGGACAGCACTCATGAACCTGGGCTTCGTCTCCACCAGATTGGCAGGTACCGACGGCGTCTCCCTGGAAGCCCGCAAGTGGGCGGCCATCTACCAGGAGATGGGCCACCGGGCCTTCTACTGCGCAGGCGAGCTGGACCCGGATCTGGAGGGGACCGTGGTGCCCCGGATGCATTTCCAACACCCAGAGGTGCGGGCCATCCAGAACCGGATCTTCGGCACCACGGAACGGGATCCAGAGGTCCTGGAGGCCCTGCTGGAGATGGCCCACACCCTCCAACAGGACCTGGCCACCTTCTGCGCGGACCACCACATCCACCTGCTCATCGTGGAGAACGCGCTGGCCATCCCCATGCACGTGGCCCTGGGAGTGGCCATCGCCCGATACATTCGGGAGACCCACTTTCCCGCCATTGCCCACCACCACGATTTCTTCTGGGAGCGGGAGCGGTTCGCGGTGAACGCGGTGGGAGATCTGCTGGAGGAGGCCTTCCCCCCGGCCCTGCCCTCTGTCCACCACGTGGTCATCAACTCCCTGGCCCAGCAGACCCTGCGGGCCCGACGGGGGCTCGCCAGCGTGGTGGTGCCCAACATCTTCGACTACGCCCGGGCCGCGCCGGGCATCGACGAACACAACGCGGACCTGCGGGAGACCCTGGGCCTGGACCGCCAGACGCTCTTCGTGCTGCAGCCCACCCGGGTGGTCCCCCGCAAGGGGATCGAGCTCGCCATCGACCTGGTGCGGCGGATGGGCTTGCCCCGCCATGCCTCTCGACGCCAGCACAAGGAGCTGGCCCTGGTCATCACCCACCACGCGGGCGATGAGGGCATGGAGTACCTGGAGGCCCTGCAGCATCAGGCGGAGGAGGCCGGCGTGCGCCTGATCCACGCGGCAGATCACTTTGTGGCCTACGCGGATCCCCACCAGGCACCGGGGCCCGGACCCGGGCCGAAGCGCTACCGCCTGTGGGACGCCTACGTCCACGCGGACTTCGTCACCTATCCCAGCCTCTACGAGGGTTTCGGCAACGCCCTGCTGGAGACCCTCTACTTCCGTCTGCCGGCCCTGGTGAACCGCTATCCCGTCTACACGGCCGACATCGCTCCCCTGGGCATGGACCTGGTGGAGATCCAGGGAGCCATCACCGAGGAGACCGTGGAGGCCTGCCTGGAGGCCATGATGGATCCGGTCCGGCGACGCCACATGACCGAGTGCAACTACCAGGTGGCCCGCCGCCACTTCTCGTACCAGGCGGTGGCCCCCACCCTGGCCCGTCTCCTCGCCGAAGCCGTCCCCTGAGAGGTCTGGCCCAAAACCCAAGACGGCGACGAGCTTTCCACCGCTCGTCGCCGTCCGCGTCCTCGGCCGTCTGTTGGGTGAAAGGGGCGGGTCGAGGGCCTAGGGTTCCACCACGGGCAGGTCCTCGGGCACGTTGTCCACCAGGGCCGCGAAGATCCAGCGCCCGTCCTCCAGCCGGAGCCAGTCCCCGGCCGGGTTCCGGCCCACCACCACCACCGGCGTGCCCGCAGGCACGGTCTCCACCACCTCGAACTCCGTCCCCGGGCCAGACCGCAGATTGGCATTCCGGTTCACCACCGGCTGGGCTGGCGTCTCTCCGCTCACCTTGGCCGCGCCCTCAGCGGCCGGGGTGGCCTCCTCGGTGGGCGTGGCCTGGGGGTCCGGCGCCTCCGGCGTGGCCGTGCTCTCCGGGGTCGCGGTGGCCTCCTCGGGCGCCACCACGGGCAGGTCCTCGGGCACGTTGTCCACCAGGATAAAGGCGATCCAGGTGCCGTCCTCCAACCGGAGCCAGTCGCCTTCCTCGTTCCGTCCCACCAGGACCAAGGGGGTGTCGGCAGGGACAACCCGGATCACCGGAAAGTCCAGGCCGGGACCACTGCGCAGGTTGGACTCCACCCGGGTGATCGGTGTGTCTGTCGGTGTCGGGGCGGCCTCCTCCTCCGGCGAAGGGGTGGCTCCGGCCGTGGCCACCGGCGTGGGGCTAGCGGTCTCCTCAGGCGCGCCGGGCTCCACCACGGGCAGGTCCTCGGGCACGTTGTCCACCAGGGCCGCGAAGATCCAGCGCCCGTCCTCCAGCCGGAGCCAGTCCCCGGCCGGGTTCCGGCCCACCACCACCACCGGCGTGCCCGCAGGCACGGTCTCCACCACCTCGAACTCCGTCCCCGGGCCAGACCGCAGATTGGCCACATTGTTGGTGACCGGGGCAGGGGTGGCCTCGGACGGGGCCTCCGCGGGGGTCGGCTGGGCCTCGGGAGTCACCACCGGCACGTCCAGGGCCTGGTCGATCAGGGCGAAGAAGAGCCAGGCTCCGGTGTCCAGCAGGTACCACTGGCCATCCGGGGTCTTGCCCACGACCCGCACCTCCTCGTTGAAGCGCACACCCCCGATCCGCTCGTACTCGGTTCCGGGCCCGGCCCGCAGGTTGGCATCCGCGTTGACCCGGGCCACCACAGGGGTGGCAGCCGGCGCGGGGGTCTCGGCTGGAGGTGGCGTGGACGGGGCCGGGGTGGGTGTGGCCACGGACAACGGCGGCCGCTCGGCCAGAGCGTCGGCCTGGATCCAGCTTCCATCCAGCAGCTGATACCAGGCCCCGGAGGGATCCTGGGCCACCAGGGCCACGGTGCTCCCGGCGTCCACCGTGCCCACGATGGAGTAGTCCGTCCCGGGCCCGGCCCGGAGCTGGGTCAGCTCCACCACGGCCACGGGAACGAAGGATGCGGCCAGGGTGGGAGTGGCTGTGGGGGTCGGAGTGGGCTCTGGGGGGGTGGAGGGGGAGGCAGGCTGGGGCGTGGGAGTGGCGGTTGCCGGCGCCTCGGGCGCAGGCGGGGGCTGTGGCTCTGTCGGTCCAGCGGGCTCCTCCGAGGAAGGCGGTGCCTCTGGGATCCCCGCGACCGGGGCGCCCAACCGATCCCGGAGGTCCTGGGGAAGCAACGAGAGGACCTGCGCAACCCCGCCGGTGAAGACCAGATACCCACCGCCCACGAGCAGGACAAGCCACACAATGCTCACCAAGACGGCAACGAGGCGTTTCATGCGCTTCCTCCCTTACGGTGGGGTGGCGGAATGGGTTAACTACCCCAAGTGTAGCATACCCAAGCGGAGAGTTCAACGAATCTGGGAATCACGCTCCTTGCCGCAAAAAAGCTCGCAGGGCTCGGATCTGGGCCTGGACCGCCCGGCGGCTGGTGCCTCCGGGGAGATCGCGTCGCTCCACGCTGGCCTCGTAGCTCCAGAGCTGGGCGACGTCCTCCTGGAAGGCCGGATGGAGCTGCTGGAGCATCTCCACCGACAGCTCGGACAGGGGGATCCCCTGCTCCTCGGCCAGGCGGACGGCCGCGCCGGTGATGTGGTGGGCCTCGCGGAAGGGAACCCCTTTGCCCACCAGGTACTCGGCCAGGTCCGTGGCCAACATCTCCGGCACCAGGGCCTGGGCCATCCGCTCCGGGTGGAGGGTCAAGGTGGAGAGGACCCCCAGGGCGATGGTCAGGCTTCCTTCCAGGGTGTCCACCGCGTCGAACAGTGGCTCCTTGTCCTCCTGGAGGTCCTTGTTGTAGGTGCTGGGCAGGGCCTTCAGGAGGATCCCCAGCCCCAGGGCATGGCCCAGGACCCGTCCGCTCTTGCCCCGGATCAGCTCCAGGGAATCGGGGTTCTTCTTCTGGGGCATGAGGCTGCTGCCGGTGCTGTAGGCGTCGGCCAGGGTGACGAAGCCGAACTCCCGGGTGCTGTAGAGGATCAGGTCCTCGGCCCACCGGCTCAGGTGGAGCTGGGTGAGCCCGGCCCACTGGAGGAACTCCACCACGAAGTCCCGGTCGCTGACCGCGTCCATGCTGTTGGGGCTGAGGGCCTGGAAGCCCAACTCCCGGGCCAGGAACTCCCGGTCGATGGGAAAGGGGTTTCCGGCCAGCGCGCCGCTGCCCAAGGGCAGCACATCCACCCGTCGCCGCACCTCCTGGAGGCGCTGGGCGTCCCGCTGCCAGGCCCAGGCATGGCTCAGGAGCCAGTGGCTCCAGCGGACCGGCTGGGCCGGCTGGAGGTGGGTGTAGCCCGGCATGAGCACGTGGATCTCGGCCTCGGCCCGATCCGCGGCCGTGGCCAACAGCCGGTACAGGTGCTCCTGTAGCCGGTCGATGGCCTCGCGCAGCCACAGACGCAGATCGGTGGCCACCTGGTCGTTCCGGCTTCGCCCCGTGTGGAGCTTGCCGGCCACAGGCCCGATGAGCTCGGTGAGGCGCCGCTCGTTGGCCGTGTGGATGTCCTCGTCGCCGGGCTGGAGGACGAAGCGCCCTTCCTGCCACTCCTGGGCCACCCGGTCCAGCCCGCGGACAATGGCCTCGGCCTCCTCGGGAGCCAGGATACCGGCCTGGGCCAGGGCCCGGGCATAGGCCTGGCTGCCCCGGATGTCCACCTGCCAGAGACGGCGATCGAAGGCGATGGACGCGTTGAAGGCCTCCATCCGGGGATCCGTGGCCCCGGTGAAGCGCCCGCCCCAGAGCTTCCCACTCATGGGGCAGAGCTCTCCCCGGAGAGCAGGCGTTCGGCCTGGGAGGCAGGGGCTGGGACGTAGCGGGCCCACTCGGTGTGCAGGGCCAGGGAGCCCCGGGTCCACCGGATCCAGGCCAGGATCAGGAGGACGCCCACCCCCATGGCCCCGATGCCCACCAGGCCTGCCTCGGGCCCGAAGGTACCGCCGGTCCACAGCTCTGGCCCCCGCTGTTCGATGGCCAGGAAGGTCACCCGGTTGGCGGAGAGGCCGCTGACAGGGAAGCCATAGACGTTGCCCTGGAAGAAGTTCCAGGTGATGTGGAGGCCGATGGAGATGGCCAGCTCGCCGGTGAGGATCACGGGCAGGCCCAGGAGCAGGCCAGCCAGGACCAGGTTGGCCGTGCTGGTCCAGGTGGCGTTCGGGTTGCCCAGGTGCAGGGCGCCGAAGACCCCCGAGGTGAGGACGTAGGCCAACAGCAGCCCGCCCGAAGGTCCCAGAGGGGGCAGGGCCAGGCCCTCGGCCAGGTTGCGCAGCCAGTAGCCCCGGGCCAGGAGCTCCTCGTAGAAGCCCACGACCAGGAAGAGGGCCACGGGGCCCCAGATGGCCACGACAAAGGGGATGCCGGCCGGGCTGCGGAGGTATTCCACCACCACGACCCATCCCGCCAGCCATTCTACCCAGAAGATGCCGGTCATGAGCAGGATGCCCAAGGCCAGACCAAAGGCGAAGTCCCGCCACCAGGCCGTGTCCAGGTGGAGACCCAGGTCGGCAAAGGGGCGGCGGTCCAGAAAACGTGAGGCCAGCCATACGGCAAGCACCACGCTCAGGCCGGAGCCCAGGGTGGTGCCCAAGGCGGTGGCGACGAAGTCGGCCAGGTCCTGGGAGAGTCCACCGGTGCGCAGCGCGCCCCACAGGGGGCCCAGGACAAGGAAGCCGAGGACCAGGAGGAGCAGGACGGTCAGCGCGGTCTGGAACGCGATGCGGACCAACGCGCGGGGACGATGTTCGTCTGGGTTCCAGAAGAGCCAGTGCAGACGGGTGACCGGGGGCATGGTGCGTTCCTCATCGGGGCTGGTGGGTGGCACCGTGCCGCGCTGGCCGATGCCACTGGATCGGTGGCTGCGGTGCTGGGGGCTAGAGATCCTCCATCTGGAAGACGACCTTGATGGACCGGTGGCCCCGCTTGTCCATGGCCACGCGGATGGCCTCTCGGTAGGCCTCCAGGGGAAAGCGGTGGGTGATGAGCCCCTGGACAGGGAGCTTCTCCTCGGCGAACAGCTCGTAGACCCAGTCGTAGGTGTGCTGGCGACGGCCCTGCCATTCGTCGACGCCATGGGCGTATACCCCTACCAGCGCCACCTGGTGGTACCAGAGGGGGGTCAGGTCGATCCGGGGCATGGGCGCCATGTGGGCACCTACCATGACCACGGAGCCGTTGGGCCGTACCCAACGCAGCGCATCGTAGGTGGTGCGGGGGTTCGCCACGCAGTCGTAGATCCGGTGAAAACCGCCCACCACCAGGCCCCGGTTCAGGGGCGCAGCGTAGAAGGTGCCGCCGGCGATCCGGGCCACGGCCTGGGAGTCCCCCTGGGGGAGGATGTGGTCCGCGCCCAGCCGTCGGGCCATCTCCTGCTGGTGGGGGTATCGGGCAATGACCGCGATCTCCACCTCCGGAACCAGGGCCCGGAGGGCCATCACCGTGAGGAGGCCGATGATCCCCGCGCCGACGACCAACACCTTCTCGCCCTCCCGGGGTGGATGGCGCATGACCGCGTGGAGGGCCACCGCGATGGGCTCCACCAGGACGGCCTGGTCCAGGCTCAGCTCGGGGGGACAGGGATGGACCGCGGTCTCATGGGTGATGTAGCCGTCCCCGAAGCCGCCACCGATGCCCCGAGGCCCGGGCGCGGACTTGTGGAAGCAGAAGTGGGGCTCCTGGGCGGCACACATGGGACACAGCTCCTGCCGTTCCAGGGTGAAGCAGTTGGCCCCGGAGAAGTGGGTGTCCATGATGACCCGGTCCCCGGGGCGGACCCGGGTGACCTGGGGCCCTACCTGGGTGACCACGCTGACCGTCTCGTGGCCCAGGTAGAAGCGCTGGGTGGCCGGGAGCGCGGCCGGGGCCACCGAGGGGTCCGCGTGGACGAAGAGGAGGGAGAGATCCGACGCGCAGATGCCACAGGCCAGGTTGCGCAGACGGATCCAGCGGGGGCCGGGCAGGGGAGGATCCGGGAGATCCACCACCCGGGCCGCGGAGAGGGGGGTCCACACGAAGTCGGGCCAGCGGGACGCGATGGCCTTGGTGAGCAACATGCGGGGGATCTGCTTCTCCACGTAGATGGTGCGCATGGCTCCCCTGGGCAGTTCATTCGAGGAGGCGCAGATGGTGCAGGCCGTCGTCTCCGGGTTCGTAGGTAAAGAGCCCCTGGGGCACCCGAGGATCGATCTGGAGGATCCCTGCGTCCATGTATTCCCAGAAGAGCTGGAAGGGAGCCCGGTCCGGGTCCCATTTCTCCACCATGACCAGGCCGTGTCCGGGCAGGACGGTGAAGACCACCTTGCGAGGATCTTCCGGGTGCTGCAGGGCCTGGGAGCGGGCAAAGGCATCCCGGATGCCCCGGGCCTGGGCCTCGGTGGCGCAGGAGACCGGATAGTGGTAGTAGGGTGGATCCAGGGGCACGAACTCCACCCACCGGGGGTCGTAGGCCTGGATGCCTCGATGGCCGTGGAGCTTGGAGCGGGCCACCGGCACCTCCACCGAGGTGCTGTCCCCGTCCGGGCCGGGCCGGATCAGGTGGATGCGGGGCAGGGGTTCGTCCATGGCCATCATCTCCACCGCCTCGGACGAGGGGGGATCGTTGCGCTTGCCCTCCACGTGGCGTACCCGTGCGCCCTTGCCGTCGGGTCGCACCCCCACGATGACGGCCAGCTCGTTCTCGGTGATGTTGTCCTTGTCCACCGGGCGGGCGCTGCCGGTGATGGTGGCGATGAGGGCCGAGATCTGGGGATCCCAGGTGGCGAAACAGCCCTCGCTGTACTGGGAGGCCACGGCCTCGTCCACCGCGGGCACGTGGACCAGATCCGCGATGCGGACCATGCGGGTGAAGAAGTTGCGTCGCCCCAGCTCCTGGGCCGCACGACGCATGGCCTGGGGGGTGGTCAGGGTCTCCCACACCGCTCGGGGGATCGGCTCGCCCACCACCTGGTGCTGGGTCACCTCCTGGGTGCTCAGGGCGGTGACCACCCGCAAGGCCAGATCCCGGTAGAAGCCGTCGCCCAGGTGGGCCGATACCCGGGGGTGGGCGCCCACCAGGTCGAAGAGATAGGCGTACTGGGGCTCCTCCTCCCCCACCACCAGCAGAACCCGAATGCTCTTGGCCTGGGCCTGGACCAGCCGTTCCAGGGCCAGGATGGGGCCGCCCCGCAGGCCCTGCTCGATGAGGGTCTGGTAGGCTGTGGGAGCCAGCCCCTCGAAGGCGAAGTCCTCGGGGTCCGGCGGGGTCCGCTGCAGGGCCCGTTCGAAATGATCCAACATGGCGTGGAACGCGTCGGGGCGGGCATGGACCAGGGTCAGGATGGTGGGTGTGTTCTCCAGGCCCCAGCGACGCCGCGCAGTGAAGAGAAGGGCCTTGCGCCAGTTCAGAGGCCGGCCAAAGGGGGCGGTGGTGAAGAGACAGTCCACGCGTCCCTGGGGCTGCTCCAGCACGTGATGCCCCAAAGCCCGAAAGGTCTCCAACCACCGCACGCCGAAGCGTTCCAGCAAGGGCGTTCTCTCGGGGCCGGGAACAAAGGCCACGCGCAGGCTGCGCAGCCAGGGATGGACGATCGCGGACAGCGGCTGCTCTCGCAACATCCAACACCTCACTCTACAGGGGGTACTCGACCAAGGGACAACCAGGCCGGGGGAGCCCGGAGCCCCATTATACCAGGAAACGTTCCAGGTGCGATAGCCGCGGCCATGGCCTTGGCGGCGCGGAAGTCCCGGCCAGATCGACGAAACTAAACCTCTGGCCTCTGCGTCCTATTCTATGCAAGGGTTTTGGAGGAGAGGGGACGGCCATGGCATGGGCAACGGGCGCACAGGGAGGTGGATCGGACTCCGACCGGGGGTCGGCCACAGGCCCGGACTCGTTCTGGAACCCGTGCCCTGCACCTCCTCCCCACTCCTGCCATCGAGCCAGATCCACGAGGCGAAAGGAACCGACATGGCACGTGGACCCGAAGCTGCCCGTCCCCGCACCGAAGGCAGTCAGAACCGGGTGCGGGTTCAGGATACCGGCCCCGATCTGCCCCAGATGCTGAGAGAGCTGTGGCGGCAGGATCCGGCCTTCGGCCACGGCATCCACATGCGCTCCCTGGGCCCGGGGAGCGTCGTGGCCACCCCGGAGGAACTGCGCAGCCACATGTACGTCCTGATGGAGGGGAAAGTCCACCTGGTGTGCACCAACCGGGAGGGGCGCCGCTTCGTGGTGACCACCCTGGAACCTGGGGCGGTCTTCGGCGAGGGCGCCCTGGACATGCCCGGGGACCCCACGGTCTTCGCGGAGGCCGCCACAGAGGTCACCCTGTGGGCCATCCCCGAGACAGAGGCCCAGAACATGGCCATCCAGTACCCCATCCTGGGATGGGGCATGCTCCAGACCTACGGTCGTCGCCTCCTCCAGATCGAGGACAACCTGGAGGACGTGGCCTACCGGAAGCTGCCGGAGCGGCTGGCGGGGCTCCTGGTGCGGCTGGCCCAGGAGCACGGAACCGTCATCCACGGGGTGAGCCACCAGTCCCTGGCCGATCGCCTGGGGACCTATCGAGAGACCGTCAGCGCCATCCTCCGGGACTTCAAGCGCAAGGGCCTGGTGGAGCTCGGATACCGCCGCATCCAGATCCGGGATCTGGGCCGACTGAAGGAGATCGCGGGGATCTGGGACGGCTAGCCTCGAGAGCTCGCCGGTCCCGAAAAGGGGCATGCAGAGGGGCCAATGCCTGAGGCATTGGCCCCTCTGCTGTTATCGACACCTCCCGTTCGTCTTCCCTTCCCTCTCCCCTGGCCCCTGTCTCCCCTCCACCGTCGTCTCGGGTAGACCGTCGCTCACCGCGGAGGGGCCACGCGGGAACGCGTTCCGGGCGCGGGAGGGCCGGGGCGTCGACCCTCCCGCGCCTCCGGGAGTTCAGGTTCCGGGGGGGTTCAAACGTGCCAGGGGGGGGGTTTCAGACGTGGTTGACAGCCTGATTGCCCGCATGCTAGGATCTCATCGAGCGGGACCTCTCCCCCAGGTCTCCGGCGATCGAACGGCCTATTGTCCCGTGTCGGATCGGGTCAACGGCGCGATTCCTGGCCGAGGCCCATCCTCTACGGCAGTTCCGAGGCTCCATCCATCAACACAAAGGAGGACTGTCCATGACCAGAGAACGTCGTTCGATCCTGTTGGCCGTCGCACTGGTCCTTGTGCTGGTGTTGGCTGCCTGCCAGGCCCCCGCGGCGCCCCAGGCCTCGCAACCGGCCCAGGAGGAGCAGCCTGCAGCCGAGGAGGCCCAGCCCGCGGAGGAGGGCGGCGAGAACGTGCTGGAGATCTTCAGCTGGTGGACGAATCCCGGCGAGGCGGACGGCCTGGCCGCGCTCTTCGAGATCTACCGGCAGCGCCACCCGGACGTGGAGATCATCAACGCGACGGTGGCCGGCGGTGCAGGCACAGATGCCAAGGCCGTGTTGAAGACCCGGATGCTGGGCGGCGATCCTCCGGACAGCTTCCAGGTCCACGGCGGCCAGGAGCTGCTGGCCAACTGGGTGGTCACCGACTACATGGAGCCCATCACCTTCCTCTACGAGGAGGAGGGCTGGTTGGACAAGTTCCCCCAGGCCCTGCTGGACATGGTCACCTATGAGGGGGAGCTCTACTCCGTGATAGTGAACGTGCACCGGGGCAACGTCCTGTGGTACAACACGGCCATCTTCCAGGAGAACGGCCTGGAGCCCCCCAGGACCTTCGACGACTTCTTCCAGGTGGCCGAAGCGCTCCAGGCCGCGGGCATCACCCCCCTGGCCATGGGCGGCAAGGATCGCTTCGAGGTCGCGCACCTGTACGAGGACGTGCTGCTGGGCGCGCTGGGCCCGGACGGCTACCAGGGCCTGTGGGATGGCAGCGTGGCCTGGACCAGCGACGAGGTGCGGGCGGCCACGGAGCTCTTCAGCCGCATGCTGGACTACACCAACCCGGACTACTCCGCGGTGAGCTGGGCCGAGGCCGCGGGCATGGTGGCCGACGGCAAGGCGGCCATGAACATCATGGGCGACTGGGCCGCGGGCTACTTCATCAACACCGGCCGCACCCTGGGCGAGGAGATCGGCTACGTGCCCTCCCCGGGCTCCGAGGGCAGCTTCATGGTGGTGAACGACTCCTTCGGCCTGCCCAAGGGCGCGCCGCACCGGGAGAACGCGATCAACTGGCTGCGGGTGGTGGGCAGCCGGGAGGGCCAGGAGGCCTTCAACCCCAAGAAGGGCTCCATCTGTGCCCGCATCGACTGTGACCCCGACGTCTTCGGCGCGTACCACCAGTTCTCCATGGACGACTTTGCCTCCAACGCGCTGGTCCCCAGCGCGGTCCACGGCTCCGCGGCGCCGGACGCGTTCGCGGCCACGGTCCTGCTGGACGCCACCCTGAACTTCGTGGTGGACCGGGACATCGACCTCCTCCTGGAGACCCTGCAGCAGGCCGCGGAGGAGACCTACCTGGGCCAGTAGCCCTCTGAACGGCACCCTCTCTGGGCAGAGGGAAGAGCGCGGTTCCATGTGGAGCGGGTGGCCAGTCCCCCGCTCCACATGGCTTTTGCCGCCCCCACGGTCTGTGGAGGAATCCCCATGGCACGGACGACCGCCTTGCCCCGCATCCGAGCGGCCTCACGGCGTTGGGATTGGGAGCGGATCATCCCCATCCTCATGATCTCCCCCTCGATCATCGCCATCGCCATCTTCGTCTACGGCTTCATCGGCTGGACGGGGTATGTCTCCATGACCAAGTGGAACACCCTGCTCCCGGACTACACCTGGGTGGGCCTGGAGAACTACCGCCGGATCTTCCAGGACGTCCGCTTCCAGGCCGACATCCGCAACACCGTTGTCTTCACCGTCGTCTTCATCGCCGGCTGCCTGGCCCTGGGGCTCACCCTGGCCATCCTGCTGGACCAGCGGATCCGGGGGGAGAACACCCTGCGCAGCATCTACCTCTTCCCCATGGCCCTCTCCCTCATCGTCACCGGCACCATCTGGCGCTGGATCTTCTTTCCGGGAAACTACCCCGCGGACCCCTCGGGCATCAACCTGATCCTGGCCAAGGTGGGGCTGGAGGGGCTCCAGTGGGGTTGGATCACGGATCCCACCATCTGGCCCGGCTCCCGACCGGAATGGCTGAAGGTGAAGCTCCTGGTGCCTTTGGCCCTGCTCCCCATGACCCTGGCGGCCATCTGGCAGATGTCCGGCTTCACCATGGCCATGTACCTGGCCGGCCTCCGGGGCATCCCGGATGAGCTGAAGGAGGCAGCCCGGGTGGACGGCGCGTCCGAATGGCAGATCTTCCGCCTCATCGAGCTGCCCCTGCTGCGGCCCATCACCCTGAGCGCGGTGATCATCCTGGGCCACTTCTCCCTGAAGGTCTTCGATCTGGTCATGGCCATGACCGGTGGCGGCCCGGCCTTTGCCACGGACATGCCCGGGGTCAACATGTACTACACCGTGTTCCAGGGCAATGCCTTCGCCAAGGGTTCGGCCATCGCCATGATCATGCTCATCCTGGTGGCGTTGCTCATCGTGCCCTACCTCTACTCCAACCGCCAGGAGGAGATGTGACCATGATCCGGCGCCTCACCCTGACGCGGGCCCTGGTCTACGG
Organism: Caldilineaceae bacterium; assembly: GCA_026989655.1. Taxonomy (GTDB): domain Bacteria; phylum Chloroflexota; class Anaerolineae; order Caldilineales; family Caldilineaceae; genus JALSIX01. The sequence goes on from JALSIX010000118.1 coordinate 41,033, forward strand.
GGTGCTCCTGGCCTTCGCGATCTACTACCTCTTCCCCCTCTACCTGGTCTTCGCCACCAGCTTCAAGCGCTTCGCGGACGTGAGCCTGAGCACCATGTGGGACTGGCCCAGCCCCATCTCCTTGGAGAGCTTTGCCCAGGCGTGGAACGGCCGCCCCGAGGCCAACATCCGGGGCATCGGCGATGGGTTCCTGAACAGCGTCCGCATGGTGGTCCCGGCCACGGTGATCTCCTGCATCCTGGGTTCCCTGAACGGCTACGTGCTGTCCAAGTGGCGTTTCCGAGGCTCCGAGACCCTCTTCACCCTGATCCTCTTCGGCATGTTCATCCCCTACCAGAGCATCCTGATCCCCCTGGTGCGCTTCCTCCAGTCCATCCAGCTCTACGCGACCATCTCGGGGCTGGTCCTGGTCCACGTGGTCTACGGCATCCCCATCACCACCCTCATCTTCCGCAACTACTACGCAGGGGTGCCCAACGAGCTGGTGGAGGCCGCCCGGATCGACGGGGCCAACTTCTTCCGGATCTACCGCAGCGTGCTGTTGCCCCTCTCCATCCCAGGGTTTGTGGTGGTGGCCATCTGGCAGTTCACCCAGATCTGGAACGAGTACCTCTTCGCGGTGGTCATCTCCAGCACCCGGGCCCAGCCGGCCACCGTGGCCCTCCAGAACATGGGGGGAGGGCAGTTCACCGAGTACAACGTCCAGATGGCCGGCGCGCTGATCGTGGCTGCCCCCACCCTCCTGGTCTACGTCCTGTTGGGACGGTACTTCCTGCGGGGCCTGCTTGCCGGAGCCATGAAAGGATGAACCCATCCCCGCGCGGCCCAGAGACCTGGGAACAGCTCCATGCTCGGGTGGTGGCCTGCCGGGCCTGCCCCCGACTGGTGGCCTGGCGGGAGGAGGTGGCCCGCACCAAGCGACGGGCCTACCGGGACTGGGAGTACTGGGGACGGCCCGTGCCGGGGTTCGGGGATCCCGAGGCCCGGCTCCTGGTCGTGGGGCTGGCGCCCGGAGCCCACGGCGCCAACCGCACAGGCCGGATGTTCACCGGCGACGGCTCCGGGGACTTCCTGTACCCGGCCCTGTACCGGGCCGGCTTCGCCAGCCAGCCCCACTCCCGTTCCCGGGAGGACGGCCTGACCCTGAGGGACTGCTACATCTCCGCGGTGGCCCGGTGTGTCCCCCCACAGAACCGCCCCACGGCCCAGGAGCTGGCCAACTGCCGGGCCTTCCTGGTGGCCGAACTCCACCTCCTCCGGCGGCTTCGGGTGATCCTGGCCCTGGGCCGGATGGCCTTCGACGGCACCCTTCGGGCCCTGGGGCAGATGGGCCACGCCGTCCCCCGGCTGGCGTTCCGCCACGGCCAGGTCTACCCCCTGGGGGAGGCGCTGCCCACCCTGGTGGCCTCCTACCACGTGAGCCGCCAGAACACCCAGACGGGCCGCCTGACCGTGGCCATGTTCGACCAGGTGTTGGCCACCGTCCGGGAGCTGCTGGGCTGACGCGAGAAGACGGCCCCAAGGGGCCGCCTTCGGCTTGGAGATCCCGGGAACGGAGGCCGGCCAACTCATGAGGGCTCGGGGAGGTTCTCCGCGATCAGCTCCACCACATCCTTGACCACCACCCCCTCGTCCGCGGCCTTGGAGGCGTCGGTGAGCATGGTGAGGCAGAAGGGGCAGCCCACCGCGATGGTGCCCGCGCCGGTCCGGCGGGCCTCCTCGTACCGCTCCTGGTTGACGGCCTTCTGGCCCGGCTCCTCCTCCTTCCACATCTGGCCCCCGCCGGCGCCACAGCAGAAGCTCTGGCGCCCATGTCGGGGCATCTCCTCCAGGCGGATGTTGCCGGCCTGGAGCACCTGTCGGGGAGCGTCCACGATGCCGTTGTGCCGCCCCAGATAACAGGGGTCGTGGAAGGTGACCTTGCCCTCGGGCACGAGCTCGTAGGAGAGCTGGCCGGACGCGATCAGCTCCGAGAGGAGCTGGGTGTGGTGGATCACCTCGTAGTGGCCGCCGAACTGGGCATACTCCTTGCCCAGGGTGTGGAGACAGTGGGGACAGGTGGTGACGATGCGTTTGGGCCGCACCTGGTTGAGGGTCTCGACGTTCATCTGGGCCAGCTCGTAGAAGAGGTACTCGTTGCCCGAGCGTCGGGCCGAGTCCCCGGTGCAGGTCTCCTGCTCGCCCAGCACCGCGTAGTTCACCCCAGCGTGGTTGAGCACCTTGGCCAGGGCCTGGGCTGTCTGCCGGGCCCGGGGGTCGTAGGAGGGGGCACAGCCCACCCACCACAGGATGTCCGCGTCCGGGTTCTGGTCCACCGTGGGCACGTCCAGGCCCTGGGCCCAGGCCATGCGGTCGCCCGCGCTCTGGTTCCAGGGGTTGCCGTTGCGCTCCATCCCCCGGTAGGCGGCCTGGAGCTCGTGGGGGAACCGGTTCTCCACCAACACCTGGTAGCGCCGCATGTAGAGGATGTCGAACATGGGCTCGTTGCCCACCGGACAAATCTCCACGCACGCGCCGCAGGCCGTGCACGCCCACACCGCGGATTCGCTGATCGCGTACTCCAACAGGGGCGGCGTCTCCTGGCCCTGGGCCAGGGCCTCCACATGTTGGTTGATGAAGTAGCGCTTGTTGATCTCCAGTGCAGAGGGGGAGAGCTCCTTGCCGGTGGTGTAGGCCGGGCAGACGTCCTGGCATCGGTTGCACATGATGCAGGCGTAGGGATCGACCAGATGGGTCCAGTGGAGGTCCTCCAGCCGGGCCACGCCGAAGACCTCCCGGGTCTCGTCCTCGAAGTCCTCCGGGTCCAGGGTGCCCAGGGAGGTGCGGCGGGGCTTGGTGAGGAAGTTCACCCCGGACATGATGAGGTGGAAGTGTTTGCTGTAGGGGAAATAGGGGATGAAGGCCAGGATGAGCCCCAGGGCTCCCCACCAGCCCACGTGCTGCCCGATGCGGAGGGCGGTCTCCCCCATGCCGCTCCACAGCAGGCTCACCGCGCTGGCAAAGGGCTGGGACGGATCCCCGTGGCCGGTCTCCAGCCGCTCCAGGGCCACGGCAAAGCTCTCGCCCAGGAAGCGAAAGCCCACGTGGAAGAGGATGAACAGCCCCACGATGAGGGAGTCCCGTTGGATGCCGCCCTGGCGCACCTTGTCCACCAACACCACCCCTGAGTGATAGCCGAGCTCTCGGGCGTGGAGGACAAAACGGCGCACCAGGAAGTAGAGCATCCCCACCAGGACGGAGACGCTGAAGAGGTCTGCCAGGAAGCGGTACGCGTTGCCGATGGCCCCGCGCCCCAGAAAGGTGATGGGGAAGTAGCCTTGGAGCAGATCGCCGAAGTTGACCAGGAAGTAGAAGACGAACCCCCACGCGATCATGGCGTGGAAGACATCTGTGGCCCGACGGATCTTCCAGGTGGGCCGCAGGGTCAGCCAGGTGAGGGCCGCGTCCACCAGACGTGCCACCAGCTCCCCGCGGGTGGGGAACTGGCCCTGCCCCCGGCGCACCACCTGGTAGACCTTGCTGAAGTTGCGGTAGCCGTAGTAGAGGGCCCCCACGGCCACCACCAAGAAGAGGACCTTCTCGACCAGGGTGAGCATAGATGTCCTCGCTTCGATCCTCGCTTCGAATGGCCGATCTTCTCGTTCTTCGGGGAGTCCCGACCCGAGACCCCAGGCCGCGACGTGCTTCCCGTGGTCTCCCCATACCAGCCCCGGGTTCTCGAACCGTTGTGCCGGGGTTGAAGCCCGGGTGGGCTCCGTTATTGTAACAAAGTTCAAACAGAGTGCAACTGAAATGTCCATCCCAACCCGGGCCTGCGCGGGTATAATGGAACTTGGGCATGCGATCCATGCCCGCACCGGGGAGCTCTCTCCATGTGCCGGGCCCCCTTTCAATCGACCCTCACAAGGAGGTGGAAAGATGTTGAGCGAACGGATGCAGCGGGCCTTGAACGAGCAGATCAACCGAGAGCTGTTCTCGTCCTACATCTACCTGGCCATGGCCACCCACTTCGAGGAGAAGAGCCTGGACGGCTTCGCCCAGTGGATGTACGGCCAGAGCCAGGAGGAGTACGGCCACGCCATGCGCATCCTGCGCCATGTGCTGGAACGGGGCGGCCACGTGGAGCTGGGAGCCATCGAGGCCCCACCCGCGGAGTTCGGCAGCCCCCTGGAGATCTTCCGACAGGCCCTGGACCACGAGCGGAAGATCACGGGCCACATCCACGACATCTACCGGCTGGCCGTGGAGGAGCGGGACTACGCGGCCCAATCCCTCATGGAATGGTTCGTCAACGAGCAGGTGGAGGAGGAGGACACGGTCGGACGGATCGTGGACCAGCTCGACCTGGCCGGCGACGATCGGGCCGCCATCCTCCTGCTGGACAAGGAGCTGGGCCAGCGCCCCCAGGGCGGCGAGAGCGCCCCGTCGGCCCCGTGATCCATCCTTCCCGACCCCGGCTCCAGGGAACGAATCCCCGACCCATTCCCGGGATCGCCCCGTGGAGCCGGGGCCGCTCCCCGACAACCCGGATGTCCCGTGGGCTCCCCCTGGAGCAGCCCCATGGGGCACCGCCCCCAGAGGTTAAACCCATTTAACCTCCACGCCTAAAGGCCTTTTCACCGCGGCTGAAGCCGGACACAGGCCGCCGTTCACCGCCACCGTACCCGGCACCTCCGGTTGGCCCCCCAGAACCCCCTTGAAATCGGTTCTCCCTTCTTGTACCCTGTTTCACGAAGTGGTCTCCGGATCCATCCGTGCGACCCGGTCCCCGCACCGTGTCGCGCTTCGGCCGCTTGAACGTCCGTTTGCACGTCAAAGCACGTCAAAGGAGGACAACGACCGTGAACTTCCTGCGTCCATCTGGAATCTCCCTGTTGGGGACCTTGGTGCTGCTCGCTGTGGCCCTGGCGGCTGTGGCCTGTCAGAGCCCCCTGCCCACCCCGCCCTTGAGCGACAGCCCAGAGGCCTCGGATGCCCAGACCCTGGTGGTCTACTCCGGACGGAACGAGAACCTGGTAGGGCCCCTCATCCAGCGATTCCAGGAGCAGACCGGCATCCAGGTAGAGGTGCGCTACGGCGGGACAGCCGAGCTCGCTGCCACCGTGCTGGAAGAGGGGGCCAACTCGCCCGCGGAGGTCTTCTACGGCCAGGATGCAGGTGCCCTGGGGGCCCTGGAGCGGGCTGGCCGTTTCGTGGCCCTCCCCTCGGAGATCCTGGAACGGGTGGAGCCCCGCTTCCGCAGCCGGGAAGGGCGCTGGGTGGGCATCAGCGGCCGGGCCCGGGTCTTCGTCTACAACACCGACGCCCTGGCCGAGGACCAGGTGCCGGACAGCATCTGGGAGCTCACCGAACCCCAGTGGAAGGGCCAGGTCGGCTGGGCCCCCACCAACGGCAGCTTCCAGGCCTTCGTCACCGGGCTCCGGGCCCTGGAGGGAGAGGAGCGGGCCCGGGAATGGCTCCTGGCCATGCTGGCCAACGATGTCCAGTCCTATCCCAAGAACACCCCCATCGTGGAGGCCACCGGCCGGGGCGAGATCCTGCTCGGCCTGGTGAACCACTACTACCTGTTCCGCTTCTTGGCCGAGGATCCGAACTTCCCGGCCCGGAACCACTACCCCGAGAGCGGGGATGCAGGGGCCATGATCAACGTGGCGGGCGTGGGCATCCTGGACACCGCCCACAACACCGAGAACGCAGAGGCCTTCGTACGCTTCCTCCTGAGCGAAGAGGCCCAGAGCTACTTCGCCAACGAGACCTACGAGTATCCCCTGGTGCCCGGGATCCCCACCCACCCCCTGCTGAAGCCCCTGTCCGAGATCCGGACACCGGATCTGGACCTGTCGGATCTGGAGGACCTGGAAGGAACCCTGCGACTCCTCCAGGAGGTCGGCGCCCTGGACTGAATTCCATATAGGGGTGGGCACGCCCCTCTCCGGGGGCATGCCCACCCCATCCCCCAGGGCGGAGCCACCACGCCGAAGAGGCCCGAAGCGCCCTCCGAGCAGCTGTAGACCGCGTCCGGGCGTGAGACCAGATGCACCGGACGTCCCTGGACACCCCCGCAAGTTCCCCAGTTCCCCACCGGCCTTGTATCTGCCTCCCCCGGCTGCTATACTGTCTGACGAGGACCCGAAGGCCCGGACCGCCGGAGGCGTTCCGCCGCGGCTCCAGAGCCGTGTCCGGGCCATCCTCGCCGCCATGACCACCGCACCGGAGGGAAGACCATGACCGATATCCGTTTCGGCACCGACGGTTGGCGCGGCCGTATCGCGGAGAACTACACCTTCCACAACGTCCGTCGCTGTGCCCAGGGCTTCGCCAACTACCTGCGAGACCAGGGCGCGCAGGGATCCGTGGTGGTGGGCTACGATCGCCGCTTCGCGAGCGAACACTTCGCCGCGGCCACGGCCGAGGTGCTGGCCGGCAACGGCTTCCACGTCCTCCTCACCCAGGAGGCCACCCCCACCCCGGTGATCAGCTACAGCGTGGTGGAGAAGGGGGCCCTGGCCGCGGTGAACATCACCGCCAGCCACAACCCCCCAGAGGACAACGGCTTCAAGGTCCGGGACAGCCGGGGAGGCGCCATCCCGCCGGCTGGGCTGCAGGCCATCGAGGCCCAGATCCCTCCCGCGGACACGGTGGAGGCCATCCGCCGGCTGCCCCTGGACCAGGCCCTGGACCAGGGGCTGGTGACCTACTTCGACCCGAAGCCCGCCTACCTGGACCACCTGCAAGGCCTGATCGACCTGGATCCCATCCGCCAGGCGGGCCTCCGGGTTCTGGTGGACAACATGTGGGGCAACGGCTCCGGGTGGCTCAGCCAGATCCTGGCCGGAGGCACCACCCAGGTGCTGGAGGTCCACGGGGAGCGCAACCCCATCTTTCCGGAGATGGCCCGGCCCGAACCCATCCCCCCCAACGTGGATGCCGGGCTGGCAGCCGGCCGTCGTCACCGGGCGGACTGCGTCTGCATCATGGACGGCGACGCGGACCGCTGCGGACTGGGCGACGAACATGGGCAGTTCGTGGACCAGCTCCGGGTCTTTGCCCTGCTGGCCTTCTACTTCCTGGAGATCCGGGGCGAGCGGGGCCCCATCGTCAAGACCATCAGCACCACCTCCATGCTCAACAAGCTGGGGGAACTCTACGACGTGCCGGTCATCGAGACCGGGGTGGGCTTCAAATACGTGGCCCCGGCCATGGTGGAACACAACGCCATGATCGGAGGCGAGGAGAGCGGCGGATACGCCTTCCGCGGCCATGTGCCCGAGCGGGACGGCATCCTGGCCAACCTCTACCTGCTGGACTTCATGGTGCGCACCGGGAAGAGACCCAGCCAGCTCATCCAGATGCTCTTCGAGAAGGTGGGCCCCCACTACTACGGCCGTATCGACCTCCGTCTGACCGGCAACGAGATGAAAGAGCGGGCCCGAGAACGGCTGGACCGCCCGGACATCCATGGACTGACCCTGGGTGGACGACGGGTGGTGGACCGGATCACCGTGGACGGCTACAAGTTCCTCATGGAGGACGGCGGCTGGCTGCTGGTGCGCTTCTCTGGCACCGAACCCCTGATCCGGATCTACACAGAGACCACCGCGCCCGAGGCCGTACAGGCCATCCTGGAGGACGGCAAACGGCTGATCGGCGCGGCGGCCTGAGGGAGGGGACCCCGGAGTAGGATCCCTGCTTGGTGGGCCTCCACCTGTGTGATAAAATGAACAAACCATGGGGACAACACAGGATGCATCCATTCCACTGGTCGATAGCCATTGCCACCTCGATCTGGAGCCCTTCCAAGTGGACCGGGATCAGGTGGTGGAACGGGC
>JALSIX010000119.1 GCA_026989655.1 Caldilineaceae bacterium
CGAATTTGACAGATCCCCGGTTCCTCCACTATCATGGCTGCCACCATGCCGTTCCACACCTCGAACAGATGCCCTGGACCATGATCGAGCGCGGATCCCTGCCCGTGGCCATCGTGGCCAAGAAGAAGAGCAAGCGCATCCCGGAACCGGACTGACCTGTCTGGAGCATCGCGCTTGCTCGGGATCAATGCCCGGCAACCGGCCACCAGACAGGTGGCCGGTTTTTTGTTGCCCCGGCTGTCTGGCCGACGATGGCTCCCCTGCAGCGACGCAGGCCGGCTTGCTCCGAACCCGCTGCGCGCTCCCATCCGGAGGTCTGCCATGTCGCTGGAACAGTACGCCATCATCGAATCCACCCTGCGGGAAGGAGAACAGTTCGCCAACGCGTTCTTCACCACCGCGGAGAAGGTGGAGATCGCACGGCTGCTGGACGCGTTCGGTGTGGAGTACCTGGAACTCACCTCCCCCGCGGCCAGCCCCCAGAGCCGCAGGGACTGCGAAGCCATCGCCAGGCTGGGCCTGCGGGCCAAGGTCCTCACCCACACCCGGTGCCACCTGGAGGACGCCAAGCTGGCCGTGGACACGGGCGTGGACGGCATCGACGTGGTCTTCGGCACCAGCAGCTACCTGCGGCAGTTCTCCCACGGCAAGGAGATCCCCGAGATCATCGAGGAGGCCATCGCCGTCATCGAGTACATCAAGGGCCAGGGACTGGAGGTCCGTTTCAGCAGCGAGGACTCCTTTCGGAGCGAGCTGGTGGATCTGCTCACGGTCTACCGGGCCGTGGACCGGGTCGGCGTGGATCGGGTGGGCATCGCGGACACGGTGGGCATCGCCCACCCGCTCCAGGTCTACGAGCTGGTGAAGACCCTCCGGGGCGTGGTCCACTGCGACATCGAGTTCCACGGCCACAACGACACAGGCTGCGCCATCGCCAACGCCTACTGCGCACTGGCCGCGGGCGCCACCCATGTGGACACCTCGGTCCTGGGCATCGGGGAGCGCAACGGCATCACCCCCCTGGGGGGCTTCATTGCCCGGATGTACGCGGACAACCCGGAGCTGGTACGGCGGAAGTACGACCTGCCCCTGCTGCGGGAGATCGAGAACCGGGTGGCCAAGCTGGTGGGGGTGGACGTGCCCTTCAACAACTACATCACCGGCTACACCGCCTTCACCCACAAGGCCGGCATCCATGCCAAGGCCATCCTGAACAACCCCAGCACCTACGAGATCCTGCAGCCCGAGGACTTCGGCCTCACCCGCTACCTGCACATCGCCCACCGGCTCACCGGATGGAACGCGATCCGACACCGGGCCGAACAGCTCCGACTGGACCTGACCGACCAGCAGGTGAAGGAGATCACCCAGCACATCAAGGCCCTGGCCGACGAGAAACCGCTCAGCCTGGACGACGTGGACGCGCTGCTACGGGAGTACCACAGCGGGGCGACGGGAGCCCGTGAAGGCGTGAAAGGGGGCTCGTGATGGGACGGGGTGGACGCGAGCGGCTCTCGCGACATGGCACATCACGTCCACGGCCTTCCATGTGCCGACCGACGAGGGAGCCCAGACCATGACGACGATCTCCTCTTCCCCACCCCAGACCTTCGCCCAGAAGGCCATCGCCCGGGCCGGGGGCCTGGACCGCGTGGAGGTGGGCCAGATCGTGGATGTGCGCCCGGATGTGGTGCTGAGCCACGACAACACCGCGGCCATCCGACGGATCTGGCAGCAGTTCGGCCAGGCCCGGGTGGCCATCCCCGAGCGGATCGCCATCACCCTGGACCACGCGGCCCCCCCGCCCACCGCCCGCCACGCGCGCAACCACGCGGAGATCCGGGCCTTTGTGCGGGAACAGGGCATCCGCCACTTCTTCGAGGTGGGCCGGGGCATCTGCCACCAGGTGCTCAGCGAAGAGGCCCTGGTCCTGCCCGGGCAGATGATCCTGGGCGCGGACAGCCACACCACCCATTTCGGGTGGCTGGGCGCGTTCGGAGCGGGCATCGGCCGCAGCGAGGTGGCCGCGCTCTGGGCCACGGGCGAGCTCTGGCTGCGGGTGCCCGAGTCCATGCGCATCGTGCTGGAGGGAGAGCTGCCCCCAGGCGTCACCGCCAAGGACTTCGCGCTGCGCATCATCGGCGACCTGGGCGCGGACGGTGGCCTCTACCGCTCCGTGGAGTTCAGCGGCAGCGGCATCGCGGCCATGGGCCTGGAATCCCGCATGGTCCTGCCCAACATGATGGCCGAGTTCGGGGTCAAGAACGCGTACGTGCCGCCGGACGAGAAGACCTATGGATACCTGGCGAAGAGGCTGGCCACCAGATATGCGATCGGAGATCGGGAGATGGACCGCTCGGAGCGCGATGGCCCCTCCACCCCCCGATCGCTGCTCGCCGATCTCAAGGCCTTGGCCCTCTTCCCCGACCCGGATGCCACCTACGTGGCCACCCACGTCTACCGGGCCCAGGAGCTGGAGCCCTACATCGCCTGCCCCCACAGCGTGGACAACGTGGTCCCCCTGTCCGCGGTGGCAGGAACCCGGGTGGACCAGGCCTTCCTGGGCACCTGCACCAACGGCCGTCTGGAGGACATCGCGGCCGCGGTGGAGGTGATCCGGGGCAGGCGGGTGGCGCCGGGGACCCGCTTCCTGGTGATCCCCGCGTCCAGCCAGGTGCTCCAGGCCGGGCTGGAGCGGGGCTACATCCAGGCCCTGGTGGAGGCGGGCGCGGTGATCGGCGTGCCGGGGTGCGGTCCCTGCATGGGCAACCACATGGGCATCCCCGCGCCGGGAGAAGTGACCATCTCCAGCGCCAACCGCAACTTCCGAGGCCGCATGGGCACCGCGGACGCGGCGATCTACCTGGCCAACCCGGCGGTGGTGGCCGCGAGCGCGGTGGCGGGGAGGATCGTGGATCCCCGAGAGGTGGTGGAAGGGTAAAAGGAGTAAGGAGTAAATGAGTAAAGAGTGAGGAGTGCAGGGTGGGGAGCATTTCGGAGATGGAGCCGACAACCAAGCGGGGTGCCTGTGCCGTCGTGCTCGATGACGACGGCCGGGTGCTGTTGGTGAAGCGGAAGGACTTCCGCCTGTGGGTGCTGCCCGGCGGCGGCCTGGAGGACGGCGAGACGGCGGAAGCTGCCGCGGTGCGGGAGACGGCAGAGGAGACCGGCTACCAGATCGCCATCGAGCGCTACGTGGGGCGGTACATCCTGATCGGTGGACCGCTGGGCCGCTCGGAAACCGATTGCTTTGTGGGACGGCTCATAGGTGGCGAGGCCATTGAGAACGGACCGGAGACCGCGGCCGTGGGCTGGTTCGATCCTGGGCGCCTTCCCAGACGTTTCCTCGACACCCACCGGCTCCGGCTGGCCGACGCCCTGGCGAATCGGCCGGAGCCCGTCGAACGCATCCTGACGGTTCCTCTGTGGCAACAGTGGGTCATGAAGGCGTTGCTCGCCCTGCGGAACCTACGCAACCGTCTGCTCCAGCGTCCATGAGTCCATTGGAGGAGATGCCTGGGTCCATGCTCACTGCCCCGCGCGCTACATTCCCTTACTCCTTACTCTCTACTCTTTTCTTATTACTTGCTTATCACAATTTTCTTGCTGAGGAGAACACCACACCATGCCCACCCTCACCGGACGCGCCTGGAAGTACGGCCACAACGTGAACACGGACGTGCTCTTCCCGGGCAAGTACACCTACACGGCCCGAGGGCGGGAGGAGATCGCCCGCCATGCGCTGGAGGACCTGGATCCCCGCTTCGTCCAGGAGGTGCAGCCCGGGGACGTGATCGTGGCCGGGCGCAACTTCGGCTGCGGCTCCAGCCGGGAGCAGGCCGCCACCTGCCTGGTCTACAACGGCGTGAGCGCGGTCATCGCGGAGAGCTTCGGCCGCATCTTCTACCGCAACGCCATCAACAACGGCCTGCTGGCCATCCCCTGCCCCCCGGCGGCCCAGGCCATCCAGCCCGGTGAGACCGTCACCGTGGACCTGGAGCACCACCTCATCCGCTGCGCAGCGGGAGAGTTTCCCTTCCCTCCCTTGAGCGACACCCTGCGGGGCATCGTGGAGGCCGGCGGACTGGTGGCGTACATCAGGGGAAAAGTAAGAAGCAATGAGTAAGGAGTAATGTGCGTTGCATGCACTACTTTTGGCCGCCATTTCACCACCTTACTCATGGCTCCTTAGCCTGCACTCACGCTCACCTGGTACGTCCAAACAGAACCGAGAGCTTCGGACACAATGGAACCGACACCCTACACCATCGCCCTCATCCCGGGAGACGGCATCGGGCAAGAGGTGATCCCCGTGGCCGGGGCCGTGCTGGAGGCCACGGGCCTGCCCCTGGAGTTCGTGGAGCTGGAGGCCGGCTGGGGGACCTTCCAACGGACTGGGGCCGCGCTTCCCCAGGCCACGGTGGAGGCCCTGGAGGGCTGCCACGGTGCCCTCTTCGGCGCGGTGAGCTCGCCCAGCCGTCGGGTGCCGGGCTACCGCAGCCCCATCGTGGCCCTGCGCCGGCTCCTGGACCTACACACCAACCTGCGGCCCCTGGTCTCTGCGCCGGTGCCGGGGAGCCGCCCAGGGGTGGATCTGCTGGTGGTTCGGCAGAACACGGAGGGGCTGTACGCGGGCCGGGAACGGCTCTCCCCGGATGGCGAGACGGCCATCGCGGAGCGGGTCATCACCCGCCGGGCGACCGCCCGCGTGGCCCAGATGGCCTGCGAGCAGGCCAGGCAGCGGGCCCAGAACAGGCCCAACGGCCTTCCCCCTCCTGGACAGCCGCCGAGGCCTCGGCTGACTGTGGTGCACAAGGCCAATGTCCTCCAGGTGACCGACGGCCTGTTTCGGGAGGTCGCCCTGGCCGTGGCGGCCGGATATCCGGAGATCCATCTGGAGGAACAACTGGTGGACTCCATGCTCCACCGGCTGATCCGCGAGCCGGCGCGCTACGACGTGGTCCTGGCCCCGAACCTCTACGGGGACATCCTCAGCGATGCCGGCGCCGCCCTGGTGGGCGGCCTAGGACTTGTGCCCAGTGCCAACGTGGGCGATAATTTCGTCCTGGCCGAGCCGGTCCACGGCAGCGCGCCGGACATCGCGGGGCAGGGCGTCGCCAATCCCGTGGCGGCCATCCGGGCCGGTGCCCTGCTCCTCCACCACCTGGGCTGCACCGGGGAGGCCCAGGTCGTCGAGGCCGCGATCCAGGCCGTGCTGGCCGAAGGCCCCCACACGCCGGACCTGGGCGGAAGGGCGAGCACGGAGGAGGTGGGAGAGCGGATTCGGGAATGGGTGCAACAACGGGTGAAGGAGGAGGGAGTGAAGAGTCCAAAGCCTGTCCATCGTTCAACCGAGTCATCTACGGAGGAAAACCATGTCGCTTGAAACCATTTCCGCAACCGTCGAATGTCCGGAGTGTTTCGGCCAGGTGGAGCTGGTGGAGGTGATGCAGCACGAGATCGTCCAGTGTCCCGAATGTGGGGTGGACCTGGAGGTGGTGGACATCGACCCGGTGCGGCTGGAGCTGGCACCGGAGGAGGAAGAGGACTGGGGCGAGTGAGATGAAGGTCGGGATCCTGTACAGCCGCATCCGGGCGGAGGAGAAGCGGATCTTCCAGGCCCTGGAACAGCGCGGCGTGGAGTTCGATCTGCTGGACGATGCCAGGCTGATCTTCGACATCTCTGGGGGCAACGGGTACAACCGCCGCTTCGACCCCTACGATGTGATCATCGAGCGCTGCATCAGCCACGGTCGGGCCCTGTACAGCCTGCGCATGTTGAACGACCGGGGCATCGCCACGGTGAACACGGCCCAGGTGGCGGACATCTGCGGCAACAAGCTCCAGACTACCAGCGCGCTGGCCGCGGCCGGCATCCCCACCCCCCGGACGCTGGTGGCCTACACGCCGGAGAGCGCGCTGGAGGCCATGGAGAGCCTGGGCTACCCGGTGGTGCTGAAGCCCGCGGTGGGCTCCTGGGGCCGGCTGTTGAGCAAGGTCAACGATCGGGAGGCCGCGGAGGCCATCCTGGAGCACAAGCAGGTCCTGGGCACCTACCACCACTCCATCTTCTACATCCAGGAGTACATCCCCAAGCCCCAACGGGACATCCGGGCCTTTGTGGTGGGCGGCGAGACCATCTGCGCGATCTACCGCCGCTCCGACCACTGGATCACCAACACGGCCCGAGGAGGACAGGCCAGTGTCTGCCCGGTGACGCCGGAGCTGGATGCTCTCTGCGTGCGCGCGGCCCGGGCCGTGGGCGGCGGCGCGGTGGCCATCGACCTGCTGGAGGACCCGGAACGAGGCCTGCTGGTGAACGAGGTCAACTACACCATGGAGTTCCGCAACAGCATCGAACCCACCGGCGTGGACATCCCCGGCCGGATCGTGGACTTTGCGCTGCGGGTGGCCCGGGAAGGATGGGCCGCGGCGAACGGGTGGGAGCGGGAAGCGGAGCGCCCTGTCGGCCGGGTGACGTTGGCAGGGGAGTAGAGGAGGCAATGGGCTAAATCGTGAATTACTGATTCTCAACTCATTCTCACCATACTGCGAAGGTCGATCCCGCAATGAGCACCACCGTTGCCATTCTCGGTGGGTCCGGCTACACCGGGGGCGAGCTACTCCGCCTGCTCCTGGACCACCCCCACGTGGAGGTGGTCCAGGTGACCAGTGAACGCCTGGCCGGAACCTACGTCCACTTCGCCCACCCGAACCTCCGGGGACGCACCCGGCTGAAGTTCGTCTCCGCAGACGAGCTGGCGCCCTGCCAGGTGCTCTTCGCCTGTCTGCCCCACGGCGAGACCATGGGCCGCATCCAGGAGCTGGCCGCCAAGGCGGAGCGCATCGTGGACCTGAGCGCGGACTTCCGGCTCCAGGATCCCGCCGACTACGTGGCCTGGTACGGGAAGGAGCACGCCAACCCGACCTGGCTCTCCCGCTTCGTCTACGGCCTGCCGGAGTTGAACCGGGAGCGCATCCGCGGGGCCCGCTACGTCAGCGGCGTGGGCTGCAACGCCACCGCGACCCTCCTGGCCATCTGGCCCCTCTTCGCCCAGGGCCTGGCCCTTCCCGACCGGGACGCGATCTGCGAGGTCAAGGTGGGCAGCAGCGAGGGAGGCAACCGCCCCAGCCAGGCCAGCCACCACCCGGAACGGGCCCGGGCCATGCGCAGCTTCGCCCCCACGGGCCACCGCCACACCGGAGAGGTGCTCCAGGCCCTGCGCCGGGCAGGGGAGGCGTACCGGGATGTCCGGGTCCACATGAGCGCCACCGCGGTGGACAACGTGCGAGGCGTCCTGGCCACGGCCCACATCTTCGTGCAGGAGAAGATCACCGAGAGGGAGCTGTGGCAGGCCTATCGGCAGACCTACCGGGGGGAACCCTTCGTGCGTCTGGTCAAGGAGCGGAGGGGCATCTACCGCTACCCGGAACCCAAGATCCTGGCCGGGAGCAACCACGCAGACGTGGGCTTCGCCCTGGACCAGGAGAGCGGCCGGGTGGTGGCCCTCTGCGCCATCGACAACCTGATGAAGGGCGCAGCCGGCAGCGCGGTCCAGTGCCTGAACCTGATGATGGGCTGGGAGGAGACCACCGGGCTGGAGTTCCCGGGACTTCATCCGATCTGAACGTGATGAGTGAGGAGTTAAGGGGTAATGAGCAAGGAATAAGAATGAGTAAGGGGTAAGGAATAAGGCTGGCATGGACCGATTTTTACCCTTTACTCTACTACCCCTCACTCCTTACTCCCTACTCTTTGCTCCACCTGCCCCCACGACTCTGGAGGACAGCCCCATGCGCACCCTCCTCACGCTTTTCCTCGCCTACCTGCTCGGCTGTTTCTCCACGGCCTACTACCTGGTGCGCTGGCACACAGGGGAGGACATCCGCACCCTGGGGAGCGGGAACGCGGGGGCGACCAACGCGGGGCGGGTATTGGGACTGTGGGGGTTTGGGGTGGCCTTCCTGGGAGACGTGGGCAAGGGCGTGCTGGCGGTCCTCCTGGCCCGGTGGCTGGGCCCGAATACCGGCTGGATCCCCGCTCTGGCCGTGCCGGCTGCCGTGGCCGGGCACATCTGGCCGGTGCAGCTTCGCCTCCGGGGAGGCGAGGGGTTCGCGACCGCTCTGGGCGGGTTCGGTGCCCTGGATCCCGGGCTCACCGCAGGGGTGGCCGGAGTGGCCGGACTCGTCTACGGGCTGAGCCGCAGACGCTCCCTGGCCGGGCTCATCGGGCTGCTCAGTGCCCCCGTGTGGGCCTGGGCACTGAGGCGTCCGGCCAGCCACTTCGTGGCCCTGGCCCTGGCCCTCCCCATGATGCTGTGGGCGTTCCGGCGCCATCTTCGGGAGCTGCTCGGCAAGGCTCCTCGACGATGAACTACAGGACAGGAGAGATGGACGATCTGCACGCGCTGATCCGACGACACCTGGAACAGGGAGATGCGATAGGCTGGTTCGAGGCCCTGTACGCCCGGGCCCAGGAGGAGGGCGATCCCTGCACCGTGCCCTGGGTCCACATGGCTCCGCGGCGGGAGCTCCTGGAGTGGGTGTTCCAGGGACAGCCCAACGGCCACGGGCGCTCGGGACTGGTCATCGGGTGTGGGCTGGGCGACGACGCCCAGATCCTGGCCGGGCTGGGCTACCGCACCGTGGCCTTCGACGTGAGCCCCACGGCCATCCGCTGGTGCCGAGAGCGCTTTCCAGACAGCCCGGTGGAGTTCGTGGTCGCGGACCTGTTCCACCCGCCGGCCGAATGGCACCGGGCCTTTGACCTGGTGGTGGAGGGGTTCATCGTCCAGGCCCTGCCCCTGGAGATGCGGGCCGAGACCGTGGCCGCGTGCGCGGCCTTCGTCGCGCCCGGCGGTACGCTCCTGGCCATCGGTCTGGGCGTGGACCGGGAAGAAGAGCGAGGCGGCCCGCCCTGGCCCCTGACCCTGGAAGAGCTGGCCCTCTACGAGGCGCAGGGGCTGCGCCGGATCCAGCTCCAGCGCTGGGACGACCCCGAGAAGGCGCCCCTGTTCCGATACTGGGCCGAGTACCGACGGGATGGCCCCCCAGGCTCTTCCCGAAGACCCCAGGAGTGACGGCCATGGCCAGCCCCCGTGTGTCCCGTTCCCCCTTGGATCGGCTGGCCCAAGGGCTGTGGCGGCCCAGCGATTCCCGGGTGGTGCTCCACACCGAACTGTCCCCGCAGAGGCTGTTGGCCCGGCTGCAGAGCGCCCTGTCCGATGAGGCCCCGGAGATCACAGGGCGGATCCAGGGCACGGCCATCCAGCTCTGGAGGCGGGCCAGCCGCTCTCACAGCCGGGGGACCTTCGCCCCGGTCTTCTACGGCGCGGTAGAGCCCACGCCCGATGGCGGCAGCCGACTGGTGGGCCACTTCCAGCTCCACCCCGTGACCCGCCTCTACATCCTGGTATGGACAACGGCCAGCGTGCTCCTGGCCCTGGGCTTCCTGGGTGTGGGCATCCTGCGGGCCAGCCCAGAACAGGACGCCCTGGATGCCCTGCCCTTTGTGTGGCCGGCCCTGCTCCCCCTCGCCGGTCTGGCCGTGGTGCGCTGGCAACAGCGGCGGGGCCGGGCCGATGAAGAGGCCGTGCGGACCTGGCTGGGCACGATCATGGGTACGGAGTAAGAAGGAGTCACGCAATGCTCGTCGTCAAAGTGGGCGGAGGCAAGGACCTCCACATCGATGCCATCGTCGCGGACGTGGCCCGGCTCTGGCAGGCCGGCCAGCGGCTGATCCTGGTCCACGGCGGCGCGGAGACCACCAACGAGATCGCCGAAGCCCTGGGCCACCCGCCCCAGTTCGTCACCAGCGAGAGCGGCTATGTGAGCCGCCGCACGGATCGGCGCACCCTGGAGATCTTCGAGATGGTCTACTGCGGCCTGCTCAACAAGATGTGGGTGGAGAAGTTCCAGCAGGCCGGGGTCAACGCGGTGGGGCTCAGTGGGCTGGACGGACGCATCTTCGAAGGCCGGCGCAAGGACAGGCTGCGGGTGCGGGTCAACGGACGGCGGCTGGTCCTGCGGGACGACTGGACGGGCACGGTGGAACGGATCAACACGGAGCTCCTGGGCCTGCTCCTGGACAACGGCTACCTGCCCGTGCTCACCCCGCCCGGCGCGTCGGACCAGGGAGAGGCCATCAACGTGGACGGGGACCGAGCCGCCGGGCAGCTGGCCGCGGCCTTCCACGCGGAGGCCCTGGTCATCCTCAGCGACGTGCCCGGCCTCCTGCGGGAGTTCCCGGACGAGTCCACCCTGATCCGGGAGATCCCCCGGGCCCGGGTCGAGGAGTTCATGTCCTTCGCCCAGGGGCGGATGAAGAAGAAGGTCATGGCCGCGGTGGAGGCGGTCGGTCAAGGGGTGGGCCGGGTCGTCTTCGCGGACGGCCGGGTGGAGGAGCCGGTGAGCCGGGCGCTGGCGGGGGAAGGCACGCAGATTGGGTAAGATGTGAAACGTGAAACGTGAGGCGTGAAACGTGAAGCGTGAAACGTGAAGCGTGAAACGTGAAGAAGGGGGATGTCTTGACGACGTATTCAGATTGGGAGAAAGGCGTGCCCGACGAGATCCGTCGAGATTCTCTCTGGCGCATGGAGGGGTACCGTTTGGCTCTGTTTCTAGCCGATCTGGCCTGGCGCGATGCAGCCAGATTGAATGCCGGGAGAGCGCGAGGCATTGCTGATCAGTTGGTGCGGGCAGCTGGCTCGGTTGGCGCCAATCTTGCGGAGGGATATTCTCGAGGAACTGGCAGGGACAGAGCGCGGTTTTACGAATATGCCCTGGGTTCTGCGCGGGAATGTCGCCACTGGTACAGCCTGGCTCGACACCAACTTGGCGAGGCTGTCTTTGAACATCGAGTTCAGCTACTCGCCCAAATTATCCGACTTCTCCTTCGTATGATCCCTCAACAACGCGGGACCCTGCTCCGCGAAGCGCCTGAGCCGTACACCACCAAGCCACCGGATGCGAAGGACCCTGGCACTCTCACACCTCCCGTTTCCCGCATCACGTTTCACGTCTCCGGGCCGACGGACCAGCCCACCCCCGCCTTCACTGCCGAACACCGCCTGGAATCCCAGGTCACCACCCGCCGGGGAGAGATGGTCATGGTGGCCGGGGAGGGGTGCTGGATGGTGGACGCGCAGGGCCGCCGCTACCTGGACATGACCTCGGGCCAGGGGGTGGCCATGCTGGGCTACGGACACCCCGCTCTGGCCGGGGCCATCGGCGAACAGGCCCGGCGACTCCACGTCTGCCCCAAC
>JALSIX010000120.1 GCA_026989655.1 Caldilineaceae bacterium
CGGTGTGGCCGTGGGTGTCGGCGTATCCGTGGGTGTCGGTGGCGACGGCGTGGGTGTGGATGTGGGCTTGGGCGTGTCCGTGGCCGTGGAAGTTGGCGGCAGCGGTGTGGCCGTGGGTGTCGGCGTATCCGTGGGTGTCGGTGGCGACGGTGTGGGTGTGGATGTGGGCTTGGGCGTGTCCGTGGGCGTGGAAGTTGGCGGCAGCGGTGTGGCCGTGGGTGTCGGTGTGTGGGTGGATGTGGGCCCGGATTTCGGCGTGTAGGTGGCCGTGGGGGCAGGCGTCGGCGGTGGTGTGTCCGTGGCCGTGGGCGCGGGTGTATCGGTGGATGTCGGCGACGGTGTGGCTGGCGAGGTGTCGGTAGCCGTTGCCGTGGGCGTGGCGGTGGGGGATGGAGAAGGTGTGGCCGTGGGTGTCGGCGTGGGCGGCAAGGCCTGCCACTGGACGTCCAGGAAGTAGCCCACGGGTTCGGCGAAAGAGGCGCTTTCCCCCTGGAGCACGGCCACCAGCAGAGCCGTTGCTGTCCCGATGGGGAGCTCGAGCCGCTCATCGGCCAGGCCCGGCTGGTCGGCCACCGCGATGGTCTCGTTGTCCAGGGTCCGCAGCTCCAGGCGCACGTCGCCCTGGGCATGGAAGAGCCGGAGGGTGAGCTGCACCCCGGCCTCTGCATCGACCTGGAAGAGGTCCTGGTCGTCTGGAGCGCAGAGCAGGGCCTGGAACGGAAGCGGCGTGGGGAGGGGTGGGGCCTGCTCCGGTGTATCGTTGGGTTCATACGGATCGCCGCAGAAGGGAGGCGTCGGTGTGGCCGTGGGTGTCGGCGTGTCGGTGGGTGTGGCCGTGGGCGGTGGGACCGGAGTGGGCGTGGCCGTGGGCGGCAGGGGCGTGGGTGTATGGGTGGATGTCGGCGTCGGTGTGGCCGTGGGGGCCGGCGTGTCGGTAGGTGTGGCCGTGGGCAGCGGCGTCGGTGCCCCTATGGGGGACGGGGTGGGGGGCTCATCCTGGCCGAGGACGACCGGCGCGGTCTCCGGGGTCGCCGGGGGCCCGTTCCCCTTTGCCAGGGTGTTCCCCCGCCCGATGAGCAGAAGGCTCAAGGAGCCCACCACCAGGATCCATCCGATCAGGTCCCACGAGAAGGGCTTCCCCCTGTCCATGGTGTCGACCGTGCCCTGTTCCTGTGGAAGCCATGGCCTCATGCCGCCGGGCCCGCATATCGGTCCCCGGCTACGGGTTCTCGACAATGCCGCCTGGGTGGCAGCGGCTGCACAGCACGTTCTGGTGGCAGGTGTAACAGACCTGATCGCCCCGTTTCCGGTACTCCTCCGCGTGGGTGAACAACATGTCCGGTGGATGGGACACGTTGTGACAGATGCCGTTGTTGCAGAAGGCCTGGCCGTGGCAGTCCAGGCACTGGGTGCGCTCCGCGGCATCGATGGAACGGTGTTCGATGGTCCAGCGGAAGTCCGAGTGGTTCTCGGGGATGGGGCCGGTGAGCACTGGGACGCCCAGGATCCTCTCCTCGCCCCGGCCCACGATGGGCACGGTGTGGCAGAGGTTGCACTTCACGCTGATGGCCTCGCCGCCGTTGCCCTGTTCGTCCACCCGGATGTGCTTGCCGTCGTGGCAGCGAAAGCAGCCGGGGAAGGGGGTGTGTCGTTCGTTGTCCGGGTTGGTCCGATAGTTCAGGCCCAGCTCGGGGAAGGTGGTCTGGGAGTAGATCTTCTTGATGTAGGCCAGGGCCCCCTGGATGTCGGAGCGTCGGCTCGCGTAGATCTGGGGGTAGTGGACCCGGTAGAAGTCCAGCAGGCCGTCGATGGCCGCGTAGGCCTCGGCCGTGCGGTTGTAGGAGGCCTTCAGCAGCTCCACGGCCTTGGCCCGGATGTAGGGGATGTCCCCGGGGATCAGCCCGTCGCTGATGGCCCGGTCCACCATCTCCTCCGGCGGCGGGATGGGGTGGCCAGTGCGGTTGTGGCAGTCGATGCAGTCCATCTTGCGCACCCGGCCCTGGGCCCAGGCCTCCTCCACGAAGGAGGTCTGGGCCATGGTGACCAGGTCCCGGGCGTAGTACTCCACCAAGGAGCCGTCCTCCTGTTCCACCCCGATCCAGACGATGGCCTGGCGTTGTTCGTCGGTGGCGATGTAGTAGACCGGATTGGTGATGTGCCAGTGGATCCCCTGGCTGATGCCCGTGGTCTCCTGGTAGCCCCCCATCTTCAGGATCAGGGAGGACTGGATGGGGGTGTTCTGCTCGTCGTTGTCGTAGTGGCGGATGATCTTGATCACGTTGTCCCGGAAGGTGGCCGGGTTGTGACACTCCTCGCAGGTCTCTCGGGCGGGCCGGAGGTTGTGGACCGGGCTCTTGATGGGGCGGCTGTAGCTGTTGGTCAGCACCGCGTAGACCTGTTTCAGCCCGTCGATCTTGGACTTGATGAAGAAGGAGGCCCCGGGCCCGATGTGGCATTTGCTGCAGTCCACATTGGCGTGGGCAGACCAGCGATAGCGGGTGTACTGGGGTTCCATGGGGTGGCAGGCCCCGCCACAGAACTCCGCGCTCTCGGTGTACTCGTAGACCTGGATCCCGCTCAACAGGAGCCCCACCCCGAGCAGGAGGAGAAGGACGATGCCCAGGAGCAGGTTTCGACGATGCTCCGGACGGCTCAGGTCGATCAGGATCTGTCGGGGCCTCCGGGGCTTGGGGGGTGTGGTCTCTCGTATCCTGGCCCTCGTGGAGGTGGCATCTCGCATTGTCACGGCTCGGAACGCACATGCCTGGGTCTCCGAGGCCCGGTCTTCCGGAGACCGCATCGGGTCGGATATCGTCACCGGAATCGGCCGTGCATGGGGCCGGAGATGACCTGGGGCGGTCGGGCTCGGCCCTCCTCATCCCGGCCCGGACACGGGTGTTTCGTCCAGGGAGGGCCCTTGCCGGAGGGGCCACCGGGCTATCCCCCGGGCCAGGGGCTCCTCTCTCCATGCCCCACCATCAGGGCGATTCGTGGCACTGGTAGCAGACGCCCCGGTTGTTCACGCTGAGCAGGCGGCTGTTCTGGGTGCCGCTCTGGGGCGGGCTGCCGTCCGGCCACTCCACCGCGCTGGAGTAGGCGCCGTCCATCACCGCGGAGGTGCCGTGGGCCACGTGGCAGGCCATGCACTTCCGGCTGTTGTCGTCCGTGACATGGCCGTGTTTGAAGATGGCGTCCCCGGTGTCCTGGGTATCCCCCGCGAGGTAGCGGGTGTGACACTGGGCGCACCACTGGCTGATGTTCTTGCCGTCCAGGTAGGTGTGATCGCGGTAGTTGTTGTTCGTGTAGCTGATGGTGTAGATCTTCGTCTGGTCGTCGGGGACCAGGACCTCCTGGGCTGCGTCGGAGTCCTTGGGTTTGGGGCGCAGGATGCGGTACGCATCGCCGCCGGTGATGCCGTGGGGGTTGTGGCAGCTCCCACACTGCAGGACCACGTCGGCCTTGCCGGGGTTCGCGGTGCTGCTCACGCTGCCGTGGCCCCAGACGGTGCCGGCCACCTCGATGTCGTGCACGGATGTGGTGCTTCCGCTGACGGGGTTGCCGTCCGCCTCGGGGTCCATGACCGCGAAGTCGAACCCACCCCCGCGCAGCCCTTGGCCCGTGCCCTGAGCCCCTTCCCAGACGCCGTCCTGCACGTTGGTGTCGGCCCCGGAGGCCCCGGTGCCGTGACAGGAGTAGCAGAGCGCCGACTGGGACGACTCCACCAGCAGGCTGTCCGTCTGACCTCGGTGGGCTCGATGACAGCCGGCGCAGGCGTCGGTGGTGGGGTTGAAGTCGCCCTGGTGGGGCCCATTGTCCGCGACCGCGGTGGTGGGCAGCACCAGGACGACTCCGAGCAGCAGGAAGATCAGCATGTGCCATCGCCGCATACAGGTTGCCTCCTTCCGGTGAAGCCGCTTTCCAGGCGGGATGAACGCGACGGCCGATTCCGGTGATCGACGGGATAGGATGAGGGTCCCCCCGACCTCCCGCCCCAGGAACGGGGCCGGGCTCGGGAAGGCGCCCACGTCTCCCTCAGTAGGCCCAGACCTGGATCCGGTTGTTCTCCCGGTCGGCGATGTAGAGCCGACCGGTGGTGTCCGCCGCGATGTCGTTGGGGTAGTTGAACTGGCCGTCGCCCAGGCCCAGGTCCCCGAAGTCGAACAGGAGCTCCATGGGCTGGGCGAAGAGCCCGTAGACCACCACCCGTTGTCCCACGGCGTCCACCACGTAGAGCCGCTGTTGGTCGTCCATGGCTGTGCCCCGGGGCAGATTGAACCCCCCCAGCCGGTACAGCAGCTCTCCGGATGCGTCGAAGACCTGCAGACGACCGTTGTTGCTGTCGGTGACGTAGATCCGTCCTTCCGGATCCACCTCGATGCCGTTGGGGTACCAGAACTGTCCTGGATCCTTTCCCTCGGTGCCGAAGGCCTGCACGAACTGGCCGTCCTGGGTGTAGACCAGGACCCGATGCATGCCCCGGGTGATGTCGGTCAGGTAGATCCGCTCCGGGCCCAGGGCGATGCCCAGGGGGGCCCAGAAGGTCTCCCCGGGCGGCGGGGCCATCTGGCCCAGGGGGTTGCCCTCTGGGTCGAAGAGGAACACCGTGTGCTGTCGCCGATCGCTGACGAAGATCCGGCCCTGGCCATCCACCTCCACGTAGACCGGGGTGCGTTCGGCGAGGGTCTCCGCGGTGGCCATGGTGAAGAGGCGTTCGCCCTTCCGGTCGAAGACGTGGACCTTCCGTTCGCCACCGCTCTCGGCCACGTAGATCCGCTCCCCGTCCGGGCTGACCGCCACCCCCACGGGCCGGTCCACGCCGTAGATGGAGAAGAGGTAACGGGGTTTGAAGGCCTCGGCCACCGCGGGCGCAGAGGGCAGCACCGCGGAGAGAGGCTTCCGGGTGGTCAGGTAGTATCCCCAGAGGCCCGCGACCCCTGCCAGCCCCACGCCCAGCAGGGCCAGGAGCAGGATCAGCCGCCGCTGGTGGGGTGTTCCGGTGGCCCACAGGTGGAGCAGGGCCTTCGCCCCGTCGCGTATGCGTCGCCACATGGCTCTATCGTCCTCCGGTCCGGCTCAACTGGGCGGTCAGGCGCCCCAGGGTGTGTCGGGCGATCACGCTCTCCGGGTTCGTCTCCAGGTAGCGGTGGATCGCGTCGATGGCTGCCTCGATGGCCCCGAGCTTCTCGTAGGTCAGCGCCAGGCCCAGGTAGATCGGGGCGAAGTCGTCTCCTTCCTGGGCGATCCGCTCCAGCTTCTCCATGGCCGCCGCGTAGTCCTCCTGGCCGTAGTCGATCATGGCCTCCGCGTACGCGGCCTCGGTCTCCAGGCCCAGGGCCGTGTAGCTCTCCTTCAGGCCCACGTAGACCTCGGTGAAGTCCGGGACGAAGCGCAGGGCCTCGTTGAACTCCCGGGTCGCGGCCTGGTGGTCGCCCAGGGCCTGGTAGGTCAGGCCCAGCGCGTACCGGGCATCCGCGTCGGTCCGGTCCACCCGCAGGGCTCCGCGCAGCGCGTCGATGGCCCTCTGGTAGTCGCCCTGCTGTCGGTAGAGCTCTCCTAGGTTGTAGTAGACCACGTTCATGCGCCGGTCGATGACCGCGAACTCGTTGTCCTCGCTCATCCGGGCCACCCGGGCGAAGTGGGCGATGGCCTGGTCCGTGTTCCCCATCTGGAGGTAGACCCGGGCCAGCAGGATGTGGGCGTCCGTGTGGTTCGGATCCAGCTTCAGGGCCTCCTGGCCCTGGGTCAAGGCCTCCTCCAACATGCCGTTGCGGAGGTACCACTCGGCCACGGTGACCCGCGCGTCCACGTCCGCGGGGTTCTCCCGGATCACCGCCTCCATGTGACGGATCTGCCGTTCCACCAGGGGGTCGTTTCGGTAGAGGTAGCGGTCCTGGTAGTAGAAGCCCGCGAACCCGGCCGTGGCCAACAGGAGGAGGATGGCCCCGCCCCAGAGCGCCCGGCGCAGCAGCCGTTCGATGGCTTCCTGGGTCGTCTCCGTGCCCCTGCCCGCACCGTTCATCCAAACCCTCCTCGCGTCATCTTGGCCGTCCGCAGATATTCCCGGATCAGGATGCCGCATGCTCCCGGACAGAAGTAGGCTTCCCCGGCCACCGCGGCCCGGAGCGCGGCGACCAGCCCTTCCATCCCGTCCTGGATGCACACGAAGCCCTGGACACCGACCCGGAGCGCCCCCAGGATGGCGGTCTCATCCTGTCTCGGCCCCAGGGCCACGATCCGGGGCCGGCCCTCTCCCCGCCGGGGGAAGAGCGGGAGGGGCCAGGAGGCCTCCCGGTCGGAGAAATCCAGCAGGAGCACGTCCGCGTCCATGGGTCCCACATCCTGGGGCAGCTCGTGGGGACTGTGGACGATCCCCACGATCTGGATCTCTGGGTGTGGAGCCAGCGAGCGCTCGATCCAGCGCAGCAATCTGTCCGATCGGGTACCGACGATGACCCGGATCCTGTCCACGGGCTTGTCCACCCTTCCGTGGCGCCGCGTCCGGCATGCCGTCCCAGCTCTGCCCGCACCGGGGAAAGCGGACGCATCCGTGGGATGGGTGTCCACACGGTCCTGCTGGGCCCGCTTTTCAGCGCCCCGAGAGGGAACCTGGAGGGCGATCCCCTCGGAGCACAAGCGCTCTTTCCATATATCAGTCTAGCCAATATGGCCTATGGGAGGCATAGGGGGGTCACCTTACCCGGCCGGTCGGGGACACCGTATTGTGGAGAGCGGGAGCCGGGGAGCCAGTGGCAGGGGGATGTGGGGGGATCGGGTTGGGCTCAGTCCGCGTTGGGGTCCAGGAGCCCCCGGCGGATCGCGTAGCGGGTCACCTGGGCCACGTTGTGCAGGTTCAGCTTCTCCATCATCCGGGTGCGGTGGACATCCACGGTCTTGGGGCTGATCTGGAGGATCTCGCCGATGGCCCGGTTGCTGAGCCCTTGGGCCACCAGGATCAGGACCTCCCGCTCCCGAGGTGTGAGCCGGTCGTAGGGGTCGCCGGACTCGCCGGAGGTGTACGCGTCCACCAGGACCTTGGCCACCCGGGGGTGGAGGAAGGAGTCTCCCCGGTGCACGGAGCGGATGGCCGTGATCAGGTCCACGTCCGCGCTCTGCTTCAGGATATACGCGGCCACCCCGGCCTGGAGCAGGGGTTTGATGTACTCCGGGTTCTCGTACTGGGTCAGGACCACGATGCGGACCTCTGGGTTCTCCTCCAGGATCCGCCGGGCTGCGGTCAGGCCGTTCATCCTGGGCATGGCCACGTCCAGCAGCACCACGTCCGGCTGCAGGAGCCGTACCTGCTCCACGGCCTCCTGGCCGTCCGCGGCCTCGCCCACCACCTGGATGTCCGGGTAGGTCTCCAGGAGGGAGCGCAGCCCCAGCCGCAGGATGGCGTGGTCATCCGCGATCAGCACCCGGATCGTCGACATAGGCCTCGTCCGATGGGGTCAGGGGAAGCGTCAGCACCACGGTGGTGCCCTGGCCTGGGCTGGAACGCAGGTGCAGCGCGGCGCGGATCAGCTCCGCGCGCTCGAACATCCCGGTGAGGCCAAAGGCCGTGTCCCGGGGGCCATCCAGGCGCCCTGCAGCCTCGAACCCCTGGCCGTTGTCCGCGACGGTGACCCGGAGCTCCTCGGGCCTCCAGACCAGCCGGACCCGGGCCTGGGTGGCCTCGGCATGGCGCGCGATGTTGTTCACCGCCTCCTGGACGATCCGGAAGACCCCGGTCTGCACGTGGGGGGGCAGGGGACGTTCGTGGCCCTCCTCCTCGAACACCAGGCGGATGCCTGCCTCCTCCAGACGGCGTTCGGCATGCCAGCGGACCGCCGCGGAGAGGCCGAGGTCGTCCAGGAGACGGGGCCGAAGGTCCAGGATGATGTGCTTGAGGTCTTCCAGGGCCTGGACCGCCATCTCCCGGAGCCGGGCGAGCTGTTGGTGGGTTCGGCTGTCCGTGGTCTGCCGTCCAATGGCCCCCAGGGTGACGATGAAGTTGGCCAGCACTTGGCTGGTCTCGTCGTGCAGCTCCCGGGCGATGCGACGTCGTTCCTCCTCCTGGCTGGAGACCACCTTCACCAGGAGCCGGTTGCGTTGCCGACACAGCTCCTGGAGCTCCTGGGTCCGTTCCTGGACCTTCTGCTCCAGCTCCTGGTTCCAGGAACGTTGGGCCGCCAGGAGGGCCCGGAGCTGTCTCCGCATCTCGTCGAAGGCCGATGCCAGGGTCTCCACCTCCACCGTGCCCTGGACGGCCACCGGGTGGGAGAGATCGCCCTGGGCCATCCGGCTGGCCGCCTGGGTCAGGCGTTCCAGGGGGCGGAACACCCGGGTGACCAGGAAGTGGATCAGCCCCAGGGTCACGCCGACGAGGAGCACCCCCAGGAGGATCACCTGCCCCAGGGCCCGGTCGATGAGCTGTTCGGCGAACCCCACCGACTGGAACAGGACCATGGTGAGGCCCGAGGTGCCGGGTAGGCGGAGTGGACCGGCCACCGCGCGGCTACGGCCAGCAGGGAGGGCCACGTCCTGGAAACGGAAACCCGTGTCCGGGCCCTCTGCGGGCAGAGCTCCGCTGGCCCGGAGATCGGCCAGGACGGCCCGGGGAAGGGAGCTGGCCAGGATCCGGCCCTGGGCCAGGAGGAGGATCTCCGGTCCCAGGCTCTTGCGCAGCTCGGCCAGGTAGGGGCTGTCGATCCTGCGGACCAGGACGAACAGCGAGCTGCTCCCCGGCCCGATCCCGGGGGCGGACGCGAGGCCGAGCAGCCACAGGCGGCCCTGGACCACCCGAGCCCGGCCCAGGTGTCCAGAGGAGGGAGCAGGGTTATTCGTGTAGTCGCCAAGGAGATCCTCCAGATCCGAGCCGCTCGGGCCGATCTGGACCCAGGTCTGACCGGTGTCCAGGTCCACCAGATAGAGGCCGTCCAGCTTGTGGGTGGCGAAGATGGACATCAGGAGGCGTTGCAGGGGTTCCATTTCCCCGCTCTCCATGGCCCGGTTCATCTCCTCCAAATGGGCCAGGGTGCGGGCTTCTACCTCCAGGGCCGCGAGCTCGCGCGCGAGGAGGTTCTCCACCGCGTGGATGTGGTGCACCAGGTCCCGGTCCACCGAGGCGTAGATCAGCTCTGTCAAGACGGTGCCCGTGGCCACCTGCATGGATCCGATGGCCAGGAGGGCGAGCACGTCCAGGACGATGAGCAGCTTCACCGCGGTGCTGAGCCGGCACCAGGCTGTGTGGATCCTGTCCGCCAGCCGAGGCTCCATGGACGTCCTCCCTCCCCGGCTCCAGACGCGTCCGGACAGTTGTGGCGCGCTCCCATCTCCATCATATCCCTGCTGGAGGTTCCCGTCGCTTGGCTTCTGTCCAGGGAATCGCCTGCCCACATGGCCAGTCCGGGGGGCACGCCTGGTGCCGGGTCCGGCCTGCTTCCAGGGGCCTTCAGGCAGAGGAAGAGGAGACCCAGCTGCCGATGGGAGCCGGCTCCAGGCCCCTTCCTGGACAACACGCCTCGGGGAAAAAAGAGAGCAGCCCCTGGAGAGGGCTGCTCTGCGCGTCTGGCCGAGGCGGCTCTCACCGCCTCAGGAGGGGAGGTTCGCCTGTAGGTGACCCAGCAGGGTACCGTAGAAGACGATGAACCAGGAGAGCGCGGTGACCGCGGCCAGGACCACTCCTGCCCGGATGAGGGTCGGGTTCTCCCGCCTCTTCCAGCCCAGAGGAGCCAGCACGGCCATGGCCCCCGCGAGCACGTAGTTGATGGCGTTCACCAACGGCGAGCGGGTCATCTCCAGGCTGTAGATGCCCCAGGCCGCTATCAGCACGTAGAGGCCGAAGAAAAAGGCCAGGAGGGTGACGGGATAGAGATCCCATCCCCGGGCCAGGGCCAGGGCCGCGAACAGGAACACGATGCCGAACATGGCCGCGGGCTCGCCGAAGGCGATGTTGTAGCTGCCGGGCAGAGGCCAGGTCAAGGTGAGGGCCAGGCCCAGGACCAGGTTGAGCAGGCCCACGCCCGCAAAGGCGGCCGCCAGCCCCTTGCCCCTCTCGGTGTCCAGCCCGATGGCCAGGAAATAGGCCACCAGGCCAAATCCGGCGATCAGGTCGATGATGATGAGGGTGAGATAGTTGATCATGGTGCACCTCCATGGGCTGAACCGGTACAGGCCGGGTGGAGCCTGCCTGTCCGTCGATGTTCCGTCCCCACCTCACCCTGGAATCCGAAGATGGAGTGGGGTGCTCCCATCTCCATCATACCCTCGGTATGGGATGCTGTCGCTTGGCTTTGGTTCAGGATATCGCCTGCCCACATGGTCAGTCCTGGGATGGGCCATCTCGCTCGACATGGGGGAGCCCGAGATCCCAGGCCTTTCGAGAGAGGGATGTGGGCTTCCAGGGGGAGCGTTCCATGTGGTGGCCCGGCGCAGAGGGGCTCTTGGAGGGAAAGGAGATCGGGCGAGCGGCCTCTGTCGTCACAGGAGCTCCAGTTCCAGATTCGCCACCCGCTCCGAGGCCCGGGAGATGTCCTGCAGGCGCAGGTTGCCTCCCCGCCCATGGTTGCCGGTGTAGATGCTGGTGTCCGCGATGACCACCCCGGCGATCTGCGCAGGCGGGGCTGTGGCCCCAGGCGGCGGCTGGACCCCGGCCGTCATCTTGAAGTCGTTGGCCATCATGGCCAGGTGCCGGACCACCACCAGGCTCTCCCCCGCTTCGAAGACGTTGTCACTGGCCAGGAGCCGGCCAAAGAGGCCGAGGAGCTGCACCACGTTGTCGGAGGAGAGGGCCTGCTGCAGGGCCTGGATCACCTCCCGGGCTACGGTCACCTTCACCAGCTGATTGCCCCGCAGGTTCAAGGTCCCCAGCTGCCCGTTCAGGACCACGCGCCGCTCCGCTAGCTGCCCCTGGAGGGTCCTCAGGAACCCGGGCGTCAGCACCTTGCGCAGGAAATCCGGCGCGGCCGGCAGGCCATAGAGGCTCACCACCCCGGCGA
>JALSIX010000121.1 GCA_026989655.1 Caldilineaceae bacterium
CCCGCGGACCTGGGCGTGGCCCTGGTGGAGCTGCTGGCCTACGCCGGGGACTACCTGAGCTACTACCAGGACGCCGTGGCCACCGAGGCCTACCTGGGCACGGCCCGCCGCCGCACCTCCATTCGCCGCCACGCCCGCCTCCTGGACTACCCCATGCACGACGGCAGCAACGCTCGGGCCTGGATCCACTTCCAGGTGGAAGGGCCCGCCACCCTGGAGAAAGGCGTCCAGGTGCTCACCCGGGTCAGCGGACAGGGCCCCCGCATTCCTCCCAACTCCACGGCCTACGACCAGGCCCTGGCCCAGGGACCCACCGTCTTCGAGACCATGCACCGGGCTTCCCTCTTCCCCGAACACAACCGCCTCCTCTTCTACACCTGGGGCGACGAGGCCTGCTGCCTGCCCGCGGGCGCCACCCAGGCCACCCTGCGGGGCCATCTGCCGAACCTGAAGCCCGGGGACGTGCTCATCTTCCTGGAGGAGCGGGGGCCGGCCACGGGCAAGAAGGCCGACGCGGATCCCGAGCACCGGCACGCAGTGCGCTTGACCCAGGTGACCCCTGGGCAGGATCCCCTGGGCGGCCAGCTCCTGGATCCCCCCACCGAGGATCCGGTCCCGGTCACCCAGATCGAGTGGATGGCCGAGGACGCCCTGCCCTTCCCCCTCTGCCTGCACCAGGTGAAGGCGCCCCCCGAGGAGCTCCAGCCCGGGGATCCCAGCCAGCAGCCGGTGAGCGTGGCCCTGGGCAACGTGGTCCTGGCGGACCACGGCCGCACGCTGCAGGGGGAGACCATCCCGCCCCCGGTGGGGCATCGACGCTACCGGCCCCGGCTCCGGGAGGCGAACATCACCTACCGGACGCCCTACGACCACGACGCGGCCCAGACCCTGCCGGCCAGCCTCACCCTGCGCCAGGATCCCCGCCGGGCCCTGCCCGCGGTGGAGCTGGAGAGCGACGGGGCCACCTGGGTCTCCCAGCGGGATCTGCTGGCCAGCGGCCGTTTCGCCACCGAGTTCGTGGCGGAGAGCGAGAGCGACGGCCGGGCCTACCTGCGTTTCGGGGACGGCATCTACGGCCGGCCGCCCCTGGTCACCGAGCAGTTGGAGGCCCGTTACCGCATCGGCAACGGCCAGGCGGGCAACGTGGGCGCCAACGCCCTGGCCCATGTGGTCACCGCCGAGGGGGTGGTGGGCGTGAGCAATCCCCTGCCCGCCCAAGGGGGCGCGGATCCGGAGTCCCTGGAGGAGGTGCGCCAGTACGCGCCTCAGGCCTTCCGCACCCAGGAGCGGGCGGTGACGCCGGCGGACTACGCGGCGATGGCCCAGCGCCATCCCCAGGTGCAGAGAGCCGCCGCCACCCGCCGTTGGACCGGCAGCTGGCACACCATCTTCCTCACCGTGGACCGGGTGGGCGGCCTGCCAGTGGATTCGGCCTTCGAGGCGGATCTGCGGGCGTTCCTGGAGCGCTTCCGCCTGGCCGGGCAGGACCTGGAGATCGATGGGCCTCGCTTTGTGGCTCTGGAGATGGCCTTTGTGGTCTGCGT
>JALSIX010000122.1 GCA_026989655.1 Caldilineaceae bacterium
CCCCGGTCCCCGACTTCCTTGCAGAGGCCGCAACCCGCGTGGTATGCTCTCCCCTTGTAGTATGCTCAGTAATTCACGATTTCAGCCAAACGGAGGGGTGAGCATCCTCCGATGCGGCATCGCCCCCTGGAGTCGGCATCTGAGGATGCCGACTCCGCTACGAATTCGTGAACTGCTGATGCTCTCGATGGGAGCCTGGCCAGACCCTTCGAAGGGTGCGAAAGACCACCCCACTCCGGCCTCTGGAGCCCTGCACGGAGCCCACCCCCCATGGTTGAACCCGCCCCGAGCCTGCGTCTGGCCGTCTTCGTCTCGGCCCACGGTTTTGGCCACGCCACCCGGGCTGCCGCGCTCCTGGAAGCCCTGACGAACCTCCGCCCGGACGCGGCCTTCGAGATCTTCACCCAGGCCCCGGCCTGGATCTTCCAGGAGAGCCTGTCCGGCCGCTTCCGGCTCCACCCCGTGGAGGTGGATGTGGGCCTGGTGCAGCGGGATCCCTTCCACGAGGACCTGCCCGCCACCCTGGCCCGTCTGCAGGCCTACTGGCCTTTCCCCCCGACGCGGGTACAGGCCCTGGCCGACACAGTTCAAGACCTGGGCTGCCAGGCTGTGCTCTGCGACATCTCCCCGCTGGGGTTGGCGGTGGCCCGGCGGGCCGGCCTCCCCGGCATCCTGGTGGAGAACTTCACCTGGGACTGGATCTACCGGGGATATCTGGCGGAGTGTCCTGACCTGGCCCCTTTTGTGGAGGGTCTGGCCTCGATCTTCGCCCAGGCCGACCTGCACATCCAGGTAGAGCCCGTCTGCCGCCCTGTGCCCGGTGCCCAACGGGTCTCCCTGGTGGGGCGCAGTCCCCGCCGACCCGGCCCCCAGGTGCGAGCGACTCTGGGGATTCCCCCGACGGTTCCTCTGGTGCTGGTCACCGCGGGGGGCGTGCCCTGGTCGCCCGAGACGCTGGCTCCCCTGGCCGCGGATCCCTCGGTCCACTATCTGATGGGGGGCGTGGCGTTCCAGGGCAAGATGCCGGCCAACGTCCACCTGCTGGAACGGTCTGCCGCCCTCTACCACCCGGACGCAGTGGCGGCCTGCAACGCGGTGGTGGGCAAGATCGGCTACAGCACCCTGGCCGAGGTCCACGCAGCCGGGATCCCTTTCGGCTACGTGGTGCGGCCGGGCTTCCGGGAGGCCGAGGTCCTGGCCCGCTTCGCCAGGACCCACCTGCCCGGTCTGTCCATCTCGCCGGACGCGTTCCTCTCCGGGGCCTGGATCGACGTGGTGCCCCGGCTCCTGGCCCTGGAGCCCCGCCCGTCGGCCCCGTTGCATGGTCCAGCCCAGGCTGCCCGGCTGGTGTTGGAGGCCCTGCCTCCTTCCCGTCCCCGGCCTCCGCTGGACAGGGGACGGCGGTAGTCCCCGGGTGGCAAAAAAACCGCGGGCCGGCCACACTTGACAGCCTGCTCTCCGTTCGCGTATGATAGAGCCGTTCCCAAATCCATACCGCGTGAACGACGAGGAACCGGAAGAGTACCTGCCAGAGCGGGCCCCAGAGAGTCCCTGGTCGGTGGAAAGGGGATGGCAGCGCAGGCAGGGAATGGGCCGGGGAGTCGGGCGGTGAACCGCGAGGGCAGGAGATCCCTCGCCCAGTAGCCGACCCCGGAGACGCCACCGTTACCTGGGCGCCGAGGATCGGACCTGTCGACAGCCAAGGTCCCGTCCTTGGGAGCATGAGCGGGATCGGCCATGCACCGGTCGGTCCAAATGGGGTGGCACCGCGGGAGCCCACAGGCCCTCGTCCCCGATGCGGAGCAACGCTCCGCGGGGGCGGGGGCCTTCTGTTTGGATCCCATGGCCTCCTGGGGGCTGGCTGCGCGGGGCAGGGATGGCAGGTGGCCGGGGATCGGCTGCACCCGGTGCCGCCCCCGGGCAGAGAGGAGAGGCAGGAGGGAGAGGACCATGGAAACCATGGAAAAGGAGCCGCGCATGACAGGCCAGTACCACCCGACCCTGGACCAGGTCCGGGAGTTGGCAGGGGCAGGCAACCTGATCCCCATCTACCGGGAGATGCCCGCGGACCTGGAGACGCCGGTGTCCGTCTACCTGAAGCTCCGGAACGACGGGCCGGCCTTCCTCCTGGAATCCGTGGAGAAGGGCGAACAGATGGGGCGCTACAGCTTCCTGGGCGTCCGCCCCCCCATGACCGTGACCGTGACGGAGGACCGGGTAATCGTCGGCGGCGCGGGAGGCGCGATCTTGGAGGCGCGGCAGGGGGATCCCCTGGCCGTGGTCCAGGAGCTTCTGGCCGGGCGACGGCCGGTGCGGGTCCCGGGCCTGCCCCGCTTCACCGGGGGGGTGGTGGGCTACTTCGGCTACGATCTGGTGCGCTTCATGGAGCGGCTCCCCACCACCGCGCGCCGCGATCTGGACGTGCCCGACATGGCCCTCCTCTTCACCGACAACCTGGTGGTCTTCGACCACGTGAAGCACAAGCTCCTGGTCGTCGCGAACATGCGGGTGGAGGAAGACCTGCGGGCCGCGTACGCGGACGCGGTGGCCCGCATCGAGGCCATCGTGGCAGACCTGCACCGTC
This sequence comes from Caldilineaceae bacterium, assembly GCA_026989655.1. Classification (GTDB taxonomy): domain Bacteria; phylum Chloroflexota; class Anaerolineae; order Caldilineales; family Caldilineaceae; genus JALSIX01. The sequence continues at coordinate 2,585 of JALSIX010000122.1, forward strand.
CCCTGGTGCCGCCGACACCCCGGGCGTGCCCCAGTGGGGCCGCGTGGGAGAGCAACTTCACCCAGGCCGAACACGAGGCCAACGTCCGTCGGGCCCAGGAATACATCGCCGCGGGGGACATCTTCCAGGTGGTGCTGAGCCAACGGCTGAGCCGAGAGACCGACGCGGACCCCTTCACCATCTACCGGGCCCTGCGCATGCTGAACCCCTCCCCCTACATGTTCTTTCTGGACTTCAGCCACGTGGCCGGGGCAGCCCCCACCGGCGCTCCCCTGCGCCTCATCGGCTCCAGCCCGGAGATGCACGTCCGCCTGGAGGACGGCATCGCGTCCCTGCACCCCATCGCGGGAACCCGCCGGCGGGGCGCCACCGAGGAGGAGGACCAGGCCCTGGCCCAGGAGCTGTTGGCCGACCCTAAGGAGCGGGCCGAACACGTCATGTTGGTGGACCTGGGCCGGAACGACCTGGGCCGGGTCTGCGAGTACGGCACGGTGACCGTGCCCACCATGATGGCCGTGGAGCGCTACAGCCACGTGATGCACATCGTCAGCGATGTACGAGGCCAGGTGCGGCCCGAACACGACGCGTTCAGCCTGCTCCGGGCCACCTTCCCCGCGGGCACGGTGAGCGGCGCGCCCAAGGTCCGGGCCATGGAGATCATCGAGGAGCTGGAGGGCACCCGCCGGGGGCCCTACGCGGGCGCGGTGGGCTACATCGGCTACGACGGCGCCATGGACACCTGCATCACCATCCGCACCATCGTCATGCAGGGCCGACGCTGCCATCTCCAGGCCGGGGGCGGCATCGTCGCGGACAGCGACCCCACCGCGGAGTACCAGGAATCCTTGAACAAGGCCCGGGCCCTGGCCGTGGCCGTGGAGATGGCGGAACAGGGGCTGTAGAGGTCCGGGCCCAGCCGAACCCTCCCCTCTCCAGCGTGGACATCTGTCGTGGATATCTGCCACCAGCAGTTCACGAATTCGTAGCGGAGTCGGCATCCTCAGATGCCGACTCCAGGGGGCGATGCCGCATCGGAGGATGCTCACCCCTCCGTTTGGCTAAAATCGTGGATCACTGGCCACGAAGATCCGTGCGCACATCTGTCAAAGCCGTGAACTGTGAAAGCCGTGAACATTCGGTAAAGGCGAGATCCAGGACAAAATCTCTGCACAGGAGGAGCCGCATGGCTGACCAACCCACCCGCAAGCGCATCCTGACCGGCGACCGGCCTACCGGCACCCTGCACCTGGGCCACTACGTGGGGAGCCTGCGCCATCGGGTCGCGTTCCAGGATCAGTTCGAGTGCTTCTTCCTCATCGCGGACCTGCACATGCTCACCACCAAGCCGGACAAGGAGGACATCCTCCGCATCGCGGACAACGCCCGGGAGATCGTCCTGGACCACCTGGCCGTGGGCATCCACCCGGACAAGGTGACCTTCTACCTCCAGTCCGCGATCCCCGAGGTGTGCGAGCTCCAGCTCCTCATCAGCGGCCTGATCACCGTGGAGCGTCTCCAGCAACTCCCCACCATCAAGGACATGGCCCGGGCCGCGGGCCTGGAGCAGATCCCCTACAACCTGCTGGGCTACCCGGTCCTCCAAGCCGCCGACATCTTCACCCCTCGGGCTCACCTGGTGCCCGTGGGCCGGGACAACCTGAGCCACGTGGAGCTCTCCCGCCAGATCGCCCGCCGCTTCAACAACAAGTACGGCGACGTCTTTCCCGTTCCCGAACCCTACGTGGTGGGGGGCACCCTGGTGGGCATCGACGGCCAGGCCAAGATGAGCAAGAGCCTGGGCAACGCCATCTTCCTCTCCGACGACGAACAGACCCTCCGCCGGAAGGTCATGAAGATGTACACAGACCCCAAACGGATCCGCGCGGATATCCCCGGCACGGTGGAGGGCAACCCGGTCTTCATCTACCACGACATGTTCAACCCGGACAAGGAGGAGGTGGAGACGCTGAAACAGCGCTACCGGGCCGGCAAAGTGGGGGATGTGGAGGTGAAGGAGAAGCTCTTCCGGGCCCTGAACGAGTTCCTCGAGCCCATCCGGGAACGCCGGGCCCACTACGCCTCTCAGACCGGCTTCGTGGACGAGCTCCTGGCCCGGGGCACGGAGCGCACCCGCAAGGAGGCCCAGGCCACGGTCCTCGCGGTGCGCAAGGCCATGGGCCTCACCGGGGTATGGAACCGCATCCGCCGGTCCGCGGAGCGCCGCCAGAAGCGGCTGGCCAAACAGGCGGCCCCATAGGCCGTCCGGTGTCCCGGCCGTTGAACCCAACCAGGAGCCCAGCCATGATCGCGGTCATCGACAACTACGACAGCTTCACCTACAACCTGGTCCAGTACCTGGGAGAGGTGCTCCGGCGCCATCCTCTGCCCGGGGGCCCCCCGGCCAACGAGATCCGGGTGTGGCGCAACGACGCCATCGACGTGGAGGAACTGGCCGACCTGGGCCCCAGCCACGTGGTCATCAGCCCGGGCCCGGGCACGCCGGAGAAGGACAGCGGCATCAGCAACGACGTGATCCGGCTCCTGGGGCAGACCACCCCCATCCTGGGCGTGTGCCTGGGCCAACAGTGCATCGGCCACGTCTTCGGCGGGCAGGTGGTGCGGGCGCCCCGGCTCATGCACGGCAAGACCAGCCTGGTCCACCACAAGGGCAAGGGCATCTTCCAGGGCCTCCCCAGCCCTTTCACCGCCACCCGCTACCACAGTCTCATCGTGGAGGAGCCTCTGCCCCCAGAGCTGGAGCCCACCGCGTTCACCCCGGAGGGAGAGCTCATGGGCCTACAACACCGGACCCTGCCCATCTTCGGCGTCCAGTTCCACCCGGAGAGCATCCTCACCGAGCACGGCCACGAGCTGCTGCACAACTTCCTGCGGATCCGCGGCCCCCGCCCATGAACGCCCAGGACTGGACCCCCGCGGTCCACGCCTACCTGGCCCAGGCGCCCACCAGCCCCCTCCAAGGCCGCTCCGTGGAGCCCGTGGCCCATTGGAGCGGCCAGGACCACCTCCTGTGGCGCTTCCGGGTCCAGGACCATCCCGACGTGGTGGTGAAGCTCTTCACCGACGCGGGCCAGGTGCGCAGCCGCCGCCAATATCGGGGCCAGGAACGGTTCGCACCCTGGGGGCTGGCCCCCGAACCCCTGGCCTACGACCGCTATCCCCAGGGCCTGCCGCGACAGGTGCTCCTCTACCGCTGGGTGGAGGCCCCACCCCTGGACCTGGCCGATCCGCCCCAGCGGGACGCCCTGGCACGGGCCCTGGCCCAGGTCCATCGCACAGAGCCGTCCACCGCCCCGGGGTTCAGCCCCCATCCGGTGAACCTGGCCTACTTCTGGCGCACCGGACAGGGCTCCGAGGGCTCGATCGCCCAGGAGCTGGCGCGGCGGGGCAAGGTGGAGATGGCGCACCTCTTCCAGGAGCTGTGGGCCCAGGCCCAGGCCACCATGGCCCAGGCTCTGCCCCGGCTGGGCCCGGGCCCGCCCGGCGTGATCCACGGCGACCCCGCGGTGGAGAACGTGCTGTGGCAGGGAGGACAGGTGGTGTTGTTGGACTGGGAGCTGTACGGCCTGGGGGATCCGGCCCAGGAGGTGGCCCGGTTCCTCCATCGACATCATCGGGCCCTGGACGACTCGGGCCAGAAGGCGTGGCTGACCACCTACCTGGCCCAGGGACCGACGGATCCCACCCTGGCGGACCGGGTCCACGTCTACCGGCGGCTCCTTCCCCTGTATGACCTGACCCGTCTGCTCCGCGGGGCGTTGGGGGAAACCCACCCCCTCTCCCCGGACCAGACCGCCTTCCTGGCCGAGACCCTGGCCGTGGGCTTCCAGCGGACAGCAGAGCACCTCTGGCCCCCGGACCGTCCCCGTCTGGATGGGGAACGTCTCCGGAACCAGTGCCGGGCCCTCCTTGCCGGCCCGGAGCGGTCCCCCTGAAAGGGGATCCCGTCCCTTTTCCGGTGGGAGGCCGGGAGAGGGTCCGTTTGACACAGGCTGGCTCCCCGAGTATACTGTCCCTGACATTCGAGGCCTGAAAACGACGGTGCACCGGAGGAGTACCCACAGGCGGGCGCCAGAGAGACGACCCCACAGGCTGGAAGGGTCGTCCGCACACGCGGTGGGGAAGGTCGCCGGGAAGGTCGGCAGGGCGAAGATCACCGGTAGCCCTGTCCGGGTACGCCCGTTATCGCGTCCGAGGGGGCAGGCCCATCCAGGGCTTTGGATGGACTGCCAATCAAGGTGGTACCGCGGAGCCGCTCCGTCCTTGAGACGTGGGCGGCTCTTCTGTTGCGGCCTGGCGGACGCGCGGCGAGCGCGCCCCAGGACAGACCTTCCCCGACCCCGAAACAGCCCCTTGGAGGGGACCGACGAAGAGTTCAGGAGAGCTGCCATGACCACGCCCCAGGAAGCCACAAGGTCCCAGGAAACCGCCCGCGCGCCGGAACAGACCCGGCCGGAGATGCCCAAGGCCTACGATCCCAAGGCCTGGGAGGAGACCCTCTACCGGTGGTGGGAGGCCAGCGGCTTCTTCCGGCCCGAACAGCAGATGGAGAGCGGCCTGGCCGACCCGGAACAGCCGCCCTTCGTCATCGCCATGCCACCGCCCAACGTCACCGGCGCCCTGCACCTGGGCCACGCCATCACCAGCAGCATTGAGGACATGCTCATCCGCTACCACCGGATGCTCGGCCGCCCCACCCTCTGGATCCCCGGCACAGACCACGCGGGCATCGCCACCCAGAACGTGGTGGAGCGGAAACTGGCCGAACAGGGCCTGACCCGCCACGACCTGGGCCGGGAGCGCTTCGTCCAGGAAGTGTGGAACTGGAAGGACGAGTACCACGCCCGCATCACCCGGCAACAGCGGCGGTTGGGCGTCTCCTGCGACTGGTCCCGAGAACGCTTCACCCTGGACGACGGCTTCAGCGACGCGGTCCTGGAGGCCTTCATCCGCCTCTACGAGGAAGGGCTCATCTACCGGGGCAACTACCTGGTGAACTGGTGTCCTCGCTGTATGACCGCGCTCAGCGACCTGGAGGTGGAGCACGAGGAGATCCAGGGAACCCTCTACACCTTCCGCTATCCCCTGGCCGACGGCGGCCACGTGGAGGTGAGCACCACCCGGCCGGAGACCATCCTGGGCGACACCGCGTTGGCCGTTCATCCCCAGGACGAGCGCTACCGCCATCTGATAGGCCGGACCGCCCGGGTGCCCATCCTGGGCCGGGAGATCCCCATCATCGCGGACGAACACGTGGACCCGGCGTTCGGCACCGGCGTGCTCAAGGTGACCCCGGGCCACGACACCCACGACTACGAGATCGGCAAGCGCCACGACCTGCCGGCCATCAACATCATGGACAAGGACGGCACCCTGAACGCCGAGGCCGGCCCCTACATGGGCTTGGACCGCTTCCAGGCCCGGAAGAAACTGTGGGAGGACATGCGCGCCCAGGGGCTGGTGGTGGGCGAGCAGCCCCACCGGCACCAGGTGGGCCACTGCCAGCGCTGCCATACCGTGGTGGAACCCCTGCTCAGCGAGCAGTGGTGGGTCAAGGCCAAACCCCTGGCCCGACCGGCCATCCAGGCCGTTCGGGAAGGCCAGATCCGGATCATCCCAGAACGCTTCCGGAAGGTCTACTTCCACTGGATGGAGAACATCCGGGATTGGTGCATCAGCCGTCAGCTCTGGTGGGGCCATCGGATCCCCATCTGGTACGGCCCAGACGGCACGGTCTTCGTGGCCCGCAGCGAGAGCGAGGCCCTGGAGAAGGCCATCGCCCACTACGGCGAGATGGTGAAGCTGGAGCAGGACCCGGACGTGTTGGACACCTGGTTCAGCAGCGGCCTGTGGCCCTTCGGCACCCTGGGCTGGCCCCAACAGACCCAGGACCTGGAACGCTACTACCCCACCACCGTCCTGGAGACGGGCTACGATATCCTCTTCTTCTGGGTGGCCCGGATGATCATGCTGGGCATGAAGCTCACCGGCCAGGTGCCCTTCCACCACGTCTACCTCCACGGCCTGGTGCGGGACGAGGAAGGCCGCAAGATGAGCAAGAGCCTGGGCAATGTGTTGGACCCCCTGGACCTGATCGAGGAGTACGGCACGGACGCGCTCCGCTTCACCCTGCTCACCGGCAGCACCCCGGGCAACGACATGAAGCTCAGCGTCACCCGGATCGAGGCCAACCGAAACTTCGCCAACAAGATCTGGAACGCGGCCCGCTTCGTGGTCCTGAACCTGGACCCGACCACCGTGGAGCTCGCGGAGACCGACGACGTCCACGACGTGACCTACGCCCTGCCGCCGGTGGCCTCCCTGGGCCTGGCCGACCGCTGGATCCTCAGCCGCCTGGCCCAGGTCCGCGACCATGTGACCCGGCTCATCGGCGAGTGGCAGCTGGGCGAGGCCGGCCGCCAGCTCTACGAGTTCCTGTGGAGCGAGTACTGCGACTGGTACATCGAGGCCGCAAAGGTCACCCTCCACGGGGCGGATCCCCGGGCCGCCCACAGGACCCGACAGGTGCTGGCCCACGTGCTGGAGCAGTCCCTGCGCCTGCTCCACCCCTACATGTGCTTCGTCACCGAGGCCATCTGGCGCCATCTGCCCGGCCTGCCCGAGCGGGGCGAGGCCCTGATGACCAGCCGCTGGCCCCAGGCAATGCCCTGGGCCGACCCGGCCGCGGACGAGGCCTTCGGCCGGCTGCAGGAGATCGTCCGGGGCATCCGCAACGTGCGCAGCGAGTACCGGGTGGAGCCGAGCCGACGCATCCCGGCCCACATCAGCGCCGGAGCCCACACGGAGCTGCTGGAGGCCAACCGGGCCCTCCTGGCCACCCTGGCCCGGCTGGATCCCCAGGAGCTCTCGATCGCCGAGCAGATCCCCCAGCCCGACCAGGCCGTGGCCCTGCCCGTGGGCGGCGTGACCGTCTACCTGCCCCTGGCCGGCATGGTGGACCTGGAGGCCGAACGGCGCCGGCTGGAGAAGGAGCTGGCCCAGGTGGAACAACAGATGGCCCGCTCCCAGGGGCTCCTGGCCAACCCGGGCTTCCTGGACAGGGCCCCGGAGGCGGTGGTCCAGCGGGAACGGGAGAAGCTGGCCGAACTCCAGGCCCGGCGGGAGCGGATCCTGGCCAGCCTGACCGCGCTGCACTGACACACCCATCCACCACCAGAGAGGAGGGCACAGGGATCATGGGACTGTTCGACGGCAAGCGGGGCCTGGTCTTCGGCGTGGCCAACAAGAACTCCATCGCCTGGGGGATCGCCCAGGCCCTGCACCAGGAGGGCGCGGAGCTGGGCTTCAGCTACGCGGGCCAGGTGCTGCGCAAACGGGTGATCCCCCTGGCCGAGAGCATCGGCAGCACCTTCGTGGAGGAGTGCGATGTCACCGACGACCTGGCCATCGACCGGCTCTTTGCCCAGGCCCAGGACCACTTCGGCACCCTGGACTTCCTGGTCCACTCCATCGCGTACGCGCCCCGGGAGGAGCTGAGCGGCCGCTTCGTGGACACCAGCCGAGAGGGCTTCCGCACCGCCCTGGACGTGAGCTGCTACAGCCTGGTGGCCCTGGCCCGACGGGCCTACCCCCTGATGCCCCACGGCGGGGCCATCCTCACCATGACCTACTACGGCGCGGAGAAGGTCACCCCCAACTACAACGTCATGGGCGTGGCCAAGGCCGCGCTGGAGGCCACGGTCCGCTACCTGGCCTGGGACCTGGGCAAACACCGGATCCGGGTGAACGCGATCAGCGCAGGGCCGGTGAAGACCCTGGCCGCGGCCGGCGTGGCCGGCTTCCGCAAGAGCCTCCACTACGTGGGACAGGTGGCCCCCCTGGGGAACATCACCCAACAGGACGTGGGCAACGCGGCCCGCTTCCTGCTCAGCCCATGGGCCGACCACATCACCGGACAGGTGCTCTACGTGGACGGGGGATACAACATCATGGGCGCGCCGGACCCAGAGGTCATGGGCGAGCTGACCGGGTAGGGCCACCGGGGGGAGCCGGTCCTCCCTCTGCTTTCCAGGATCCCGCCCCCACAGGACCGGGTCCACACCGCCCCAATGACAAGGACCGGAGGTCGCCTCCCCGGCGGGGGGCGACCTCCGGTCCCTCGGTGCAGTCGGGGCGAGAGGATTTGAACCTCCGACCTCTTCGTCCCGAACGAAGCGCGCTGCCGGGCTGCGCTACGCCCCGATGCAACGTCCCCATTATAGCAGAGAGCCCCAGGCGAACCAAATCG
>JALSIX010000123.1 GCA_026989655.1 Caldilineaceae bacterium
GCGCCCCCCCGCCCCCCCCCACGGACACGCCCACCGCGACGCCCACCTTCACCCCCACCCCCACGCCCACGGTGCCCACCTACCGGGACGACTTCGAAGATCCCTCCAGTGGCTGGGGCACGGGGACCGTCCCCCCCTGCAGCTTCCAGTACACCACCACCACGGACGGCGACGGCGTCTACGCCATCCAGGTCTCCCAGGCCGGCCAGATCTGCATCGCGGTGGCGCCCACCGGCCCCCAGCCCGAGGGGGTCTACACGGTGGACGTGTTCAAGAACGGCCCGAACGACAACAGCATCTACGGGATGGTCTTCGGCCTGGACACGCCGAACATCTCCAACAACAGCCGGTTCTATCTCCTCTGGGTGGACCCCGCGGACCAGACCTACGCCCTGTGGCGGTTCGACCAGGGGAGCTGGACCTACCTGACCGGCGACGGCACCGAGGCCGGGTCCTGGCTCCAAGGGGCCGGGATCATCGGCACCGACAACACCGTCAACACCCTCAAGGTCCGACGGGAGGGCGACTCGATCCTGCTCTTCGTCAACGGCGTGTACCTGACCCGGGTGACGGACGATACCCTGGCCGGGAACGGCCATGTGGGCCTGGCCAACTGGTCCTTCTACACCAGCGGCACCAGCGCCATGGCCGGCTTCGACAACATCCAGGTCAACGGCATCGCCCGGGTCTACGCGGACGACTACAGCCAGGAGGGCAGCGGCTGGTTCCAGGGCACCGCGGAGGTGTGTCAGGCCCTGTACCAGGCCGGCGAGTACGTCACCGCGGTGCAGCCCGACTGGCTGTGCTACTTCGGCGCGCCCACCGGTGCCCAGCCAGAGGGCCGCTTCACCGTGAAGGTCCGCCGAGGAGAGAGCTTCTACCAGACGGCCTACGGCGTCTACTTCGGTGCCAGCTTCCAGGCCGACGGCACCCTCATCGGCTTCTACACCTTCCTGGTCATCCCGGACACCCAGAGCTACGCCCTGGCCCGGTACACCAACCCGGACCTGGGGGGCGCTGGCTGGGAGGCCTACACCTGGGACAGCACGGCCAACAGTGCCTGGCTCACCAGCCCCCACATCAATCCCTCCACCGGGGTGAACGAGTTGGCCGTGGAGCGGGACGACAGGAGCCTGCTCCTCTACGCGAACGGCCAGTTCCTGGGCGCGTACCCGGACCCGTCCCCCCTGACCGGCGGCTACTTCGGCGTGCTCAACTGGTCCTCCCCCTACGATACGGCCATCGCGGCCTTCGACACCTTCCAGGTGGAGGCCTGGGAGCCGGCCAGCGGCATCCTGGCCGCCGGCGCCTTGGCACCGGCCCAGCCGCTGGGGCTGCCGACCCAGTGGAGCCCGGTGCCCGAGGCCAAGGAGGTTCCCCTCCGGCCCCGGGGCGAGCTGGAGCGGTAGCGGGCAGGATCTCCGGGGCACCCTGGCCGTTGTCCATGCAAACGGTCGGCCCGGCAGCGCTTGCCGGGCCGACCCATCCCGTATTCGGGACCGCTGAGGGAAGGACGCAGGGGAGAGAGCCGGTGGCCCTTACTGGGTGGGGGCCCGTTCCTGGGAAGCGGCTCGGCCCGCGTCGGTGGAGGAGGCCGCCTGCTCCGAGCGCCTGCGGAAGTCCACGAACCGGTAGCCCAGCCCCCGTTCGGTGAAGATATAACGGGGACGGGATGGGTCCTCCTCGATCTTCTTCCGCAGGTAGGTGATGTAGAGGCGCAGCAGGTGGTTGTCGTTCACGTACTCGTGGCCCCAGGCCTTGGTCAACAGCACCTCGTGGGGGACCACCCAGCCCGCGTTCTCGATGAGGGTCATCAACAGGCGGTACTCGGTGGGGCGCAGGCCGATGCGCTTGCCGTTCACAATGACATCCCGCCGATTCACGTCCACCTGGAGCCGGTCATCGATCCGGATGATGGGCTCGTTCAGGTAGGGGTGGGCCTGCTCGAAACGGCGCAGGACCGCGCGGATGCGGCTGAGCAGCTCCCGAGGGCTGAAGGGCTTGGTCACGTAGTCGTCTGCCCCCAGGTCCAGGCCCCGGATCTTGTCGTCCTCGTCCGAGCGGACGGTGAGCATGATCACCGGCACATCGCTGATCTCCCGGATCCGCTTGAGGGTCTCGAACCCGTCCAGCCCGGGCATCTCCACGTCCAACAGCACCAGGTCCGGCTGGTGGTCCCGGAGCTTCTCCAGGGCCTCGAAGCCGTCCCCCGCCTCCAGGGTCTGATAGCCCTCCAGGTCCAGGTTCATCTTGACGAAGCGCCGCATCCGGGGTTCGTCGTCCACGATGAGGATGGTCTTCTGTCGCTGTGGCTGTGTCATGGGTGGGCCCTTTCCCTGGGGTGCCGGCGGAGGCCAGCGGAACAACGGTCTACGAGGCCCGGGTCCGGCAGGGAGCAGACCGTGCACCTCGCCTTCGTGGTCCCCTGGCCCTCTGGGATAGATTATACCACACCCGGCTCCCGGCCTCTAGGGCAGCCCTGTAGGGTGGGGTATACCCCAGAGCCATCGTAAGATAAGCGTCCCATCCCTGCAGGTGTGGGCGCAGGCCCTGGGGTTTCAGAGCCCGACCGCCGTGGCACATCCCCTCGGGGATGTGCCGGGCGTTCCGGGGGAGGGGTGAGCCCACTCGGCAGCCCTGCTCGCCTCCATGTCCGTCCGCCCCAGGGATGGCCCGCCGCGGCCCTCCCCTGGCGCTCATCCGCGGCCCACGCCCGCCACCTCCCGCCGCAGCAGCGCGAGGACCCAGCGCAGCTCCGGCGTGCGCAGCAGCCCGTGGAGCCCCAGGTAGCTGAGGCCGGCCACGGCCAGCCCAACCAGCCCAGGCAGCCACCCCTCCGGGAGGCCGCCTGGGGAGATGGACGCCATCTGCCGGGCAGCTCCTCCGGCCAGCAGGGCCATCACCCCGCTGACCCCCACCACCCGCAGCAGGCTGCGGGCCAGCTCGTTCCAGGCCAGGGAGCCGAGCCGTCGCTGGAGCAGGAGCAGGAGCACGGCCATCTCCAGCGTGGTGGCCACCGTGTTGGCCAGGGCCAGGCCCCCGTAGCCCAGCCAACGGATCCAGAGGAGGCTGAACAGGATGTTGAGCCCCATGGCGGCCATGCCCACGGCCACGGGGGTGCGGGTGTCGTGGAGCGCGTAGAAGGCCCGCACCGCGAGCTCCACCACCGAATGGGCCACCAATCCCAGGGCATAGAACTGGAGGGCATAGGCCACGGCCTGGGTGCTCTCCGAGGTGAAGTGGCCCCGTTGGAACAGGATCTGGATCAGGGGAACCCTCAACACCAGCAACACCAGGGTGGCGGGCACGGTGAGAAAGATCATCCACTGCAGGAGACGCAGGAGGGCACTGCGCAGGGCCGGGGTCCGGCCCGCAGCCACCTGGGCCGCGAAGGTGGGAAAGGCCACCGTGGCCATGGCCTGGGCGAAGATCCCCTGGGGCAGAAGCATGAGCAGCCAGGCGAAGTTCAGGGCACTCAGGCTCCCCGGGGGGAGCCGGCTGGCCAGCAGGGTGTTGACCAGGAAGTTGAGCTGGACGAAGAAGAGGCCAAGCACCCGGGGAGCCATGAGCCGAGCGACCTCCCGCACCCCGGGATCCCCCAGGGCCAGGCTCGGTCGATAACGGACCCTCTGGCGCACCAACCCCGGCACCTGGACCAGAAGATGGCCCGCCGCGCCGGCCACCACTCCCATCACCAGGCCGTGGACACCGTAGCGGGGCGCCAGCCACCAGGCCCCGGCCACGATGGCCAGGTTGTAGACCACCGGCGCCGCCGCGGGCAGGAGAAAGTGCTGCAGGGCGTTCAAGGCCCCCATGAAGAGGCCGCTGGCCCCGAAGAGCACCGAACTGACCAACATCCAGCGCATGAGCCCTGCGGTCAAGGCCTGTTGGGCAGGCGAGAAACCCGGCGCGATGACATGGGCTACCAACGGCTCGGCCAGGAGGGCCATCAGGCCGGCCAACACCACCAGGAGCAACACCACCAGGTTCAACACCCGGCTGAAGAGAAGCCACGCACCTTGCCGGTCGCCCTGGACCCAGATCTCGGCAAAGGTGGGGATGAAGGCGCTGCCCAGAGCGCCTCCGGCCACCAGCTGGAAGAGCAGATCCGGGATCCGAAAGGCCGCCAGATAGGCATCCAGCTCCGGGCCGGTACCGAACCGAGCCCCGATGACCATCTCCCGCAACAGACCGGTGGCCCGGCTGAGCACGAAGAAGGCCATGACCACCAGGGCCGCCCCGGCCAGACGGCGGGAATCCAGGGTAGGGCCGCTCGGCGGATCGGCCGGCGGATCGACGGCCGCAGACGCCGCCTCAGACAGCTCCGAAGCCATGACGAATTTCCACCCAGACGAACGAATGTGCTAGAATCAGGCTGATCGGCCGAACCCAGATCGCGGTGTTCCGTTCCACGTCCCGCGATCCAGATCCCTGTTCCAGACCACTATGCCACGGGAAACATCGCCGTGTCCAAGACACACCTCTACATGAACGCCTGGCGAGAGATCTTGGCCCGGGTCTTCGCCGAGACCCGCACCCAGACCAATGTGAGCCCCGAATGGCTGGTCAACCCCGCCACCCGCCGCCGCCTGAAGCTGGACTACCTCTTCCCGGACATCGGGGTGGCCGTGCGCTTCACAGGGCTCATGGCCAAGGGCCAGCGCCGCAAGAGCGACTGGGAGATCCTGGAGGAACGGCAGCGGGACGAGACCCGGGCCGAGCTGTGTCGTCTCCATGGCATCCAACTGGCCGTCATCGATCCCCTGGAGGAACCGGCCAAACAGATGGACCGCCTGCTCACGGTCCTGGGACGGGCCAGCCGGCTCCTCTCCCAGGACGGAGCACGCCGCAGCCGTCGACGGGCTGCCATGGCTGCCCTGGCCCGGGCGCAACGAGAGGCCAACCACCTGCGTCAGCGCCTGAGCCGGAGGCCGACACAGACCGTGGCCACCCTGGCCGAGGCCTGGCGGGACCGGGAAGCGGGCCTGGCTGCCGCCCTGGACGACACGCCTCCACCCACTCCTCAGGTCCCCGAGGGCCATTGGGCAGCCCTCCTGGACCTGACCCCTGGCGACCGGGTGGCCCACGAACGTTTCGGCCAGGGTGTGGTGACCCGAGTCCAGGGAGAGGGGGATGCACGCCGGATCACGGTGTTGTTCGACGGGGATCGAGAACGTTCCCTGTTGATCCGCCTGGCTGCGGACAAGCTCCGCCTGCCGAACCGGACGTCGGGACAGCCCCTCCAGGAGACCGGCCCTTCCACCGGCTCTCCGCCGTGATGGCTCCTGGGTCCGTCGGGACCCGGGCTCGGTCGGGGCAACGGAGAGGCCAGGCAGCAGAGGGGTCAGCGCCACCGGACGATGCCGGCCACCAGGCCGGCGCTCACCAGGGCCAAGCTGAGCAGAAACCAGGCTGTCTCGGCCAGAAGGCGCCTCTCCCGCTGGAGCATGTTGATCCCGGGGCGCACTCGAACCGGTGGACGATAGCGGGGCAGCAGCCCCCAGGCCGCGACCGTGCCGCCCACCAACCCGCCCAGATGGCCCCAGTTGTCCACGTTGGCCAGGCTGGCCCCGAGCGCCAGGTTGAGGACCAACACCACCACCATGGACTGGAGGACCTGGCGGCCCTGTTCGCCGAAATAGTGGCGGTAGCGGTAGAAGTAGAGGATGGTGGCGCCCAGCAGGCCGAAGATGGCCCCGGAGGCTCCCGCGGAGGGGTAGATCGAGAGGGCGAAGCTGGTGACGCTGCCGGCCAGCCCGGAGATCAGGTAGATGGCCAGGAAGCGGAGATGGCCGAAGTGTCCCTCCACCAGGGGGCCCAACATGAAGAGGCCGATCAGGTTGGCGATCAGGTGGAAGGGGCCGATGTGGAGCAAGGTCGCGGTGAAGAGCCGCCACCACTGGCCGGCCAGGATGAGCTCGTTCACCTTCATGCCCAGCACCAGGAGCACCCGGCTGTCCACTGGGCCGGTCCAGAGGCCGAACAGCCACAGGCCCACCAGGAACTCCAACACGAAGACCAGGATGAGCAGCCCCGCCAGGATTCGGGTCACCGTGGGCGGGGCCAGTGGGATGGCAAAGCGGGGGCGTTCGGCGACGCCCTCCAGGGCGGGTGGGCGAGAAGGGTCCACGTCCATGCCGTCCATGGTTCAGAGGCGGACCGGAGACCAGTCCACCCGGCACTTCTCCGCGGTGATGATGCTGACCACCTTGTCCACGGTCTCGTCCAGGTGGTTCTCCCGGTTCACCACCACGTATCGGAACTCCCGTACCCGGCGCATCTCCTGGCGGGCGGTCTCGATCCGGCGCTGCAGCCTCTCGGGGCTCTCGGTCTTGCGGGAGCGAAGGCGGCGGATCAGCTCCTCCTCGCTCTCCGCGGTGAGGAAGATGGTCACCGCGTTGGGGATCAGCCGACGGATGGTGGCCGCCCCCTGGACGTCGATGCGGAGGATCACGTCCTTGCCGCTTTCCAGCGCGGCCCGGACGTGGGCCTTGGGGATGCCCTTGTACTCGCCGTAGACCAGGGCGTGCTCCAGCAGCTCGCCCGACCGGATCATGGTCTCGAACTGGTCCTGGCTGACGAAATGGTAGTCCACCCCTTCCTGCTCGCCCGGCCGCATGGGTCGGGTGGTGGCCGTGACCACGAAGTAGAAGGGCAGGTTGCGTTCCTTCATGCGGCGGATGGTGGCGTCCTTGCCCACACCGCTGGGGCCAGAGATGACCACCAGCACAGGCCGGGGCGCGTTGAGCCGGCGATACAGATCGGGAAGGGGCTCGTCCTCCGCCGTGACCGGGGAACCCTGCACGGCTCGTTCGGGGAGTGGGGTCACCGCTCTCTCCTGATGTGCCATTTCCTGGCGGCCGCGTGGGCTGCTTCCGGCGCGCCTGTCCCACGATCCCGGGCGCTGCAATGGCCGCTGTAACGATCAGACGGCTACAATATACGATGGCCTGATCACGATGGCCTGCACGCCACCACGGCCGGAGGGGCATGGAGCCGGGAGGATCCCCTCCGGCATGTTCCACAAGTATAGTCCAAAGGACGGACGAGCGAAAATCCCACGAGGAGGTCGGTGCTGTGCCCATCTACGAGTACTACTGCTACGACTGCCGCAGACGGATCAGCGTCTTCTTCCGCTCCTTCAGCGAGGCCCAGGAGGGCGAGGCCACCTGCCCCCACTGCCAGGGAAGGCGGCTCCGCCGCCTGGTGAGCCGGGTGCGGGTACTGCGCTCCGAGGAGAGCCGGCTGGAGTCCATGGCCGACGATCCGGCCCTCCTCTCGGGCCTGGAGAGCGAAGACCCCCGCGCCCTGGCCCACTTCATGCGCCGGATGAGCGAGGAGATGGGGGAACCCCTGGACGACGAGCTCAGCGAGGTGGTGGACCGCCTGGAGGCCGGCGAGAGCCCGGAGGAGATCGAGCAGTCCATGCCTGAACTGGCCGGTGAAGAGGCCCCCGGAGGGGACCTGGGCAACGATCTGGGGGACGACCTGTGAGCCCCCAGGCCGTCCGAATGCCCCGGCTCCCGGACGCCTTCCGGGCCTCGGTAGGCTTTCCCCATCGCCTGGCCCTGCATAGCGATGGATACACAGGATGTTGAGATCGGACATGATCTTCCAAAAGGGACAGGGCAGGACCATCGCCCTCTACAGGGCCACCGCCGGGACCTCACTTCTTTTCGTTGAATTCGGGTTGCGATCTGTGTGGAAGCCCAGGGAGCAGATCTCCAGGACCTTTGACATCCTTTTTCATCCTGTGCTACACTAGCTTACGCGGCCGGAGCAGACGGTCGCCTCGCTCGACAGGCGTAGGGCGCCCCCGCGAGGCCCTTCTGTGGAACCGGGCTCCAGGGACAGGGCGTCCTCTGGAGAACTCTCCGGACAGGGGGACCTCCAGGGGCATCTTCTAGGGGAACATCTTCTTAGGGGAAATATGTCGAGTTAGGGGAACATGTCGAGAAGGCGTACGGCACCCGGAGAACGTGTGTCCGTAAGCCATTCGGCAGAGGTGGCTTAGACGATTCTACGTAGAATCCACCTTGCAGCAGGCCACAGATGTAGTATAAAGAGACCAAAACGGATGCGGTGCACTACACCAACGGAACTGCTGCTTCTGCCCCTCCTTTCTGCCCGATAGCAACGGAGAGTGGATGGGAACGCCGAGCTTGCACGGTCCATCCCTCCCGAGCAGTACCGACCTCCCCTGTGCGATTCCTGACCGGAGTGATCCGCGCTCTCGGAGACTGCTCAGGCAGTGACGATTGGGTGTGTCATGACCAAGTTCATCTTTGTGACAGGCGGCGTGCTCTCTGGCTTGGGCAAGGGGGTGACCGTGGCCTCGGTGGGCCGCCTCCTCAAGGCCCGGGGGATCCGGGTCACGGCCATGAAGCTGGATCCCTACCTGAACGTGGATCCGGGCACCATGTCGCCCTACCAACACGGCGAGGTCTTCGTCACCGAGGACGGTGCCGAGACGGACCTGGACCTGGGCCACTACGAGCGCTTCATCGACGAGAACATGAGCCGCCTGAGCAACGTCACCAGCGGCCAGATCTACAATGAGGTCATCACCAAGGAACGGCGTGGGGACTATCTGGGCGGCACCATCCAGGTCATCCCCCACGTGACCAACGAGATCAAGCGCCGCATCGGCCTCCTGGGCCGCAACAGCCATGCCGAGGTGGTGCTGGTGGAGATCGGCGGCACCGTGGGCGACATCGAGGGCCTGCCCTTCCTGGAGGCCATCCGCCAGATGCGCAAGGACGTGGGCCGGGACAACACCCTCTTCATCCACGTCACCTGGCTTCCCTACCTGGGGGCCAGCAAGGAGCTGAAGACCAAGCCCACCCAACACAGCGTTCGGGAGCTCCGGGGGATCGGCATCCAGCCGGACGTGATCATCGCCCGCTCCGACCACCCCGTGGGCCCCGAGGTCCAGGAGAAGATCGCCCTCTTCTGCGACGTGGACCCAGAGGCGGTCATCCCCATGGTCACCGCGGACACCATCTACCGGGTGCCCCTGAGCCTGGAGAAGGCCGGCCTGGGGAACCTGCTGGTGCGGGAGCTGAGCCTCTCCGTGCGCCAGGACCCCATCCAGGGCCTGGAGGACTGGCGCCGTTTCGTGGAGGAGATCGACCGGCCCAAACCCCTGCTCCGGATCGGGGTAGTGGGGAAGTACACGGAGCTGGAGGATGCCTATCTGAGCGTCAAGGAGGCCCTGGTCCACGCCGCGGTGGCTGCGGGCCACGATCTGGAGATCCACTGGATCGGCTCCGAATCCCTGGAGAAGGGACGCCACCTGGAGCGGCTGGCCGCGGTGGACGGCATGGTGGTCCCCGGTGGCTTCGGCTATCGAGGGATCGAGGGCAAGATCGTGGCCGCCCGCTATGCCCGAGAGAACCGCCTGCCCTACCTGGGCCTCTGCCTGGGCATGCAGGTGATGTGCATCGAGTTCGCCCGCCACGTCTACGGCAGCGATGAGCCCAACAGCACGGAGTTCGACATCAGCACTCCGGTCCCCATCATCGATCTTCTCCCCGATCAGCGGGACATCGCGGATATGGGGGGCACCATGCGGCTGGGTATCTACCCGTGCGAGCTGTTGCCCGGGACCCAGGCCGCCGAGGCCTACGCGGCCTGCGGCCTGTCCAGCCCGGTCCTGGAGCGCCACCGTCACCGTTTCGAGTTCAACAACGCCTACCGGGCCGAGATGGAGCGCCACGGGCTGGTGATCAGCGGCCAGTCGCCGGACGGCCGCCTGGTGGAGGTGGTGGAGCTGGCGGACCACCCCTTCATGGTGGGCAGCCAGTTCCATCCAGAGTTCAAGAGCCGCCCCACCCGACCCCACCCGCTCTTCCTGGCCTTCGTCCGGGCGGCTGTGGAGCACGCGCGGAGCCGGCAGGGCTCGCCCCTCACCCTGGTGGGGTCGGCAGGCGAGGAGGAGGTGGCCTCGCTCCACGGCTGAGGCATGTTCCCCGGCGCCAACGGGATGCCAGTGAACCCATACACTGAAGAGGAGCAGTCCATATGGCCGGTCATTCGAAATGGGCCAACATCAAACGCAGGAAACAGGCTGTGGACATCGCCCGGGGCAAGATCTTCACCAAGCTCTCCCGGGAGATCCAGGTGGCCGCGCGGGAGGGAGGTCCGGATCCGGAGGCCAACGTGCGGCTGCGGCTGGCCATCGAGAAGGCCCGGTCGGAGAACATGCCCAAGGAGAACATCGAGCGGGCCATCCGCCGCGGCGCGGGGCTGGAGAAGGGCGCGGCCGAGTACGAGCAGGTGCGCTACGAGGGCTATGGCCCCCATGGGGTGGCCATCCTGGTGGAATGCCTGACCGACAACCGCAACCGCACCATCAGCGAGGTCCGGCGCCTCTTCACCCGGGCCGGGGGCAACCTGGGCGAACCCGGCTCGGTGGCCTGGCAGTTCGAGGAGAAGGGCTACATCGCCGTCCAGCTCCAGGACGAGGACGGCTCTCCTCGGGGCCTGGATCCGGAGGCCGTCTTCGAGGCCGCCCTGGAGGCCGGAGCCGAGGACGTGGAGATCTCCGACGAGGTGGTGGAGATCTACACCGAACGGAACGAGCTGTCCCAGGTGGCCCAGGCTCTGGAGGCCCAGGGCTTTCCTCCCGACACCACCGAGCTGATCATGCAGCCCAAGGCCACCCTCCAGCTGGCGCCCGAGGCGGCCGTCTCCGTCCTCGGCCTGGTGGAGGCCCTGGAGGAGCTGGACGATGTGAACAAGGTCTACCACAACCTGGAGATCACGGATGAGATCGTGGCCCAGTTTGCCTGAGCCCGGGCCCAAGCCCCCCCAGAGGAGGGAAAAGCACCCAGAGAAATTCCACAGAGGCAGCGAAGGAAGGGAAAGGAAAACCGTTCCGTGACCGTTCCCGCGCGACCGGACGTCCATGTGGAGCGGACCGTGTTGGGCATCGACCCGGGGACTGCGACCACGGGGTACGGCGTGGTCACCCGGCATCCGGACGGGAGGCTGGAGCTGCAGGCCTGTGGGGTGATCCGAACCGGGCCCGACCAGCCCATGCCGTTGCGCCTCCGGGAGCTCTTCCTCGATCTCCGCCGGCTGATCCAGGAATTCCAGCCCCAGGAGCTCGCGATCGAGGAGCTCTTCTTCGGGCGGAACGTCACCACGGCGCTCTCCGTGGGACAGGCTCGTGGGGTTGCTCTCTTGGCAGCCGCCCTGGACGATCTCCCTGTGTTCGAATACACACCGGCAGTGGTAAAACAGACATTGACCGGATACGGCCGGGCTGACAAACTACAGATACAGCACATGGTGCAGGCCGTGCTGGATCTTGCCGAGCCACCCCAGCCCGACGACGCGGCCGATGGCGTAGCCATTGCACTCTGTCATCTCCAGCACGTCCCATATCAGGCCCTATTTCATGGCTCGTCATAGCCGAGAGGTGATCCCCCCATGGCAGAGCTCAACACATCTCCACAGCGATCGCCGCACATCCTGGTGGTGGAGGACGAGAAGTTCCTCCGCAACCTGCTGATGGTCTCCTTGGAGCGCGCAGGCTACCAGGTGACCGCGGTGGCCACCGGCCCGGACGCGCTGAAGGTCTTCCGCCCCGACCACTTCGATCTGGTCCTCCTGGACATCATGATGCCCGAGATGGACGGCTTCACCGTCTGCACCGAGCTCCGCAAACGGTCCGACGTGCCCATCGTCATGCTCACCGCGCTGAACGGGGTGGACGACATCGTGAAAGGCTTCGAGCTGGGCGCCGACGACTTCGTGACCAAACCCTTCACCTTCAAGGAACTCTATGCCCGGCTCCAGGCCATCCTGCGTCGGGTCCGCTGGGCGAACCAACAGTTCACCCACCAGATCCTGGACTTCGGCGAGATCCTGCTCAACGACATGGAGCGGACGGTCCTGGTCCGGGACGAGGAGGTGCACCTGACCCCCATCGAATACCAGTTGCTGCGCTACCTGATGCGCAATCCCAACCGCCCCATCTCCAAGGACGAGCTGTTCCGGGAGGTCTGGGGCTATGAGTTCACCGGCGGCACCAACCTGGTGGAGGTGGCCATGCGTCGGCTGCGGGAGAAGGTGGAGCGGAACCCCTCCGCGCCAGAGCTCCTGGTCACCGTGCGCGGGGTGGGCTACAAGTTCATCCCACCGGCCCCACCCTCCCCCTCTCAGGTGAACCCCTCGGCCCAGACCGCGCCCCCCGCAGATCCCCACTCCTCATCCCTGAGCACCACCCCTCCATGATCCGACTTCTGCGGGGGGCCGTGCTGGCCGTCGAGGCCAGCCATCTGGTGGTGGAGCTCGGCCAGACCGGCGTGGGGCTCCAGATCTTCGTCCCCGAACCCACCCGGGCCCGCCTGCGACCCGGAGACCCGGTCACCCTCCACACCCATCTCCACGTCCGCGAGACCGAACTCAGCCTCTACGGCTTCGAGCGCCCCGAGGAGCTCTCCCTCTTCGAGCTGTTGCTGGGCGTCAGCGGCGTGGGACCCAAGGTGGCCCTGGCCGCGGTGAGCACCCTCTCCCCGGAAGCGTTCCGCATGGCTGTGGCCAACCGGGAGGCAGCCGTGGTGGCCCGGGTCCCGGGCATCGGCAAGCGGACCGCGGAGAAGATCCTGGTGGAGCTCCAGGGCAAACTGGCGCCGCCCCCCCAGGAGCTGGAGGCTCTGGCCCAGGTGATGGACGCGGACGTGGAGGTCATCGAGGCCCTGACCGCCCTGGGCTACAGCCTGGTGGAAGCCCAACGGGCGGTCCAACAGATCCCCCCGGAGATCACCGGGGTGGAGGAGCGCCTGCGGGAGGCCCTGCGCCTCTTCGGGGCCTGAACCCCTCCCAGCCTCCCCCGGCTCGGAGGAGGGGGCGGTCACCGGTACGACCCCGGCGGACGTGGCGCAGCCCCCACCTTGCCGACGATGTTGAAATACACCCGCCTCTCCCCAAGCCTTTGACAGGGCCGAACCCCTCTCCTATAATGGAACCCAGCCCTTCCGGCCCACGTCCTGTCGTGTGGCCGGTGGAAGCTCAACGGTGGACGAGGCAGCCCGGCGCAGGGGCGCGAACACGGACAGACCGGGAGATCACGCCCATACGGCCCCCACCAGGGCCACTGGCTGACGGCCTCGGGCTCCCCAAACCCTTGCCGCAACCCTTCGTCCCCAGCCATCGGCCCCGGAACCCCCTTCCACGGGAAGGACGGCGCGACCGGCGGCGAGCCCAACCGTTCGGCGAAACCCATTCGGAGAGAAGAAGAGATCCATGGCCGAGGTACAGCACCTGCGAAGAGGAAACATCTTTGTGGAAAACGGTCAGCTCTGGCGGGTCCTGGACTACCAGCACATCAAGATGGCCCGGGGAGGCGCCACCATTCGTCTGAAGTTGCGCAACCTGCGCACCGGCGCCACCGTGGAACGGACCTACAACAGCGGTGCCCGGGTGGAGGACATCCGCCTGGACGCCCGGACAGTGGAGTACCTCTACAACGACGGGGAGCTCTACCACTTCATGGACACGGAGACCTACGAGCAGATCGCCCTGCCCCGAGAGGCCCTGGAAGGGGTCCTGGAGTTCATGAAGGACAACCAGACCGTGGAGGTGGAGTTCTACGAGGGAGAGCCCATCAGCGTGCAGCTCCCCACCACGGTGGACCTGAAGGTCACCTGGGCCGAGATGGCGGTGGCCGGCGACACGGCCAACAACCCCACCAAACAGGTGGAGCTGGAGACGGGCTACCGCCTCCAAGTCCCCATGTTCGTCCAGGAAGGGGACATCATCCGCGTGGATACCCGGACCGGCGAGTACGTGACCCGGGTCCAACAATAGACCGCCGGCCCGGCTCCGGAGAGCCCTGGCCGGTGGCAGCGATGAGGACGGCGCGGCCGCGGGGCTCTCCTCGCGGCCGTTGCGCTTCCTGCAACGGCGCCCTGGTCCCGGCTCCTCCCCCGATCCGGGGGGAGGACTTCCGCCTTTCACCACGCTCGACCACGGGTACACAGAGAGGCAGATCGCGTTCCCCCTCATCGCCCACGCCCCCTTCGGAGGAGGCTCCCCAGTGAGTTCCCACCATCCTCAGGCAGACATCGGCCTCATCGGCCTGGCCGTCATGGGCCAGAACCTGGTCCTGAACATGGTCGATCACGGCTTCCGGGTGGCCGTCTACAACCGCACCACCCGGAAGGTGGACGAGTTCCTCCAGGGCCCGGGCCAGGGACGGGAGATCCTCGGCGCCCATACCCTGCCAGAGCTGGTGGCCGCGCTCCGGCGCCCCCGGAAGGTGATGCTCATGGTGAAGGCCGGCCCCCCGGTGGACGCGATGATCCAGCAGCTCATCCCCCTCCTGGAGCCCGGCGACATCATCGTGGACGGCGGCAACTCCCACTACCAGGACACCACCCGCCGGGTCCACGAACTGGCCGACCGGGAGATCCTCTTCGTGGGGGCCGGCATCTCCGGGGGCGAGGAGGGCGCCCGCCATGGCCCCTCCATCATGCCCGGCGGCCGAGAGGAGGCCTGGCCTCACCTCCGGCCCATCTTCCAGGAGATCGCGGCCAAGGTCGCGGACGGGACCCCCTGCTGCGACTGGCTGGGCCCCGAGGGCTCCGGCCACTTCGTCAAGATGGTCCACAACGGCATCGAGTACGGCGACATGCAGCTCATCGCCGAGGCCTACGACCTCATGGCCCATGGCCTGGGCCTGGGCCACGACGAGATGAGCGATGTCTTCGCCGAATGGAACCGAGGCGCGCTGAACTCCTACCTGATCCAGATCACCGCGGAGATCCTGGCCTTCCGAGACCAGGACGGCCAGCCCTTGGTGGAGAAGATCCTGGACACCGCAGGGCAGAAGGGCACCGGCCGCTGGACGGTGAGCACGGCCCTGGACATGGGCACCCCCCTGACCCTGATCGCGGAGGCCGTCTTCGCCCGGTTCCTCTCCGCCCAATGGCAGGAACGACAGCGGGCCGCCCGGGCCCTGGGCCCGCCTCCGGCCCCGGCCCCTCCCGACGGCCAGGCCCAGGGCCTCCTCCAGGATCTGGCCCAGGCCCTCTATGCGGCCAAGATCGTCTCCTATGCCCAGGGCTACATGCTCTTCCGGGCGGCCCGAGAGACCTTCGGCTGGCCCCTCCCCTACGGCACCATCGCGCTCCTCTGGCGGGAGGGGTGCATCATCCGGGCCGCTTTCCTGGACCGGATCAAAGAGGCCTACGACCGGGATCCCGACCTGGACAACCTGCTCCTGGCCCCCTACTTCGCGGCAGCGGTCCGCCAGGCCGAACCGTCCTGGCGCCGGGTGGTGGCCGCCGGGATCCAATGGGGGATCCCCCTGCCGGCCCTGTCCAGTGCCCTGGCCTTCTTCGACGGCTACCGACGGGAGCGGCTGCCGGCCAACCTGATCCAGGCCCAGCGGGACTACTTCGGCGCCCACACCTACGAACGGGTGGATCGGCCTCGGGGCCAGTTCTTCCACACCGACTGGACCGGCCGGGGAGGAAGCGCGACGGCCGGCACCTACACCGCCTAGAGGGAGGCCCATGCGACTCACGTTCTACGGCGCCACCCGCGAGGTCACCGGCTCCATGCACCTGCTGGAGGTCAACGGCCAGCGGATCCTGTTGGAATGCGGCCTGTACCAGGGGCGCCGCGCGGAGACCTACCGCCGGAACCTGGACTTCCCCTTCGATCCCCGGGAGATCGACTGCGTGGTCCTCAGCCACGCCCACATCGACCACTCGGGCAACCTGCCCAACCTGGTCAAGCAGGGCTTCACCGGCAACATCTGGGCCACCGCGGCCACCCGCAACCTATGCGTCTACATGCTCCTGGACAGCGGCCATATCCAGGAGAAGGACGTGGAGTACCTGAACAAGAGACGTCGCCGTCAGGGAAAACCCCCGCTGGAGCCCCTCTACACCCAGGCCGATGCCCGGGACACCCTGCCCTACTTCGTGGCCGTGAGCCGTCACCGCTCCCTGCCCATCGCGGACGGCGTGCGCCTGACCTACTACAACGCAGGACACATCCTGGGATCCGCCTTCGTGGAGCTGGAGATCCGGGACTTCGACACCGGCCGGCAGTGGCGCTTGGTCTTCAGCGGGGATGTGGGGCGCAAGGAGCTCGCGCTGATCCGCCCGCCGGAGTTCCTCCAAGAGGCCGACATCCTCATCATGGAGAGCACCTACGGCGATCGGCTCCACGGCACCTACGAGGACGCCCGCCGCAAGCTGGAGGAGGTGGTGTGCCGCACAGCCCGCAGGGGCGGCAAGGTCATCATCCCGGCCTTTGCCATCGGCCGTACCCAGGAGCTCATCTACCACCTGAACCAACTGGACGCCCAGGGAGACATCCCGCCCCTGCCCGTGTACGTGGACAGCCCCCTGGCCGTGAACGCCACGGATGTCTTCCGCCTCCACCCAGAGGAGTGGAACCAGGAGGTCCGGACCTTCCTGGAGGAGGGCAACCGGCGCAGCCCCTTCGACTTCCCCCGACTGGAGTACATCCGAGACGTGCGGCGCAGCAAGCAGCTCAACTTCCTCAACGAGCCGGCCATCATCGTCAGCGCCAGCGGCATGGCCGAGAACGGCCGGATCCTGCACCATCTGCGGCACAACATCGAGAACCCGGCCAACACCCTCCTCTTCGTCAGCTTCCAGGCAGAACACACCCTGGGCCGAAAGATCCTGGACGGGGTCAACCCGGTGCGCATCCTGGGCGAGGAG
The DNA here is from genome assembly GCA_026989655.1 of Caldilineaceae bacterium. Classification (GTDB taxonomy): domain Bacteria; phylum Chloroflexota; class Anaerolineae; order Caldilineales; family Caldilineaceae; genus JALSIX01. Next base: position 16,713 of record JALSIX010000123.1, read on the forward strand.
TACTCGGTGCGGGCCCAGGTGGAGCAGATCGACGGCTACAGCGCCCACGCAGACCAGGCCGACCTCCTGGAGTGGGCGGGCCGTTTCGACCGCCGCCGCCTGCAACACCTGTTCCTGGTCCACGGCGAGCCGCCGGCCATCCACACCCTGGCCGAGAAGCTGCGGGAACAGGGCCATCCCCGGGTGGAGGTCCCCGCCCGGGGGGAAAGCTACACCTTCTGAGCCGGGGAACGGGCCCCACCGGGGCCCGCGGCGGCCCCAGGGGGAGCTGGGGCCGCCGTTCCAGATCCTCAGGGAGGGAACCGACCCATGGATCTCCGTTTCACCCCCGACGAAACCGCGTGGATCGCGAAGGTCCGAGCGTTCGCCCAGGCCCAGGTGGGCCCCTACGCGGCCACCTGGGACGAGGCCGAGCATGTCCCCCGCAGCCATGTGCAGAAGCTGGCCGACTTCGGCCTCTTCGGCCTGGTGGTCCCCCAGGAATACGGCGGCCACGGCCGCACTCCCCTGGAGGCGCTCCTGGCCATCGAGGTGGTGGCCGAGCACTGCGGCATCAGCGGGCGGCTGGTGGTGGACCACAACTTCGGCCCCACCGGCCTGATCCGCCACTACGGTTCCGAGGCACAGCGGCGCCACTGGCTCCCGCGCATCGCCCGGGGCGAGGTGCTCACCAGCATCTGCATCACCGAACCGGAGCACGGTTCCGATGCCAACCGGCTGGAGACCCGGCTGGACCCAGACGGCCGGGGAGGCTATCGGCTCAACGGCCACAAACGCTGGATCACCGGCGCGGGGGAACGGGAGCTCTATGTGGTCTTTGCCCGTTTCGGCGACACCCCAGGCAGCGACGGCATCGGCTGTGTCCTGGTCCCGGCCGACAGCCCCGGCGTGGAGAACGGCCCTCGGGAGCCCACCCTGGGCCTGCGGGGCATCCGAGAGGCGGAGCTGATCTTCCGGGACGTGCCCGTATCCCCGGACCAGATCCTGGTCCCGGCCGGCCCAGGGAGCTTCCGAGCCCTCATGCGGGCCTACAACGGCCAACGGGTGGGCGCAGCCATGGTGGCCACCGGCATCGGGGTGGCCGCGCTGAAGGCCGCCCTGGCCTACGCCCAACAGCGGCACCAGTTCGGCCGCCCCATCGCGGACTTCCAGGCCATCCAGTTCCGCCTGGCGGACATGGCCATGCAGTTGGACGCGGCCCGCTACCTGTGCTATCGGGCCATCCAGAGCGGTGACCCCCCCGAGCGCTACGCCGCGGGCGTGGCCAAGACCTTCGCCGCGGAGACCGCCATCGCGGTCACCAACAGCGCACTCCAGGTCTTCGGCGGCAACGGATACAGCCGCCACTATCCCATCGAACGCCTCCTGCGGGATGCCCGCATGTTCACCCTGGGCGGCGGAACCGTGGAGATCCAGCGCCTGGGCATCGCCCGAGAGCTGGTCCGTGCCGGCTACAGCCCCCTGGAGCCATGGCTGGAACCCGCCTCTTCCTCGGCCTGATGAGCGGCACCTCGGCCGACGGCGTGGACGCGGCCCTGGCCGCCATCTGGACCGAGGAGGGAGCTGTCCGCCTGGAACAGCGGGCCTTCCTGAGCCGGCCCTGGTCCGCCCAGGAGCGGAAGGTCCTGCAGCGCCTCCTCACGAACCAGGCCACCCCCCAGGAGATCTGCCAGGCCAACTTCGACCTGGCCCGGGGCTTCGCCCGGGCAGCCCTTGCCCTCCTCCGCACGGCCCGGGTGTCGCCGGACCAGGTGACCGCCATCGGCTCCCACGGCCAGACCGTCTGGCACCAGGTGGACGAAGAGGGCCGGGTCCACAGCACGCTGCAGATCGGCGAGCCCGCCGTCATCGCGGAGGAGACGGGCATCCCCGTGGTGGCGGACTTCCGGGTGGCCGACGTGGCCGCGGGCGGCCAGGGCGCCCCCCTGGTGGCCGTCTTCGACTGGATCCTCCTGCGCCCCCCCCAGGGAATGGAAGGATGGCGGGCCGTCCAGAACCTGGGCGGCATGGGCAACGTCACCTTCCTGCCCCCCCAGGGAGTGGAGGCCCCTCCCCGGGCCTTCGATACCGGCCCCGGCAACGTGCTCATCGACTGGGCCGCCAGCCAGGCCACCCAGGGCCGCCAGCGCTTCGACCAGGACGGCCGTCTGGCCCGCCGGGGCCGGGTCCACCGGGCCCTGGTGGACCGCTGGCTGGAACATCCCTATTTCCGCCGGCCTCCGCCCAAGACCACCGGGCGGGAGCTCTTCGGCCCGGAGCTGGCGGAGCGCTGGTGGAAGCAGGCCCGGGGAGAGGGCCTCTCGCCGGTGGATTTCGTGGCCACGGTCACCTGGCTCACCGCGGCCAGCGTCGCGGACGCCTACGCCCGTTTTGCGCCCGGGCGGATCGAGGAGACGGTCCTGGGCGGCGGAGGCACCTACAACCCCACCCTGCGGCGCTGGATCGCCCAGGCCCTGGAGGAGCGGCTGGGGCGCGCCATCCCGGTGCGCTGCCACCGGGAGCTGGACACCCCCCAGATGGAGGATGCCGCCAAGGAGGCCCTGGCCTTTGCCCTGTTGGCCGCCCTCCACTGGGACGGCCGGCCGGGCAACCTGCCCGCGTGCACCGGTGCCCGGGGCCCCCGGGTGCTGGGGAAGTGGGTGCCGGCCCCGGGACGGGAGACCCTGGGGCCAGGCCGTCTGGCCCCAGGCGCGTAGCGGGAAGCCGGGGCCAGAGCGCCCGGCCTCCCATCGTCGTTTGCACCGAGCTCTAGAGGGACGCTACCATGGCCTACACCTTGCAGATCGGCTCCATCCGCTGTCACATCGTGGACGACGGCCGCCAATGGGTGGATGGGGGCGGCTTCTTCGGTCTGGTTCCCCGGGTCCTGTGGGAACGGGTGGTGCAGCCGGATGCCCTGAACCGAATTCCGTCCGCGCTCCGCTGTCTGCTCATCGAGTCGGATCGGGGCCTCATCCTGGTGGACACGGCCCAGGGGGACAAGCTGAGCCCGAAGATGCGTCAACGGCTGTCCATGGAGGAGCGCAACCTACGGCTGGTGTCGGACATCCGCTCGGTGGGCTTCGAGCCCGAGGACGTGGACGTGGTGCTCCTCACCCACCTGCACGGAGACCATTGCGGCGGCTCCACCCGCTGGGATAGCGACGACGGCTCCCCCGGGCCGGTGGTGCCCACCTTTCCCCGCGCCCGTTACCTGGTCCAACGGCTGGAGCTGGCCGCGGCCAGCTTCCCCAACGAGCGTACCCGGGGCACCTACTTCCCGGAAAACTGGGAGCCGCTGCAGGAGCGGGGCCTGCTGGAGGTGGTGGACGGGGATCTGGACCTGGCCTCCGGCGTCCGTACCCAGGTGGTGCCGGGCCACACGGAGAGCATCCAGGTGGTGTGGGTGGAGAGCGGGGGCGAGAGCCTCCTCTTCCTGGGCGACACGTGCAGCTGGGCCGTACACATGGAACGGCTGGCCTGGATCCCCGCGTACGATATCCTTCCCATGCACAGCATCGAGGGCAAGCGCAACCTCCGCCGGGCCGCGCTGCGCCGGGACGCGTTGCTGGTCTTCCAACACGACGACCGAGTGGTGGTGGGGCGCCTGGAACCGGCGGAGGAGCACCGGGTGCGGGTCGTCCCGGTCATCCAGGAGGGGGACGACGGCCCCTGATGGACCGGCCCAGGGACTTCGGGCGCCCGGGGAAAGGCCCGGCCGGGCCCCCGACCGACGGGAGCCGCGGCGGGGACCGTTCCCGCACGGGCCCACCTCATTCCTGGGGCGACGCCTCCAACGCGTAGGTGATCTGGATCTGGGAGGTCAGCTCCAGCTCGCCCGGGCTGATGGGGCCCGCGCCGCCCCCCAGCTCCAGCCCCTTGGCCAGGGGCACGCCGAACATGCCGGGAGGCCCGCCGATCACCTCGCTGATCTGGAGCACATCGCCCACCGTCTTCCCCGTCAATCCGGCCAGCTCCTCGGCCTTTCGGCGGGCGTCCTCCACGGCCTTGGCCCGGGCCTCGGACTCCGCGGCCCGGGGATCCGACAGGGTGAAGGTGATGCCGTAGATGTTGTTGGCCCCCGCGGCCAGCGCGGCGTCCAACACCGCCCCCACCTGGTCCAGCTCCCGGATGGTGACCATCACCGTGTTGGAGACCCGATAGCGGATATCCCCGGCCATGGGCCCCTCGAAGCCCCGGTCGGCCCACACGCTGTAGCCGCTGGTCTGGATGTCCGTGGGATCCACGCCGGCGTCGGTGAGCGCGGCCAACACCGCGTCCATGAGCTCACGGGTGGCCTGGGTGGCCTCCTCCACCGTGGGGTAGACCACCTCCACACCGATGACGGCCTGGGCGATGTCCGGTTTGATGCGCACAGTCCCCTGGCCCACCACGGTCACCGTACGGGGCAGATCGGGGGCCTTGGGGGCCGGGGCCTGGGCCTGCAACAGCCGAGGCGAGGTGGCCGAAGCGAAGAGCCAGGCAGCCGCCAGGACGAGCACACCGAACAGGGCCAAAGGCTTGGAACGGGTCATGGGGATTCCTCCTTTGCAGGTGGATGGAATCGGAGAGGCGGAGGAAGGTCGACAGAACAGAAAGACAAAGCGTCCGGCTGCAGCGGGCCCTGCCCTCCGCAGCCTAGACGCTTGACGTCTTCCCCGGGTTCCACCCTTTGGGAACGCTACTGGGTCACCCGCTCCGGCAGGCGCTCGAAGCGGACCTCGTCGTGTCTGGTGTCCAGGATGGCGTAGTGGCCGTCCTTCAGCCAGCCCGGATTGATCACCAGAGTGCTTCCCAGGCGGGCCGTGCCCTGGCCGTCTCGGGCGCTGCCCACAAAGGCATAGGCCGGGGCCTCGCTCTTGATCAGGTGGTTGACCATGGTGTGGCCCACATGGTTCCCGTTCTCCAGATCCAGGTTCTGCCATCGGGGCGGTGTGTGGAAGATCAGGGCCGGGTTCTGCTTCACCTCCACCTGGCGCAGCAGGTCGAAGGCAAACTGGGCCTCCCATTCCGGATAGACCAGCACGAACCGGTTCTCCCGGAAGTTGGGATCGCTGGTCAGGCCGCCGCCGAAGCCGGCAAAGGCCAGGTTCTCGCCCGCCAACACCGAGAAGGCCCGATGGACCACGTCCACCTGGGGCATGACCACCTCGTGGTTCAGGCCGGCCTGCAGGAACAGACGCTCCGGGGCATCCAGGTAGCCGGGAACCACGAAGACCGGGATCCCGTACCGGCCCACCCGATCGAAGAAGCCCTCGAAGGCCTTCACCGCGATCTCCTCCAGCCTGTGCAGGGCCTCCTCGGCCATCTCCGGCTGATGGCCGTTGGTCCGGGCGGCCTCGAAGGCCTGGGTCCGGGCATCGTCGGGGATGATGTTGCCGCAGAAGACCATGGCCCGGACATCCTCCCGTCGGATCACCTCGGCCAACTGATCCAGGCGCTCGACAGCCCCTCGTAGGTCCGACGTCACCAGGATGCGCATGGTCCTCACCTCCTTTCCCGTGAGCCTGCGTCACCGGGTGTGCAAGCGCCACCCACTCGGATGTCCACCCATCGCGCTGCCCGCCCTGGAACGGTTCCACCAGGCACCCAGGGCCCACGGGCCGATCTGCCGGCCCTCTGCCTCCAGGGTAACACGGCTGCGCGAACAGGAGATAAGCGGAACGTTAACGGTTCATTAGAGAAACGCGGACTCCAGCTCGGGCAGGGACGAGGACTGGCTGCGGACCATCTCCTGGACCAGGGCCACGTACTCGTTGAGGAGAGCGATGGCCCGGGCCGTGGAGCCGGCCTCCACCGAGACCTCGAAGAAAGGGCGATCGGGGCTGGGCGCGATGTAGACCCATTCCTCCGGGCTCAGGTGGATCTTCAGGCCGTCGAGGGTCTCCACCTCCTGGTGCTGGAAGCGCTGGTTCAGCAGGCGCATGATGGCCCCCTTGATCTCCCAGGGGCACTTCACCCGGTCCTCGGCCAGGTGGAACGGGGGCAGGTAGGCCACCACCTGGCTGGCAGGCATCTCCCGTTTGGCCAGGTACTCCAGCAGGCGGACCGTGGCCATCAGGCCGTCCACCGCGGGCATGAAGTCGGGGAAGATGAAGTTGCCCGTGCCGTCCAGGGCCAGGACCACCTGGGGCTGGGTGGAGGCGGCCATCAGGCTGTGGAGGTCCCGTCGAGTGCGGAGGATCCGGGCGTCGTGCCAGGCGGCCACCTGGTCGAAGGCCCGGGGCAACACCACGGGGATGGCCACCACCTTGCCCGGGTGCAGGCGTAGGGTCAGCTCCATGAGGAGGAGGGAGGCCACCAGGCTGTCCAGCACCTGGCCCTGCTCGTCCACCACGAAGATCTTCTCGCCCCCCACGTCCAGCTTCACCCCGACCAGCACGTCCAGCGCGTGGAGGATCTTGGCCATGCGCTGGAGGTGGCTCTGGAAGGTGTCCTGGAGCACGGCCAGCTTCGTCTCGTCCACCAGGCCGTTGAGGGGCAGGAAATCCACCCGAAGCTGGTTGAGGATGGTGGAGAGGACGTCGCCGGCCAGGCCGTGGGAGTAGTCCACCACCAATTGGCTGTCGAAGCCCTCCAGATAGGCCCGATCCACGTGCTCTAAGAAGTCCTGGATGTAGCGCTCCACCGGCTCTCGGGCGTAGTTGATCCGGCCGATCTCGTCCAGGTAGGCCCGGCGGAAGTCCTCCCGGAAGAAGATCCGCTCGATGGCCCGCTCCTGGGCGGGGCTCTGGTTCAGGCCCTGGGCGTCGATGAAGCGGATGTCCACCACCCGCTGGTCGAAGGGGCTCAGGCGCACGTGGATGCCCGCCTGGGTGGAGGGCTCGTGGCGGACGAAGTGGCGGGCCACCGGGATGGGCACGGTCCCCAGATCCCACACGTGGATCCCTGCGCTGGGGAGACCGCTGATCAGGGCCCGCTTCAGCATCCGGGAGCTCCGGTGGGCATCCCGGTTGATGGCCACGTAGCTCCCCAGGGGCAGGGTCGCCCCCAGGGCACTGCCCAGCTTGGCCGCGAACTCAGGCGTCAGGTCCACGTTGACCACCCCGGTGACGCCGTACTTGCTGAAGAGGGAGCGACGGCCCTGGCTGCCCCAGATGATGCTGTGACGGACCACGGCGCCGGGCTCCACCTCCTTGTTGGGCCACAGTTTCACCCCCGCGTGGATCACCGCGTTCTCGTCCAGCACGCAGTTGTCGCCGATCACCGCCCCCTCGTAGATCACCACCCCGCTCTTGACGCTGCACTGCCGGCAGATGATGGCCCCCCGGATCTCGCAGGCCTCGCCCACATAGGTGTTGCGCCACATGACGCTGTGCTCCACCCGGCTGTAGTTGTCCACCACCGTGTAGTCCCGGATCACCGCGGGGCCGTGGATGGAGACGCCGGCCTTCAGCTTCACCGCGTTTCCCAGGTAGACAGGGCCGAAGATCTGGGCATCCGGCGCGATCTCCACGTCCCGCCCGGTCCACACGCCGCCCCGCTGCTGGGCCCCCAGGGGCTGGGGCAGGCGCACCTTGCCCTGGAGCACGTCGGCATTGGCCCGCATGTACTCCTGGATGGTGCCCACGTCGCACCAGTAGCCCTGGGCCACGTGGCCGTACAGGGGCGCTCCCTGCTCCAGAAGCTGGGGGAAGAGCTGGGTGGCGAAGTCGAAGGGCTCATCCGGGGGGATCTGGGCCAGCACCTCCGGCTCCAGGACGTAGATGCCGGTGTTCACCGTGTCCGAGATGACGTTGCCCCAATCGGGTTTCTCCAGAAAGCGGACGATACGTCCCTGTTCGTCGGCCACGATGACCCCGTACTCCAGGGGATTGGGCACCCGGTAGAGGGTCAGGGTGGCCAGGGCACCCTGCTGGCGGTGGGCCTCCAGGATGGCCTTCAGGTCGAAGTCCGTCAGGGCGTCGCCGCTGATCACCAGGAAGGTATCGTCCAGATGGGCCGCCGCGTTGCGCACCCCGCCGGCAGTGCCCAAGGGCGACTCCTCCACCACGTAGACGATGGAGATGCCCCACGCGCTTCCGTCGCCGAAGTAGTCCTGGATGGCGGTGGGCATGTACTGCAGGGTCATCACCACCTCGGTGATCTCGTGATGCCTGAGCAGATCCAGGATGTGGGCCAGGACCGGCTTGTTGACGATGGGGACCATGGGCTTGGGGCGCCCCACAGTCAGTGGACGGAGCCGGGAACCCTCGCCCCCTGCCATGACGACGGCTTTCATCATGGGGAACGGCCCTCCTCTCTCCGGTCCATGCTTCCGGACCGACAACACGGGGGATGGCACGTGGCCCCGACAGCGGGCCTGGACGTCTCGAACCCCCTTCTCCGGGACCATCTGGGCCCACTGCCCGAGGTCAGATGGGCGGCCAGGGGAAGTTGCGTCCCCAGGGGTAGGGCTCGGGATAACGTTCCCGGGCCAGCAGCTTCGCCAGGCGTCGGCCCAGGGCCTCCTGTTCCGCGGTGCTCAGCCACCGGTACAGGGGGGCCAACACCGCTTCCTCCTCCTGCCACAGCCGGGCCAGCCGTCGTAGGTCCTCCAACAGGGCCGACTCGATGGGCTCGCCGGCATACTCCCAGATCACCGTGCGGAGCTTGGGCTCGTGGTGGAAACAGATCCCGTGGTCGATGAGCCACAGGCGACCGTCCGGGTCGATCAGACAGTGGCCGCTCTTGCGATCCGCGTTGTTGACCACGTAGTCGAAGAGGGCCGTGCGGCGAAAGGCCAGGGCGAACCGGGCGTCCTCCTGGACCGCGAAATAGTGGACCTGGGGATCGTGGGGGATGAAGAGCTGGAGGCTGCCCAGGCCTCGCGGAGCCTGGGAACGGAGCACCGTCGGCGGCACCAGGTTCCAGCCCAGGGCCCTGCTCACCCAGAAGGCGGCCGCCTCCCGCAAGCAGAGGGTCCCTGCCGGGAAGTCCCACAGGGGGCTCTCCCCGTGCCGGGGCTTGTAGACGGCCAACAGCTCCACCCCGTCCAGGCATACGGTGGCCAGGAAACTGTAGTTGGAGCTGTAGGGCAGCAGCCCCTGGAGGGCCATGTGGCCATGGGCCAGGATCTCCAGCGTATCCTCGAAGGTGAGGGCCGAGGCCTCCCGGGCATCCGGGGGCTCTGCCCTGGGGGAGGGGGAAGCGGCCTGGGAGCCTCCTGGATCCGAGGGGTCCAGGGAGTTGCCGTGGTGCGGACGAGGGGGCTCGATGGACGACATGGGTCGGCGGGGGCACGGCCCCGGCTACAGGAACAGCGGGAAAGCGTGTCCGTTGGTGCGGGGGCAGAAGTGGCCATCCGGATCGATGGGCTCGCCACATAGGGGGCACAGGGGCCGCCCCCGGGCCACCACCTCCAGGGCATGTTCGCTCAGGGCACGCATCTGGGCCCGGGTGGCGTAGAAGCGGGCCCGGGGCAGATCGGCCTCGGGTTCGTCCTCCCGGCTGGGAAGAGCCTGGAGGACCAACACCACCCGGTCCAGGTCTTCATCGTATCCCAGCCCCATCTGGCCCACCCGAAAGGCCGGGCGAATGGGCTCCTCCAGGTGTAGGGCCTGGGATGGAACCGAGCTGGAAGTGGCCCGTTCTGGATAGCGGGCCTCCACGTCCTCCAGGAGCTCCAACACCGAGGCGGCCAACGCGGCCACCTGCTCCTTCTCCAGGATCAGGGTCACCAGCCGGCTCCCCTGGCGGGCCTGGAGGAGGAAGGTGCGGTTGCCGGGCTCGCCCACCGCATCGGCCACGATGTGCTGCACGGCATCGAAGTCAAACACGTAATGTGGAGCCATAGCCCTGTGTCCTGCCCGAGATGCGCCGTGGATCTCCGGGGAAGGAAGCGCTCAATCGGCCACCTTCTCCGCCTTGTCCTCTGGCCATTGGACCGCCGGAAACTCCCCGGTCTCGTTCATGCGCAGGAGCCGAGGCCCGTAGCGGTGGAAGGCCAGCAGGCTCACCGAGCCGTTGTCGATCTGGATGCGCTGGAACAGGTCCAGAGGGATGCCCAGGTAGAAGGCCAGGGCCGTCCGGATCACGTCCCCGTGGGCAAAGACCGCCACGGCCTGGCCCACGTGCTCCCCCCGGATCCGCTCCAGGGTGGCCACCACCCGGCTCTGGACCTCTCGCAGGGTCTCCCCGCCCGGGAAGCGGAAACCACTGGGATAGACCTGGACCAGGGACCACTCGGCCCGTTTGCCCAACGCCTTCAGATCACCCCCCTCCCAGTCGCCGAAGTCCACCTCCAGCAGACCCGGTTCCTCCCGGATCGGGAGCTCCAACGCCTCCGCCAGGGGAGCCGCGGTCTCCACGCAGCGTTCCAAGGGGCTGGAGTAGATGGCCGAGAGGGGCTGCTTCCGGAGCTGGTGGGCGATGCGGGCTGCCTGCTCCCGGCCCCGTTCATTGAGGTGGACGCCCGGCATGCGGCCGGCCAGGACGCCCGTTCGATTCCACTCGGTCTGGCCGTGGCGGACGATGAACAGGTAGGTCGTCCGCTCTGGGACGGAAGGGGTAGGGGCCTGGCCGTCCTGCCCAGGCCCCGGTTCGCGGGTATCGGTGAGCAATGGCGCCTCCCCTCCACAGGGTCTGGACCGACGGACAGCAACGAACCGGACACGGTTCCATGTGTCCCCTATTGTACCGGAGGGGGTGGTTCTTGTAAACCTTCACGCCCTTTACCGAAACGGCCAGGTTGCGCCCGGTCCCGGGATGTCGGCGGCGGCCGCCCCCTCTCCAGAAGTCCCCAGACACATGGGCCCAGGACCCTTTCGGGAACAGGGGTGGGCTCCGACCCGGCCCCCTATCCGGTGGGCAGGGCATGGAAGGTCGGGCGCAGGGCCGGGTACAGGTCCCGGTAGAGGGTGTAGAGGAGCCGATAGCCCTCCACGTGCTCAGGCCGAGGGGCAGTGGTGCCGGTGAGTCGGATCCCCTGCCGACAGGCGGTGGCCACATCGGGCCAGAAGCCCACCCCGACGCCGGCCAGCAAGGCCGCCCCATAGGCCGCGCCCTCGGTGGTGTGCACGGTGGCCAGCTCGGTGGCCAGGACATCGGCCAGGATCTGCCGCCACAGGGGGCTCCGGGCCCCGCCGCCGCTGATCCGTACCTGGTGCACCGGACCCAGCCCGGCCTCCTGCATGAGTGCGAAGCCATCTTTCAGGCCAAAGGCCACCCCCTCCAACACCGCTCGGGTCATGTGGGGCTGGGTGTGGCGCACGGTGAGGCCCACAAAGGCCCCTCGGGCCAAGGGGTCGGAATGGGGTGTGCGCTCGCCGGTCAGGTAGGGCAGGAAGAGGAGCCCCTCGCTTCCCGGTGGCACGGCCTCCGCGGGGGCCAGGAGCTGTGGGTAGGGCTGGCCCGGGGCCAGGGTGTCCCGGTACCAGCGCAGGCTGCCCCCCGCGGAGAGCATGACCCCCATCAGGTGCCACTTCCCCGGCACCGCATGGGGAAAAGCGTGGACCCGTCCCGCTGGGTCGTAGACCGGTCGGTCCACGGTCGCGAAGACCACCCCGGACGTGCCCAGGGTGAGCGCGACGATGCCCTCCTCCACCGCGCCCACCCCCACCGCCTGGGCGGCCTGGTCGCCACCGCCGGCCACCACCGGGATCCCGGGCCGGAGCCCCGTGGCCTGGGCCGCCTCCGGGGTGAGCTGACCGGTGACCTCGGGCCCCTCGTGGGTTCTGGGCAACCAGTCCGACGGGATCTCCAGCGCGGCCAACACCGAGGGGGACCAGTCCCGGGCCTCCAGATCCAGGAGCAGGGTGCCTCCGGCACCGGCCTTGTCCGTGGCGAAGATCCCGGTGAGCCGGTAGCGGATGTAGTCCTTGGGCAACAGGATCCGATGGATCCGACGGAAGCGCTCGGGCTCATGTTCCCGCACCCACAGGACCTTGGGCGCGGTGAAGCCGGTCTGGGCATCGTTGCCCGTGATGCGGATCAGCTCCCCTGGGCCCACCCGGGCGCGGATGGCCTGGCACTGGGGGCCGGTCCGCTGGTCGTTCCACAGGATGGCGGGCCGCAACACCTCTCCGGCCGCGTCCAGGAGGACCAGGCCATGCATCTGCCCGGTGAGACCGATCCCCTGGATCTCGCGAGGGGTCACGCCGGCCTCCTGCAGGACCTGGCGCAGGCTCTTCACCGTGGCCTCCCACCACAGGGCGGGGTCCTGTTCGCTCCACAGGGGCCTGGGCGTGTCGAAGGCGTACCCGTGGGCAGCCACGGCCACGATGTCTGCCCGGGCATCCATGAGGAGGGCCTTGGTGGCGGTGGTGGAGACGTCGATGCCGAGGGTGTAGGGCATGGGGGCACCTCCGTCAGCGCACGCCCAGCAGCAGCTCCACGACCAGCTGGTCCAACGCCTCGTAGGGTTTGCCTCGACGCCCCAGGGCCGCACGGTCGAAGGGGTGGGCCTTCAGGGCCTGGGCCCTCTCCCGGGTGTAGGATCCCAGGTAAGGGGCCATGGCGCCCTCCTCCCCGCGGATCTCGGCCAACAGCTCCTGGATCTCCCGGTCCTCCCGGAAGCGAGCGGCCTTCTCCGCCAGGATCAGATAGGTGCGCATGCATCCCCGGGCGAAGGCCTTCACATCCTCGTGGTCCGAGGTTCGGTAGGCGTGGGCATCGAAGTGGCGAGGCCCGTCGTAGCCCACCTCTTCCAGGAACTGGACCAGCCAGAAGGCCTGCTTGATGTTGTGGGAGCCGAAGCGGAAGTCCTGGTCGTAGCGGGAGAAGTTCTGGTCGTTCAGATCGATGTGGAAGAGCTTGCCCGCGTCCCAGGCCTGGGCCACCCCGTGCATGAAGTTCAGGCCGGCCATGTGCTCGTGGGCCACCTCCGGGTTCACCCCCACCATCTCCGGGTGGTCCAGGGTCTCGATGAAGGCCAGCATGTGTCCGGTGGTGGCCAGGTAGATGTCTCCCCGGGGCTCGTTGGGCTTGGCCTCCAGCGCGAACTTCAGGTCGTAGCCCTGGTCGAGCACGTACTCACAGAGGAAGTTCAGGCACTCTCGGTAGCGCTTCAGGGCCTCCACCGGGTCCTTGGCCGCGTCCGTCTCCACACCTTCCCGACCGCCCCAGAAGACGTAGACCCGCGCGCCCAGTTCCACGCCCAGGTCGATGGCCCGCATGGTCTTCTGCAGGGCATAGGCCCGGACCTCGGGATCGTTGCTGGTGAAGGCCCCGTCCCGGAAGGCCGGATCGCTGAAGAGATTGGTGGTGGCCATGGGCACCACCAGGCCTGTGTCGTCCAGGGCCTTCTGGAACTCCCGGACGATCCGATCCCGCTCCACCGGCGTCGCGTCGATGGGGACCAGGTCGTTGTCGTGGAAGTTCACCCCCCACGCGCCCACCTCGGCCAACAGGTGGACCAGCTCCACCGGGGAAAGGGCCGGACGCACCGGCTCGCCAAAGGGATCCCGGCCCACGTTGCCCACGGTCCACAGGCCAAAGCTGAACTTGTGCTCGGGTCGGGGCTCGTACGCCATGGCTCTCACCTCCCTGGGATGTGGATGGACGGGAGCAAGGATTCAGGCAGTCTCCAGGCGGTAGAAACGGGCCGCGTTGTCCCGGAGGATCTTCCGCCGATCCCCGGGGTCCAGAGAGGTCAGGAGATCCTGCACCACCTGGAACCAGCGTCGGTAGGTCGCGGCCAGGGTCACCACGGGCCAGTCGGAGCCGAACATGAGCCGATCCGGGCCGAAGCACTCCAGCACATGGTCCATGTACGGACGCAGGTCCTGGGGTGTCCAGTGGCTGGGGTCGGCCTCGGTCACCATTCCCGAGAGCTTGCAGTACACCCGGGGATGGGCGGCCAGCTCCCGGATCTGGCTGGCCCAGGGCTCCCACAGGTGTTCCCGGATCCCGGGTTTGCCCACATGGTCCAGGACGAAGGAGACCTCCGGGCAGGACTCCACCAGGTAGAGGACATCGTCCATCTGGCGGTGGTAGACGCAGATGTCGAAGCTGAAGCCGTACTCGGGCAACATCTTCACACCCCAGATGAAGTCCGGATCCCGGGCAAAGCCCAGGGGCTCGGACTGGATCAGCCGACGCACGCCCTTGACCAGGGCAAAGTCCCGCAGGGCCAGCAGATGCCCCCGAACCCGCTCCCCCTTCTCCAGAGGGGCATGGGCCACGATGCCCCGGATCCGAGGCTCCTCCTGGGCCAGTTCGCTCACCCAGCGGACCTCATCCAGGGCCTGGTGGGGGTGGCAGTCGGCCTCCACGAAGATGACCGCCTCCAGGTCCAGTCCTCTGGAGGCCTCCTGCAGGTCTGGAGGCCGGTAGGCACGGTGGATGGCCGGGACCGTCTCCAGCCAGTCGTAGCGCAGGCGACGGGGATCCCAGAAGTGGACATGGCTGTCGATGTAGGAGGTCATGGCACGCCCTCCGGAGGAAGTCTGGAGAGGAAAGGTCGACCGCGATCTCCCCGAGGCTCCGGCGCTTCCGGCCCTTGCGGCCGGGCATCCGGCCTCTGGAGCCCAGGGAGGGTCCGTTCCGGACCCAGGGCCGGTGGTTCAGGCCTGGCGGAGCAGCCGCCGCGCGATGACCAGGCGCAGGATCTCGCTGGTTCCCTCGCCGATGGTCATCAGGCGCACGTCCCGGTAATACCGCTCCACCGGATACTCCCGGCTGTAGCCGTAGCCGCCATGGATCTGGATGGCCTCGTAGCAGGCCCGCTCCGCGGCCTCGGACGCGAAGAGCTTGGCCTGGGCGGCCTCCACGGTGTAGGGCTTCCCTGCGTCCTTCAGCCAGGCCGCCCGGTACATGAGCAGCCGGGCCGCGTCCAGTTGGGTGGCCATGTCGGCCAGCTTGAACTGGATGGCCTGGAAGTCCGCGATGGGTTGACCAAAGGCTCGGCGCTCTCTGGCGTAGGCCCGGGAGGCCTCATAGGCGGCCCGTCCCAGGCCCAGGGCACAGGCTGCGATGGAGATCCGCCCGCCGTCCAGGGTCTTCATGGCCTGGATGAAGCCCTGGTTCAGCCCCCCCAACAGGTTCGCCGCGGGGATGCGGCAGTCCTGGAAGAAGAGCTGGCTGGTGACCGATCCCTTGAGCCCCATCTTGGGCTCGTTCTTTCCCGGGGTGAAGCCGGGGGTGCCCTTCTCCACCAGGAACATGGAGATGCCATGGGCCCCCTTTCCAGGTTCGGTCACCGCGACCACCACCACCACATCGGCGACGGCACCGTTGGTGATCCACATCTTCTGGCCGTTGAGCACCCAGTGGTCGCCGTCCCGGACCGCGGTGGTGCGCAGGCCGGCCGCGTCGGAGCCGGATTGGGGCTCGGTGAGGGCGAACGCGCCCAGCCCCCTGCCCGAGGCCAGAAGGGTGAGATACCGCTGCTTCTGCTCCGGGGTGCCGAACCACTGGAGGGGGGCACAGGCCAGGGAGATGTGGGCCGCGTAGCTCAGCGCGGTGGAGCCACACGCGGCCGCGATCTCCTCCACGGCCAGGGCGTAGGAAACCGTGTCCGCGCCCACACCGCCGTACTCCTCCGGCACAGGGAGCCCCAGGAGCCCCAGCTCGCCCATCTTCTGGAAGATCTCCGCGGGGAAGGCCTCGGCTTCGTCGATGCGGCGGGCTTGGGGGGCGATCTGTTCCTGGGCGAAGCGCCGCACCATCTCCCGGATGGCCCGCTGCTCCTCGTTGAGTTGCAGATCCATGCGATCCTCCTCGATCGACGGAGAGGGCGACTCCTCTCGAGCGAAGGCCAGCTACCCCGATTGTACCACAGAGGCCCGGCCCGTCGGAGACGAAGAGCCGGCTTCGGGCCCCGGGGAGAGGGCCCGGGCCTCTGGGAAGAGATCCGCGATGGTCTGCACGGTCCGCATCACAAAGGGCGTGCCGTCGGGGAGGGTACGGTGGTAGGCCAGGTAGCCGCCGGGGCCGGCGTGGGCCATGGGGCCGAGGCAGCGGAAGACCACCTTGCCGGCCCGCAGGGCCCGGTTCCAGGCGGAGTACCACAGGAAAGGCCAGCGCCCGGGGAAGAGGAGCCAGCCCAGCCAGTGGAGGCGATCCCGGGTGCCGTAGAGATGGACCATGCGGTCCATGGCCAACAGCCCGGGATCGCTGCCGAAGATCCCACCCAGGGAGACGATGACCAGGGGGCCCTCCACCAGGGGCTTCAGGTAGGTGGCCGCGCCCACCGCGATCTGGGCGGCGCCGCTGTAGCCGATCAGCACCACGGGAACGGGCTCTCGGGGATCGAATCCCCGGGAGCGGAGCGCCCGGTACATGACCTGGGCCACGGCCTGGTTGTAGATGGGGCCGTAGCGGCGATCCACGGAGATGGCGATCTGCCAGATGTTGCGGATGTTGATCAGGTAGCCGGCCAGCCGCTCCAGCCGGTTGGGGCTCAGCTTGCGACGGAGGGCCCAACGCCAGATGGCCGCGAAGAAACGCTGGCCGGTCAGGGGCAGGTTGTTCACCGAATAGGGGAAGACATCGTCGATGATCTCGGCCCGGGGCATGGCCTCCCGCAGGAGGGCCAGGAAGCGCTGCTCCCGCCGGCTCAGGGTCTCGTCCGAGGCCCGACTGATGCCGGAGAGGTAGATGGCGAAGAGGGCTACCTCGGCCCGAGGGGTGGGCTGGGCCGAGGGCTCTCCCTCGTCGGGCTCACCCAAGGGCTCGCCGAACCATCCGGCCCACCATCCCAGGGCCTCGAAAGGGGCCAGAGCGGCCCATACCACCAGACCGATGAGAGCAATGCCCAGGAGGACGAGCAGGTTCTCCACCGGCTCAACCATGCCCGGCCTCCCTCTCGTCCCGGAAGGCATCCGGCTCTCCCGGCGATCGGGCCCGATGGAGCCGTTCCCGGATCCGCTGCACCAACACCCCCTCCGCCACATCCCGGAGGGTCCAGCGGAACTCGATGCCGGCCGTGCGCTGTTGCAGCCACCGCTCCAGCCGTCCCACCGGACGGCCCAGGGTCCGGCGCCACACCTGCACCCCCAGCCAGCCCAGGCCGCTGCAGGCCGCGGCCTCCCACAGGCTCATGCCCAGGCTGGCACTGACGGCCACCACGGTGGCCAGCAGGCTCCACACCGCGATGGCCAGCGCGAAGAGGCTGCCCAGATAGGGAGTCAACACGAAGAAGCCCAGGAGCTGCGGGGCATAGGCCAGCCCAATGGCCCGGGCCAGCACCAGGTAGGGCAGGGTGCGGCCGAAGCCATATCGGGCGATGAGCCAGATGGTGCCCGTCCAGAAGAAGAAGCCCACCACATGGGTGATGGCCGAGACCCAGAGGGCCAACACGAACCGACGGGGACGAACCTGGTTGATGAAGAGCACCAGGCTCTGGGCCAGGGCCTCGGACAGGCCGGCCAGAGCCACCACGGCCAGGGCCAGGGTGAGCCCCTGTGGATCCCACAGGACAGCCCGGTAGACGGCTGGATCCAGGGCCAGGGCATGGCGTATCCACTCTCCCCAGGAGAACACCGCTTCCTCCAGCCGGCTGGGCTGGCCGCCAGCCAGGATACAAGCCAGGGACAGGCCAAAGGGGGCGACCCGATCGGGCCATCGGCCAAGGAGTCGGTCGCGTCGTGCCGCCACCAGACTCTAACATTCCAGACCCGGGATGTCAACGCGGACGGGTCCGCCGGGATATCTCAGCATCGTCGGCAAGTGGAGGTTCCTGTCCCCCCCGGTGCAGGGAGGGAAGCGAACATGGGGCTCTTCGTTGCCTTGGGAGGCCCACGCGCCACACCCGCCGGTGGCGCACCGATGACCGCCCCTCCACAGCCAGGAACCGGAAGCCGGTCCAGGCCCCACCGGCCTCTCCTGGGCCGTCGCAGGTTCCAGGCCCTTGGACAGGGCCTCGGTTTCGGGTTCCCCGGCGGGCCTATGCTATACTTTAACGGATCCAGCCGCACCGGCACACGGCTCTGGGCCGCATGCCCGCATCCCTGGACTCGTGGGAAAGACCATGCGCATCTACCTGGATCAACTGGGCTGCCGCCTGAACTTCAGCGAGAACCACACCCTGGCCGGGCGCCTCCGGGCCGCCGGCCATCGGATCGTGTCCCGGCCGGAGGAGGCCCAGGTGATCGTGCTCAACACCTGCGCGGTGACCGGGGAGGCCGCGCGCAAGAGCCGTCAGGCCGTGCGCCACCTGCATCGGCGCAACCCCCGAGCCCGCATCGCGGTGACCGGCTGCTACGCGACCCTCCAGCCCGAGGAGGCCGGCACCCTGCCCGGGGTTGCCCTGGTCGCGCCCAACCCCGCGAAGGAGATGCTCCACGCCCTGTTGGAGCCCTGGAGCGCAGAGCTGGAGGACCCTGACGATCTGGCCCGCATGCAGCCGGACGGGGTCCCCTTGCCGGATCCCCTCCCTCCGGTGGGCGAGCAATGGGGCCGGACCCGGGCCTTTGTCAAGGTCCAGGACGGATGCGACAACCGTTGCACCTTCTGCATCGTGACCGTCCTGAGGGGCCACAGCCGCAGCCGCCCCCTCCCGGAGGTGGTGCAGGAGGTCCAACGGCTGGTGGAGGCCGGCTACCAGGAGGCCGTGCTCACCGGAGTGCACCTGGGCGCGTACGGCCGAGACCTTCCCGGAGAGGCGCGTACCGACCTGAAGGAGCTGGTGGCGGCCATCCTGGCCCACACCGACCTCCCCCGGCTGCGGCTGAGCAGCCTGGAACCCTGGGAGCTGGCAGACGGCTTCTTCGACCTGTGGGCCCGCTGGCCCGGCCGGCTCTGTCCACACCTGCACCTTCCCCTACAGGCCGGCTCGGATGCCCTCCTCCGCCGAATGGCCCGGCGATGCACCACGGCCAGCTATCGGGCCCTGGTGGCCGAGGCCCGCCAGGCCATCCCCGATCTGATCCTGACCACAGACCTGATCGTGGGCTTCCCCGGCGAGACGGAGACGGCCTTCCAGGAAGGGCTGGCCTTTGTGGAGGAGATGCGCTTTGCCCATGCCCATATCTTTCCCTTCAGCCCCCGGGCAGGCACGGCTGCAGCCACCTTCGACGGACAGGTGAGCCCCGGGGTGAAGCGGACCCGAGCCCGCCGGCTCCGCCAGGTGGTGGAGCAAACCGGCCGGGCCGAACGGGAACGCTTCGTGGGCACCGCCCGACCGGTCCTGTGGGAGGGCCAGGGGGAACCGGTGGAGGACCGGCCCCACATGCGCCTGTGGACCGGCCTGACCGACAACTACCTGCGGGTATTGGCCCATGCACCGGCCGGTTTGGACCTGCACAACCGGATCACCCGGACCCGACTGGAGACCCTCCACGGGGAGACCCTGTTCGGCATCCCCGAGGTGTCCGGGATCGCCGCACAGGAGCCCGAGCCAGGGCCCTTTCCAGCCCCAGAATCGATCAGGGTGAAAGAGTAGACCGTGTCTTCCGGATACTATCGATTTCCGACCATCTGCTGCACGGACCGCATTGCCTTTGTCTCCGAAGACGATCTGTGGGAGGTCCCGGCCCAGGGCGGGCTGGCTCGCCGCCTGACCACCACCCGGGGCGCGGCCACCTACCCCATGTACGACCCCACCGGAACCTGGCTGGCCTTCGTGGGGTTCGAGGAGGGCCAGCCCGATGTCTACGTGATGCCCGCAGAGGGTGGCGAGGCTCACCGGCTCACCTACCTGGCCAGCGACTGCCGCATCCTGGGCTGGGACCCGGCCGGCACCCACATCCTCTTCACCAGCAACTACGGCCAGCCCCATCGCTCTCTCTACGAGATCTACCGGGTCGCAGTGGACACGCCCAACGGCCAGGTGGAGCGCCTGCCCTATGGCCCGGCCCGCTCCATCGCATTCGGCCCGGGCGATCGGGTGGTGTTGGGCCGCAACACCGGCGATCCAGCCCGCTGGAAGCGCTATCGGGGGGGCACCGCGGGTCAGCTCTGGATCGACCTGGAGGGCAACGGATCCTTCCAGCGCTTCCTGGCCGAGCTCCAGGGCAACATCGCCTCGCCCATGTGGATCTGGGACCCGGAGAAGCCGGAGGATCTGGGCCGCATCTACTTCATCAGCGACCACGAGGGGATCGGAAACCTCTACAGCGCCCGCCCCGACGGCTCGGATCTCCGGCGGCACACGGACCACGAGGACTACTACGCGCGGAACCCCTCCACCGACGGCACCCGCATCGTCTACCATGCCGGCGCGGACCTCTACCTGTACCACATCCAGGAGGAGCGGGTGGAACAGGTCCAGGTGGACTACCGGAGCCCTCGGGTGCAGCGCATGCGCCGGTTCGTCTCCCCGGGCCGCTACATGGACGGCGCCCACCTGAACCCCAAGGGCACCCGCCTGGTGGTGACCACCCGAGGCAAGCTCTACGCCTTCGGCAACCACGAGGGCCCGGTCCTACAGCTCGGAAAACGGGACGGCGTCCGCTACCGGCTGGCCGCCTACCTCAACGACGGCCGACGCATCGTCACAGTGAGCGATGAACCCGGTGAAGAGGTCCTGGAGATCCACAGCATCGAGCCCGGAGTACCGCCCCGCCGCCTGGACAGGGTGGCCTTCGGCCGGGCCGTGGACCTGGTGGTCTGCCCCACCGCGGACAAGGTGGCCCTGACGAACCACCGCCACGAGCTGCTGGTGGTGGATCTGGAGACCCAGGAAGTGATCCAGGTGGACCGAAGCCCCTGGCGCCGGATCGCCGGCGTGGACTGGTCGCCGGACGGGCGGTGGCTGGCCTACGGCTTCAGCGCCACCCTGCAGACCACGGAGATCCGGCTGTACCGCCTTCCCGAACCCCAGGCCGAGGACCCCGAACTTCGGCAGGGCAAGAGGGTGGTGGCCACCCGCCCCGTGCTGCACGACGTGCGTCCTGCCTTCGACCCCGAGGGCCGTTTCCTGTACTTCATCTCCTATCGGGAGTTCAACCCGGTCTACGACAGCCTCCACTTCGACCTGGGCTTCCCCCGGGGCGCGCGGCCCTATCTCCTCCTGCTCCAGGCAGACCAGCCCAACCCCTTCGTCCCTCAGCCAGACGGGACAGAGCCCCCCAAGGTCACCGAGGAGGATGCCCCGGACGAGGAGGACGGGGACGATGTGGAGGAGGATGTGGGCCCGGAGGAAGAAGAGGACGCGGAGGAAGAGGGGGACGAGTACTCCGAGGAGGACCCGGACGAGGGGCTCTCGGATCCCGGAGAGGAGGGGGAGCGGCCCGAAGGGGCCCGAGACGGGGATCCCCGGCACGCCGGGAGGCCTTCCTCCAGCCCCTCGGAGGAACCCGACGCCGAGAGGACGGCCCAGGAGGTCTCGGAGTCGGCGGAACCGACCTCGGGAGAGGGGAAGGGCGCCCGCCGGATCTCCCGGCTGCGGATCGACCTGGAGGGCATGGAGAACCGGGTGCTGGCCTTCCCCGTGCCAGAGGGGCGCTACGGCCAGATCCTGGGCATCTCCGGCAAGGCCCTGTTCACCCTCTTCCCCATCAAGGGCACGCTCCCGGGGGAAGACGACGAGGAGGAAGAGGAGGTGGGCGGGCTCCTGCGGATGTGGCACTTCGGGGAGTTCAAGGCCGACACCCTGGCCCACAACGTGAGCTGGATCCAGCTCTCCCGGAACCGGAAGAAACTCCTCTACGGCAGCGACCATGGGCTTCGGGTGATCAAGGCCGGGGAGAAGCCCACCAACAGCGGGCCGCCCCGGCGAACCGGGTGGATCGAGCTGGACCGCGTCAAGGTCTCGGTGGACCCCCAGAGCGAGTGGGAGCAGATGTTCCGGGAGGCCTGGCGGCTCCAGCGGGACCACTTCTGGACCGAGGACATGTCCCAGGTGGACTGGCGACTGGTCTACGAGCGTTACTTCCCCCTGATTCGGCGGGTGAGCTGTCGCAGCGAGTTCAGCGACCTCATGTGGGAGATGCAGGGCGAGCTGGGCACCAGCCATGCCTACGAGTTCGGCGGCGACTACCGCCCCCGGCCTCGGTACGACCAGGGCTTCCTGGGCGCAGAGCTGGCCTGGGACGGGGAGGTGGGCGGCTACCGGATCCGGGACTACATCGCGGGCGACCCCTGGGATCCGGAGGCCCACTCGCCCCTGGCCGCGCCCGGGGTGGACGTCCAGGTAGGGGACGTGATCGTGGCCGTCAACGGCCAGCCCGTGAGCCGGGAGGTGAGTCCTCCCCAGCTTCTGGTGAACCTGGCCGGCCAGGAGGTCCAGTTGACCCTGGTGCGGCCCGGCGAGGGCTCCGAGGCAGCCGTGGATTCCGAGGCCTCCTCCCCCACCTATCGGGTGGTCACGGTGCGCACCCTCCGTTCGGAGCTGCCGGCCCGCTACCGGGCCTGGGTGAACGCCAACCGGGAACAGGTCCACCGGGCCACCGGAGGTCGGGTGGGCTATGTCCACATCCCGGACATGGGGCCCCGGGGGTTCGCGGAGTTCCATCGGGGCTACCTGGCGGAGATCGACAAGGACGCGCTGATCGTGGACGTGCGCTTCAACGGCGGCGGCCACGTGAGCGCCCTGATCCTGGAGAAGCTGGCCCGGCGACGGCTGGGCTACGACGTGCAGCGCTGGGGCGGGATCGCGCCCTATCCGCCCGAATCGGTGGCGGGCCCGCTGGTGGCCCTGACCAACGAGTACGCGGGGAGCGACGGCGACATCTTCTGCCACAGCTTCAAGCTGTTGGGCCTGGGCCCGCTCATCGGCAAACGGACCTGGGGCGGCGTCATCGGCATCTGGCCTCGCCATGCCCTGGTGGACGGCACCGTGACCACCCAGCCGGAGTTCAGCTTCTGGTTCCAGGACGTGGGCTGGAACGTGGAGAACTACGGCACGGATCCGGACATCGAGGTGGACATCACTCCCCAGGACCATCAAGCGGGTCGGGACACCCAACTGGAACGAGCCATCCAGGAGATCCTTCGCCTGTTGGAGGAGAAGCCGCCCCTGCGTCCCCCGGATCTCCGCACCCGGCCCAGCCGGGCTCTGCCCAAGCTGCCTCCCCGCCCGGGGGAGAAGAGATAGCCTCTGGCCGCCGGAGCCCCCAGGCGGCCGGGGCCCCGGTGCCATCGCCCTGGCCCGAACTCCGGGCCAGGCCTGAGCCCGAAAGGAGTGTGCACAGAACCATGGCCGAAGCATCCATGCAGTCCATTGTGGAGGAAGTGCGCCGGGCCCTGAGCACGGTGATGGAGCCCGAGCTCCATCGAGATCTGGTCTCCTTGAACATGGTCCGGGACATCCAGGTGACGGGTTCGCCGGAACACCCGGCCATCGCCTTCACCCTCATGCTGACCACGCCGGCCTGTCCACTGCGGAGCCAGATCGAGGCAGACGCGATCGCGGCCGTTCGCCAGGCCCTGCCCCAGGCAAGCGCGGTGGAGGTCCGCTTCGACTCCCAGGTCCGGGGCGATCCCCGGATCGCGCAGAAGCTGCGGGTGCCCATCAAGAACATCGTGGCCGTGGCCAGCGGCAAGGGCGGGGTGGGCAAGAGCACCATCAGCGTGAACCTGGCCGTCAGCCTGGCCCTGGAGGGGGCCAGGGCCGGGCTCCTGGACGCGGACATCTACGGGCCCAACATCCCCATGATGATGGGGGTGGACAAGATGCCTCCGGTGGAACGGGGCAAGATCGTGCCGGCCCAGGCCCATGGGGTGGAGTTCATGAGCATGGGCTTTCTGTTGCCGGCAGATCAGGCCCTGATCTGGCGGGGCCCCATGCTCCACAAGGCCATCCAACAGCTCTTCACCGACGTACGCTGGGGCGAGCTGGACTATCTCATCGTGGATCTGCCGCCGGGCACCGGCGATGCCCAGCTCTCCCTCGCACAGATCGCGCCCCTGACCGGCGGCATCATCGTCACCATGCCCCAGATGGTCTCCCTCGCGGATGCCCGGCGGGGCGCGGCCGCGTTCCAGCAACTGGCCGTGCCCATCCTGGGGGTCATCGAGAACATGTCCGGCGAGATCTTCGGCACCGGCGGCGGCGAGACCATCGCCCAGGAGCTGGGAACCGAGTTCCTGGGACGGGTCCCCTTGGATCCCCAGGTCCGGGTGGGGGGAGACGCGGGACAGCCCATTGTGGTGGCCCACCCGGAGAGCCCGGCGGCCCAGGCCCTGCGCACCCTGGCCCGGAAACTGGCTGCCCGGATCAGCCTGGTGGGGCAGCAGGACGAGCCCGAACTGCGGATCCTCTAGCCGTTTGACGGGGAGGGCGAAACCTGTTATAACGTGTCCGCATTCCGAGACGGTGGCTCTGTGGTTCCGTTCCCAGCGCGACGACGCGCAGTGAGGTGCACATGACCCCCAAGGACATCACCGAGAAGGAGCGTGCCCGGCTGTTGGAGGAGAAGCGCCAGGTGGAGGAGGAATTGGCCCACCTGCGAGAGGCCATGCAGGGCGAAGTGGACATCGAGCCCGACGAAGGCGATGCGGAGCTCTTCGAACGGGAGAAGACCGCAGCCCTGATCATGGTGCTGGAGCGCCGCCTCCTGGACATCGAGAAGGCCCTCCGAGCCATCGAGAGGGGACAGTACGGCATCTGCGAGCGGTGTGGCAAGCCCATCGAGCCGGAACGGCTGGAGGCCAAACCCGACGCGACCCTGTGCATCGAATGTCAGCGCGAGGTGGAGGCGCGCAACCGTCGTCGCCCCGGTGGCCGTCCGCTGAACCGATGGTAGGAGCGCGAGACCATGGCCCAGAACCTCTTCGTCTCCGAGCACCCGCTGGTGGGCCACAAGATCACCCAGCTCCGAGACGTGCACACCGACTGCCGCCGATTCCGCTCCATCGTGCAGGAACTGGCCATGCTGCTGGCCTACGAGGCCACCCGAGACATGCCCACCCGGACGGTTCCGGTGCAGACCCCTCTCACCACCACCCAGGGGCCGGTGGTGGATGCCCAGGTGGGGCTGGTACCCATTCTCCGCGCGGGCCTGGGCATGGTGGACGGCATGTTGCACCTGCTGCCCAAGGCCGAGGTGTGGCACCTGGGCTTCTACCGGGATGAACAGACCCTGCAGCCGGTGATCTACTACAACAAGCTGCCCGAGGACCTCTCCTCCCATCGATGCTTCATCCTGGACCCCATGCTGGCCACCGGCGGCTCCGCCATCGCGGCCACGGAGATCCTCAAGGCCCGCCGGGTCTCCCAGATCAAGTTCGTGGGGCTCCTGGCCGCACCGGAGGGGATCGCGGCCCTGCACGCGCGACACCCCGACGTGGTGGTCCACGTGGCCGCGGTGGACGAGCGGCTCACCACGGAGGAGGACGCCCAACAGGGCCTGCCCCCGGGCTTCATCTGGCCAGGCCTGGGGGATGCCGGGGATCGTCAGTTCGGCACGGGCTGAGGCTCCGCCCCGGAGGTCGGGACGGGGGATCCGGCGGCCCGGCCTGTTCAGGCCGCCCGAGGGCTGAGGTGGGCCTGGCCGTCCGCGTGGTAGCTGCTGCGCACCAGGGGGCCGCTCTCCACCCAGCGGAAGCCCCGACGCAGCCCCTCTTCCCGGAGCCGATGGAACTGCTCCGGGGTGTAGTAGGCCTGGATGGGCAGGTGGAAGCGGCTGGGCTGCAGGTACTGGCCAATGGTCATGACGTCCACCCCATGGGCCCGCAGGTCGTCCATCACCTGCAGGATCTCCTCCCAGCGTTCCCCCAACCCCACCATGAGACCCGACTTGGTGACGGTCTCCGGGTCCATGGCCTTGGCCCGGCGGAGCAGCTCCAGGGAACGGCGGTACTTGGCCTGGGGCCGCACCGTCCGGTAGAGCCGGGGCACGGTCTCGATGTTGTGGTTCAGGATCTCGGGCCGAGCCTCCATCACCACCTGGAGCGCGTCCCAGTCGCCCTTGAAGTCGGGGATGAGGACCTCCACGGTGCACCCGGGATGGAGCTGTCGGATCCAACGGATGCTCTCCGCGAAGACCCAGGCACCGCCGTCCGGCTGCTCATCTCGGTTCACGCTGGTGAGGACCGCGTGGCGCAGGCCCATGGCCCGAACACTCTCGGCCACCCGTCGGGGCTCGTCGGGGTCCAGCGGAAGGGGACGGCCGGTCTTGATCTTGCAGAAGCCGCAGCTTCGGGTGCACGTGTCCCCCATGAGCAGGAAGGTGGCCGTGCCTCGCCCCCAGCACTCGCCGATATTGGGGCACATGGCCTCCTCGCACACCGTGTGCAGGTGCTTGCCCCGAAACAGCCCCTTCAGCGCCTGATATCTGGGCCCCTGGGGAGGGCGCACCCGCAGCCAGGGGGGGCGGCGCCCCCGGGTGAGCTGGGCCGGGCCGTCGGTGGGACCCGCCGGAAGGGGCTCCAGGCGGATGGTCCCCCACGCGTTGTGCTCGGTCCGGGCCGCTGGAGCCTGGGTGGACATGGACATCCCTACTTGCGGGGTGCGACGCCCTTGGCCGGCGCGCCCTTGGCCCCGGGAGTCCCCTCAGGGGTCCATCCCTCGGGCATCTGGGCCCCTTCGCCGAAGAAGAACTCCTCCATCTGCTCTTCCAGGAACTGGCGGGCCGCGGGGTCTCCCAGGCTCAGGCCGTAATGGTTGATCACGATGACCGAGTAGTCCATCCACATCTGCCAGGCCTGTTGGGAGACGTTCTCGTAGATCCGCTGCCCCAGTTCCCCGGGGTACGGAGGCCGTTCCAGCCCGGGCAGTTCCCGGCCCAGTTTCACACAGTGCACCATGCGGGGCATGTTCTCTCTCCTAGCGTCCAATAGAGCCAATCGGTGGCCCTTGGATTATAGTCCCGGCCCCAGAGGCCTGTCAAAAGGGCTGCGGATCCTCTTCCTGGGCATGGACGGCCCCCTGAGCCGGGCGGTCCTGGCCGGCCTCCTGGCCCAGGGCCATCCCGTGGTGGCCATGTTGCGTCCCGGTTCAGGCCCTCTACGCGCCGTCCATGGCGGCGGCTCCCGAGCCCCTCAGGCCGGGGAGCTGCTTCCCCTGGTGGATCCCCAGGTGCAGGCCACCGCCTCAGGGCTGGCCCATCGTGAGGGAATCCCGGTCTACACCACCGGCGATCCCCGGAGCGAAGCGATCCACGCCTGGCTGGCGGAGCTGGCCGTGGACGTGGCCTGTGTGGCCTGCTTCAGCCTCCGCCTTCCCGGAAGCCTGTTGGCCCTCCCCCGCCTGGGCTTTCTGAACGTCCACCCTTCCCTGTTGCCGGCCTATCGGGGCCCAGCCCCCCTGTTCTGGCAGTTCCGCCACGGCGTGGATCCGGTGGGCGTCACGGTCCACTGGCTGGACGAGGGCCTGGACACCGGGGACCTGGCCGCCCAGGCGTCCCTGCACCTGCCCGAGGGCATCTCCGGCCCCGAGGCCGAGGTGCGGTGCGGGCGGCTGGGCGCCTCCCTCCTGGGCCAGGTGTTGGCCGAGCTGGCCCAGGGCCGGGCCCCCCGCACCCCGCAGCCTCCCGGGGGGAGCTACCACCCGGCCCCCACTCCCGAGGACTTTCGCCTGGATCCAGGCGACTCCGCCCGACAGGCCTTTCGCTTCATGCGGGGAACGGCCCACTGGGGATATCCCTACCCGGTGACCGTGGGGACCAGGACCCTGCATCTGCTCCAGGCCCTGGCCTGGACCCCAAGCCCGGATCCACCGCCCCTCCGGGTGGAGCGGGAGATCGCCCACATCCCGTTCAGGGACGGCACGCTGATCGCGACCCACTTCCGATGGCCCTCTTCCGGAACGGCTGGAGCCAGGCCTCAGCGGAAGAGGTAGCGCTCCTCCACGCTGTGCTCGCGAAGCTCACGGTCCTGGCGCAGGAGCAGGGCCGCGGTCATCCGGGTGTTCTCCTCGATGGCCAACTGCACCAGGATCTGCTCCGCGAGGGCGTAGAGGAGCAGAAACCCGATCAGCCCCGCCAGGACCAGAGCCAGCCCTACCAACACCACCCCGCCGGGGCCCATCCACAGGGGCTCTGGACGAAACCCCTGCTCCACCAGCAGGTTTCGCATCCAAGGGGCCGCCACGGCCAGGGCAATGGCGGTCAACAGGGAGAGCAGGAGCCCCATCCAGGCCAGGACCTTGAACACCGTGCTCAGGAAACGCAACACGCCGAAACGACGAGGGACCGTGACCATGGCTTCCTCCTTGTCCCGGGAAGAGATGCTCCTTCCCACAGCCTTCCCCGGAACCGGTCCTGGCCTCTTGTGGAGGCCGGGCCGGCAAACAAAACACCCTTGCGGCAGGGTCCGCAAGGGTGAAGGGATGACCGCGATGAAGGCCGTTCAATCTTCGGAAGTGGATGAGGACGTGCTGGACTCCTTGGTCCCGCTCTCCTTCTTGTTCTTGGCGTCCTCTCCCCCGGCGCCGTTGCGGTCCTTTCGGCTATCGGTGATGTACCACCCACTGCCCTTGAAGTGGATGGCCGGGAGGCCCACCCGTCGCTTGACCGCCTGGGCCTGGCAGCGAGGACAAGGAGGGAAATCGCTGGTGGAGAACGGAAGGATACGCTCAAACTCGTGACCACACTCCTGACAGACGAACTCGTAGATCGGCATGGCAAGATCCTCCTTCGATACACCTTGAACTTTGCCGACAGGAATACTATACTTGAATCCATTCCCGCCCGGCCTGGATAGAGTATAGCCGGCTCCTCATTTTTTGTCGAATTTTCCCGGTACCACAAGGGCTTTCGCCGCCCAAGGAGTGTTCTCCCATGCGATGGTTCGGTCGTCTGCTGCTGGGCCTGGCCCTCCTGGTGGGCCTGGCCCTGGCCGGGGGCTGGCTCTACCTCCGCACCAGCCTCCCCCAGACCTCCGGTCCGGTTCGGCTGGCCGGCCTGGATGGACCGGTGACGATCGTCCGGGACAAGGACGGCATCCCCCACATCCGGGCCACCACCGACCGAGACGCCTACTTTGCCCAGGGATACGTCCATGCCCAGGATCGGCTGTGGCAGATGGAGATGAACCGGCGCATCGGCCACGGCCGGCTGAGCGAGGTCCTGGGCCAGGACACGGTGGACACGGACAAGTTCCTGCGTACCCTGGGCGTGAGTCGGGCCGCCCGGAAGGCCTGGGAATACCTGGATCCCCAGGTCCAGGAGGCCCTGCAGGCCTATGCCCAGGGAGTGAACGCCTGGCTGGACCAGGGCCATACCCTGCCCCCCGAGTTCCTGATCCTGGGAGTGGACCCAGAGCCCTGGACGGTCTACGACTCCCTGGTATGGGCCAAGATGATGGCCTGGGATCTGGGCGGCAACTACGATGTGGAACTGCTGCGGGCCAAGCTGGTCCAGGCCCTGGGACCGGAGCGCACCGCGCAGATCCTGCCCCCTTACCCGGAAGATGGCGTGGACATCCTGGATGCCGAGACGCTGGATCTAGGGGGCATCCAGGGGATCGAGGCTCTCCTGACCTTGGACAGCCAGATCCAGGAGATGACAGGCCTGGGGGGGCTGGATGTGGGCAGCAACAACTGGGTGGTGGCGGGCAGCCGTACCGCCACCGGGATGCCCTTGCTGGCCAACGATCCCCATCTGGCAGCCAGCATCCCATCCATCTGGTACCTGAACGAGCTGAAGGGCCAGGAACTCCACGTGACCGGTGCCAGCCTGCCGGGGCTCCCAGGTGTGGTCATCGGCCACAACGGGCGCATCGCCTGGGGCGTCACCAACGTGAACCCGGATGTCCAGGACCTCTACGTGGAGCGCATCCATCCCCAGAACCCCAACCAGTACGAGGTCAACGGAGAGTGGGAGGAGATGGAGATCGTGGAGGAGTGGATCGGCGTCAAGGGTGAGGACCCCATCCGCTGGGCGGCCCGGAGCACCCGCCACGGCCCCCTGATCAGCGACGTCCTCGAGGACGCCACCATGCCGGTAGCCCTGCGCTGGACGGCCCTGGACCCGGACGACACCACCTTCGCGGCCTTCTACTGGCTGAACCGGGCCACCGACTGGGAGAGCTTTCGGGACGCCCTCCGGCTCTACGTGGTCCCCTCCCAGAACTTCGTCTACGCGGACGTGGACGGAAACATCGGCTACATCGCGCCCGGCCGGATCCCCATCCGGGCCCAGGGCGACGGTACCCTGCCGGTGCCGGGCTGGACGGACGACCACGAGTGGATCGGGTTCATCCCCTTCGACGAACTGCCCCAGGCCTTCAATCCTCCAAAGGGCTACGTGGTGACCGCGAACAACCGGGTGGTGGACGATCGCTACCCCTACCTCCTCTCCACCGATTGGGCACCGCCCTACCG
>JALSIX010000124.1 GCA_026989655.1 Caldilineaceae bacterium
CCCAGTGCGAGTGGCGGCTGGACGCCCCCAACCCCAGCCAGCGGGTTCAGGCCACCCTGTTGGAGCTGGACGGCAGGCCCTTCGTGGACGAGGACGGGGCTCCCCGGATCGCCCCCCTCTTCTTCAATGCCAACCAGAGCCGGGCGGACCAGGTGGCCTACGATCCTCGACGCTGCCCGGAGCTGAAGGAGGCCACCACGGTCCAGGCGGCCATCGACATCCTCTGCCGGCGGCCCCAGGGCGGGGGCTGCTGCGTCACCGTGGGGGAGGGAGGCGCCTTCCCCCGGCTGGACCAGGCCATCTCCGCCCTGCTGGAGGAGGGTCGGCGGGAGATCTGCATCTGTCTCCTGGCTGGGGAGCACGAGACCGTCAGCCCCTCCATCACCCGGGGGCTGGCGGGGCGGGATCTGCACATCACCATCCACGGCTGCGGGCCGGCCAGCCGCCTGACCCTCGCGGACAAGCCCTGGCTCTTCCAGGGCGTGGCCGCGGTGACCCTGCGGGACCTGGTCATCGAACCGGCCTTCCAGGTGAACAACGTGGTCGGGGCCATCTCTTTCCGCCACTGCGCCCAGGTGACGGTGACCGGCTGCACCATCCGGGGCTTCACCCCCGAGGGGCCCCTGCTCACCGTGGCCGACGCGGACCAGGTGCGTCTGCGGGACAATCTGCTGGAGGCCAGCCAGTTCACCAGCCTGGAGATCCCCCAGAAGCTCTTCACCCAGGCCGAGGTGGGGCCCCTGGCAGATCTCTTCGCCCTGCCGGGCCAGGGGGAGTTCCGCTGGGCGACCTTCCGGGAGAAGGCCACGGAGGCGGCCAGGGCGCTGGCGGCGATGAACTCGGAGGAGCGGAAAGCCGTGCAGCAACGCATCCAGCAGGCCTTCGGCGACCAGGGGCTGCGCCGGGCCATGAGCAGCGGCGAGGTGCTGAGCCTCTTCAAGCTGATCTTGAGCCTGGGCGCGGAGAAGGTGGAGCCGGTCAACATGCTCGACCTGCTCCTGGACATCCGCCGGGCCGCCATCAAGGCCCGGCCTGGCCTGGCCCTGGTGCTGGGGGAGACCTTCCCGCCCCAGCAGTTGCCCCAGGTGGAGCTGGGCATTTTGGACGAGGATGACCTGATCAGCCTGGAGAGCAACGAGATCGCCGGGGTGGTGAGCCTCTATGGCCTGCCGGCCGCGCCGGATTTCCTGCGCAAGGTGCTGACGCCCGGGTTCCTGAAGACCCTCCAGGGGCAGCTGGCGGAGCGGCGCGTGGTCCTGAACGGGCTGCTGGGGACCTTGAACCTGCGGGGCAATCAGCTGGTGCAGGTGACCGTAGCCCGGGAGGTGATCCAGGCCCTGCAGCAGGCCCTCTCCTCCGACAACGTGGTGCAGCTCTTCGGCCTCTTTGGCCGGCTCCTGGCCAGTGACAACGTCTTCGAAGCGGGGGAGAGCCTGGTGGTGGTCCGGCACCTGGCCATGATGGCCAACGACTTCAAGATGACGGCCGGGGTCCAGCCGCCCCCTGGGGC
>JALSIX010000125.1 GCA_026989655.1 Caldilineaceae bacterium
CGGAGCGACGACACCATCAAGGTGGCCGGCAAGCGGCTGGGCCCGGCCGAGGTGGAGTCCATCGTCAATGCCCATCCGGACGTGACCGAATCCGCGGCCATCGGGGTGCCCCATCCCGTCAAGGACAACGAGGTGGTGGTCTTCGTGGTGTTGCGGCCCGGCGTGGCGGCCAGCGAGGCCCTGCGTCGAGCGCTGGAGGAACAGGTGGCTGCCCGGCTGGGCAAGCCCCTGAGGCCCCGGGAGGTGAAGTTCGTGCGGGCCCTGCCCAAGACCCGGAACGCCAAGGTCATGCGTCGGGTGATCCGGGCCGCCTACCTGGGCGAGCCCCTGGGGGACGTGAGCAGCCTGGAGGATCCGGGCACGGTGGACGCGATCCGAGAGGCCCGCTAGAGGCCCGACCCCGAGAGGGCGGCCTCATGGGGGGCCATGGTCCAGCCTCAGGTCGGCCCGGATCTGGGGGATGAGGGCCAGGGTGGCCTCCCGACCGGCCTGGATGAGCTCATCCACCCGACCCAGGTCGATGAGGCTCACGTGGCCGATGGCCGGCTGGATCACCCGGTCCGCGCGCAGGCCGTCGTTGTGGGTGGAGCGCATCAACATGTAGATGGCGGTGAGGGTCAGCTCCATCACGTTCTGAGGGCGTTTGCCCCCGATGATCCCCGGCGGGAGCAGGTCCACCGCGATGACGTAGTCCGCGCCCAGCCGGCGGGCCACCGAGGCGGGCAGGTTGTTCAGGATGCCCCCGTCCACCAGCAGGCGGCCTCGGTACTCCATGGGCGTGAAGATCCCCGGCACGCTGGAGCTGGCCCGGAGGGCGTCGGCCAGGCGCCCCTCCGCGATGGCCACCAGCTCGCCGGTGGTGATGTCCGCGGCCACCGCGGCGAAGGGGATCCGCAGCTCCTGGAAGGTCACCGGGCGGCCCTCCAGGCATTCCTCCTCGATCCAGGCCGTGATCCGGTCGAAGTCCAGCAGCCCCATCTTGGGCAGGGTGAACTTGGTGATCTCCCGCCATCGGAGCTGTTGGACCAGCTCCCGCATGCGGGCCGGGGAGAGCCCGGCCGCGTAGAGCCCCCCCGCGATGGAGCCGGCGCTGGTTCCGGCGATGCAGTCGATGGGGATGGCGTGCTCCTCCAGGGCCTCCAACACGCCGATGTGGGCGATCCCCCGGGCCGCGCCGCCGCCCAGGGCCAGGCCCACCCGCGGTCGCGGCGGTTCCCCTTCCCACACGATGCGGTACATCCCTTCCAGCTCCGCTCGTCCATCCACGATGCGGCCTCCTTCGGTTTCGGTGCTCAACCCGAGGGCGAGGGCGCCATCTCCGGGGACGAGGGGGAGGGCTCCCCGGGCAGGGCCAGGGTGCAGAGGGCGACCCCCAGGGGCAGCAGCCCCAGGGTGTACATGACCCGGGGAAGGCCCACCAGGTCGGCCGTCCAGCCGGCCAGCCCCGTGCCCAGAGCCCCGGAGGCGAACATGAAGCCCAACACCGCGCCGCTGGCCAATCCCTGGCGCTCGGGCAGGAGCTTCTGGGCCATGACCACCAGGATGCTGTGGGGCACCCCCACCAGGAACCCCCCGGCCGCGGCCAGGATCCCGTAGGTCGGGCCGTGGACCAGGAGCATGCCCCAGGTAAAGGGCGCGGTGGCCAGGGAGGTCACCCACAGCAGCCGCCGGTGCGGGAAGCGATCCCCCAGGAAGCCCCCGGCCAGGGTGCCCAGGGCCAGGGCCACGCTGAAGACGCCCACCAGGAAACCGTACTGATCGCTGGTGAAGCCCTGGTCGGCGAAGAACTTGGGCAGCAGGCCGTAGTAGCCCTGTTGGACGGTCGCCCGCAGGGCTACCACCATCCCAAAGGCCACCATCACCGTCAGGGCCGGCCCGTTCCCAGGGCGCTGGGCCAGCCGAGAGGAGATCCGCCGCTGGGGAGCCCGGGACGCGGGCTCCCGGAGTTCCAGGGCCATCAGCACCACCATGGGCAGGGTGGCCAGGGCCAGGATGCGGACGCCGGGCAGGCCGCTGTGGGCCAACAACACCCCGGCGATCATGGGGCCCAGGGCCAAGCCCATCTGACCCAGAAGGAAGAAGAAGGCCGTGGCGCTGGAGGCCCGCCGTGCCTGGCCCGCGTCGCTGGCGTTCATGGCCCCCTGGGGATGGAAGGCGCCGCTGCCCAACGCGGCCAGGGACATCCACAGGAGCAGGGTCGGGTAGCTGGTCGCGTAGGTGGCGGCCAGGTAGCAGCCCGCGGTCCAGGCCAGGCCGGCGGCGCCCAGCCAACGCCCGGCCAGCCGATCGGCCAGCCAGCCGAACAGGGGCTGGCTCAGCGCGCCCACCAGTTGATAGGCCATGACGCCGAAGCCGATCTGGGCGTTGTTCAGGCCAAAGGGAACGGCCAGGGCGGTCAGGATCATGGCCACCGAGGCGTTGAGGATATCGATGGCCATGTGTCCGAGGGACACGGCCAGCAGACGCCGGGTCTTCATGGCGGTACCTTTGCTCTGTGGCCCGTGAACTAAACCGTGCCAGGAGATGGGGCCAGTATAGCAAGGCCCGACCTCCTTGGCAATTGTGGTCTCTGGGGATATTCGGGGCTGGGCCTCATGGGGCAAGGGGGCTGGCTTCGCGGAGGGCAAGGTGGATGGCTGGGCTGCGCTCGATCACCGAGAGGGGACAGGGAGGAGAGGTCGGTCCCCGGCGTCCCGAGCCGCCGAGCCCAGGGGGGAGCGCTGCCGGCGCCGTTGCCGGTTGGCTCCGCAGGCGGGGGCGAAGGGCCCCGATCGTCCGCACATCGATATGCGGTCAGGAACCCAGCAGCCGGACCCCTTGGGCCACCACAAAGGTGACCAGGAAGGCGATGCCCAGGGGCATCAGGGCGCCCATGGCGGTCCACTTCTTGCTGCGGGTCTCGCTCCAGATGGTCCAGATGGTGGTGGAGCAGGGGTTGTGGAGCAGGGAGAAGAGCATGAGGTTGGCCGCGGTGAGCAGGGTCCATCCCTGTTGTCCCACCAGGAGCGCCCGCAGCTCGTCCAGGCCGCTGATCTCGATCATCTGCCCCGCGTTGGTGTAGGTCATCAGGATGGTGGGGACCACGATCTCGTTGGCGGGGATCGCGATGATGTAGGCCAGGAGGATCACCCCGTCCAGGCCGATGGCGTTGCCCAGGGGATCCAGGAAGTCGGCGATCCAGAGGGCCAGGCTCTGCCCACCCAGGTGGAGATTGCTGAGGAGCCAGATGACCCCGCCGGCCGGAGCGGCCATCAGCACAGCCCGCCGCAGCACGAAGATGGTGCGGTCGATGAAGGAGGTGTAGAGGACCTGCATCACGTTGGGGCGGCGGTAGGGGGGCAGCTCCAGGGTGAAGACGGAGGCCTCGCCCTTGAGCACTGTCCGGGACAGGAGCGCGGAGACCACCAGGGTGGTGACGATGCCCACCACCACCACGGCCACCACCGCGCCCGCGGCCACGAAGGAGGCATAGGCCGGGGGGAACTCCGCGGCAAAGAAGACCAGGGCCAACATGATCAGGGTGGGGAACCGGCCGTTGCAGGGCACGAAGTTGTTGGTCAGGATGGCGATGAGCCGCTCCCGAGGGGAGTCGATGATCCGGGTGGCCACCACCCCTGCTGCGTTGCACCCGAACCCCATGCTCATGCTCAGGGCCTGCTTGCCGTGGGCGCCCACCTTCTTGAAGAGCCGATCCATGTTGAACGCGAACCGGGGCAGAAAGCCCAGGTCCTCCAGCAGGGTGAAGATGGGGAAGAAGATGGCCATGGGGGGCAGCATGACCGCCACCACCCAGGCGAGCCCCCGGTAGACGCCGTGCCAGAGGAATCCCGTGATCCACCCGGGGACCCCGAGCATGTCGAACAGGGCGCTGGCCTGGGCCTCCACCCAGAACAGCACCGTGGCGATGAGCTCCGAGGGATAGTTGGCCCCGACGATGGTGACCCAGAAGACCAGGGCCAGCCCCAGCCCCATGATGGGCAGGCCCGTGATGGGCGAGGTGAGCACCCGGTCCAGCCATTGGTCGAAGCCGTCGTAGCGCTCCCCGGCCCGGCGGACGGTGCGCCGCGCGATGCGCTCCGCGTCCGCGTAGATGGCCTCTACCACCGCGTCCCGGAAGGAGGGACCCAGGGAGCGGCGCAGGTTCTCCGCGTCTCTCAGGATCTCCTCGGGACGGATGGAGGTCGTGGTCGGTCCGCTCATGGGGACACCTCCTCTAGGGTGAGAGGATATCGGGGAACCGTGCCCAGGGCCGGCGTATCGCCGTGGGCGATCCGGGCCAGTTCTCCGGTGCGCACCGCCTCCTGGATCCGCGGATCGCCGTCCAGGAGGCGCATGGCCACCCAACGGGCGCTGGGCAGGCCGGGATAGAGCTGGGTGAGCTCCTGGGCCAGCCTGTCCACCGCCTGTTGGAAGGCCCTGTCGCCCTGGAGATGGTGGGGACGGGTGCGGATGGCGCCCGAGATGACCCCCTCCACGGCCTGGAGCAGGTTGCCCATCCCCTGGCCGCTCTTGGCCACGGTGGGCACCACGGGCACCCCCAGCTCCCGGGCCAGGCGCCGGTGATCCACCTGGATGCCCTTGCGGGCTGCCTCGTCCACCAGGTTGAGGGCCACCACCACTCGGTCCGTGATCTCCAACACCTGGAGCACCAGGTTCAGGTTCCGCTCCAGGGCTGTGGCGTCCACCACCACGATGGTGCAGTCCGGGCGGCCGAAGAGGATGAAATCCCGCGCCACCTCCTCGTCCGCGCTGGTGGAGAGGAGGGAGTAGGTGCCGGGAAGGTCCACCACCTTGTAGGTCTTCCCGCCGAACTGGAAGGCCCCCTCGGCCCGGGTGACCGTCTTGCCGGGCCAGTTGCCCGTATGTTGTCTCAGCCCGGTGAGTGCGTTGAAGATGGTGCTCTTGCCGGTGTTGGGGTTCCCGGCCAGAGCCACCACATGGTCCACGTCCTCGGTGTGGATGCCTGCCTGGGTCAGGGCCAGCGGGCAGGCCTCGCAGGCATGTCCGGAGATCAACTTGAGCGATTCCTTCATCGGTGTGGCCATGGTCTGGTTCCTCCTGGATGTGTTCGCGGGCTGGGGGCGTCGTCCCTCTCAGCCCCTTCTGCCGGGAAAGCTCCAGGGAGCTGAAAGGTCCGGTCTCCCCGTTGTCTCAGGCGGGATGTACCTGGTGTTCCCCCGAGATCTCCTCCGGGTCCATCGGCCCTGG
Organism: Caldilineaceae bacterium; assembly: GCA_026989655.1. Taxonomy (GTDB): domain Bacteria; phylum Chloroflexota; class Anaerolineae; order Caldilineales; family Caldilineaceae; genus JALSIX01. Next base: position 5,209 of record JALSIX010000125.1, read on the forward strand.
GCCCGGGGGCGCGTGCCGTTCCTCCGGGATCTCCTCCGGCGACAGGCTCTCCACCAGGATCCGCTGGGCCTGCTCCCGGCGCAGGGCCAGGAGGGTGCCTCGTACCAGATAGGCGGTGGGCTCCCCGAAGGCGGCGTGCATGACCGCCTTGACCCGGGTGCCCGGCACCAGCCCCAGATCCATGAAGCGGCGACGGGCAAGCCCCTGGCAGTCCAGCTCCACCACCCGGCCCCATTCCCCCTGCTGGAGGTTGGCCAGGGTCTTCCGGCGTCGGCCTGGGTGTCCAGGGCCCACGTGGATGTGGGCGGCTACCACCGGTGCAATCCAGAACTCCTGGTCGTCCAGGCGCAGGTGCAGCCCCCGCTCGTCGGCCTCCAGCACCTCGACCGTGGTGCCGGGGAGCAGGCCCTCGGCCAGGATCTGGGTGCAGATCGTCCTGGGCTCGTCCTCGATATGCAGGATCCGGGCCGGTCTGTGGAGGGGCCAGGCCAGCAGGGATGTGGCCTCTTGGGCCGGGATCTGCCCCTGGGCCGTGGGGATGGGGTCGCCGTGGGGATCGTAGTGTGGGTGGGCCAGTTCCCGGGCCAGAGCCTCCACCTGTTCTGGGGTGAGGTGATGCTCCTGCCGTTCCGCCTCCTGGTGGATGGCCCCCAGGGGCATCCCCATCTCGTCGGCCAGGTACCGCTCCAGCAGCCGGTGCACCCGAAGGACCTGGAGGGCAGCGGCCTGACCACGGGAGGTCAGGGCCAATGTGTCCCCCTCGAACCGGAGCAGGCCGGCGTCCACCATCTCCGCGACCAGCCGGGCCACCCGTCCCCGGCCCATCCGGAGGGTGCCGGCCAGCGATGCCAGGGTCACCGGCAGGTGGCGGCTCTGGTAGTTGTAGATGTGCTTGAGCGCATCCTCCTGTTGGATCCGCCGCGCCTGGCGACGCAGGCGTCTCAGATAGGCCCATACGCCGTACCGGGGCCATGCCAGGGCCAGTACCAGCAGCGAAAGCCCCACGGCCCCGATACCGAGGCCATGTCCGTTCCACAGCTCCATGTCCCATAGGTCCATGTCCAGCCTCCTGCTCGGACGGGATTTGCCCTGGAAAGGGCCTTGATTAGCCCAGGCTAAATCTGGGGGCCCTAAAAAGCTCAATCCGCCGGGATCGAGATCACCTGGAGCCTCTCTGCCATCTCCCAGGCCAGGGCATGGGGAGCGCCGTCCACCTGGATCAACAGGGGCCCTTGGGCCGGGGCCCGTTCCTGGACCGTCACCTGTTTGCCCGGGAAGAGCCCCAGTTGGCCCAGGTAGGCCAGCTCTGCGGGCTCCTGGGAGAGGACCCGGACCAGCCGGTAGGGGACGCCGAGCCGGGCCGTGCTCAGGGGGATGGTGGGGTGGCTGTCCACCTGGCCATCCCGGCTGGGAATGGGATCCCCGTGGGGATCCACCGTGGGGTGGTCCAGGGCCGTGGCGATGGCCTCCTCCAGGCGTTCGCTGATCACGTGTTCCAGCTTCTCCGCCTCCGCGTGGACCTGGTCCCAGGGGATGTTCAGGGCCTTGTGGAGGAAGAGCTCCAGGAGCCGATGGTGCCGAAGCACCTCCAGGGCCACCTGGCGTCCCAGGGACGTGAGCCGGGCCCCCTGGTAGGGCTCGTGCTCCACCAGGCCCAGTTCCGCCAGCTTCTTGACCATGTTGGTGGCCGAGGCGGGGGTGACGCCCAGGTGGGCGGCCAGGGCCGAGTTGGTGACCGGCTCCCCGTCCTCGCCCAACTGGTAGATGGCCTTGAGGTAGTCCTCGTGGGCGGCGCTCAACGGACTTTGGGTGTGGGCCTCGTAGCTTTTAGCCATGCCTAAAATATACCCTCTGTGGGGCCGATTGTCAAGCCCGGGGCAGGGATGGGGGGCGGATTTTCCTGGATCTGGGACTTGACGACCGCACAAATGTTCGATATACTCTGGAAAACAGGTGTTCGTCTCCGGTCCTGAGCCCCGCCGGCGGAGGCGAACGGCCGGCCAGGTTCCATCGGTGGCCTGCACCGTTCCGGCGGCCCCTGTCAGGAGGATCCCGATGAAGCTCTCCAAGCTCCAGCGTTCCATGCTCCGCTACATGGCCCGCTACTACCGGGAACACGGCTATCCCCCGACCATCCGCGAGATCCTGCGCGCGTGTCCCGAGGCCTCCAGCACCTCCGTGGTCCAGTACAACCTGAAGCGGCTGGAGGAGAAGGACCTGTTGAAGCGGGCGGAGGGCGTGAGCCGGGGCATTCGTCTCCACTGGGAGCGGCTGCGCCAGTACGGTCTGTTCGAGGAGTCGGCCGTACGGCCCAATGGTCACCGGGTGCCTGGGGTTCCGGAGGCCGCTTCGGTCCTGCCGAGGATCCCTGTGTTGGGGGTGATCGCTGCCGGCGAGCCCATCCAGGTGGTGCCCCGGGACCGGGAGAACGCGGACGAGTGGCTGGATCTGACCAGCGATCTCTGGCGGGATCCGGAGAACCTGTACGCGCTGCGGGTGCAGGGCGATTCCATGATCGACGCCAGCGTGATGGACGGCGACGTGGTCATCATGCGCCACCAGGAGTGGGCCCACAACGGCGAGATGGTGGCCGTCTGGATCGAGGAGCGGGAGGAGACCACGTTGAAGTACTTCTACCTGCGGGGCGACAAGGTGGAGCTGCGGCCGGCCAACCCGAGCTACGCACCGCAGATCTACCCCGCGGACAAGGTACGGGTCCAGGGGAAGGTGGTCTCGGTGATCCGCGCGCTGGAGTCCTGAGCGTAGGGCTCTCGGTCGCTGTCCGTCGGCCACCTTCCTGTCGTCTGTGCCGCGGTCGGTTTTCCTGCCCCCGTGGGAACCGCGGGAGGCTGGGGAGCGATCGGGGCGCTATCCCCGTGCCGTCTCCTTTCCGGGAATATCCCTTCCTCCGGCGTCACCCCCAGAAGGGCTGTGATCCGTCGGCCCTGGCCGTCTGGAACGCCCCACTGGCCACCATCTCCAGGATCTCCAGGAGCTTGCCGGCCCGAATGGGCTTGCTCAGGTAGCCGTCCATGCCCGCGGCGATGCAGCGTTCCCGGTCCTCCCGCAGGGCATGGGCGGTCAGCGCGATGATGGGCGTGTGGGTATCCCGTTGGCGCTCCAGCGAGCGGATGCGGGCCGTGGCCTCGAAGCCGTCCATCTCCGGCATCTGGATGTCCATCAGGATCAGGTCGAAGTGGCCGGCCCGCCACAGCTCCACGGCCTCCCGCCCATCGTGGGCCACGGTCACCCCGTGGCCGGCCCGCTCCAGCAGCAGGGTGGTCAGGTGCTGGTTCATGGGGTTGTCCTCCACCAGCAGGATCTGCAGGGGCCGGGACCAGGAGGGCGTCTGGGAGGGGCCCGCGTCCGTGTCCGGGGTGGGGATCTCGGCCTGGGCGGCCGGGTCCAGCCACTCCGCGACCAGCATCTCCCGGAGGTGGTCATCGCCGAAGGGCTTGAACAGGGTGTGGCGGATGCCCAGGGCCATGAGCTGGGACAGATATCGGTGGGCGGTTCCGGGCCGGACCATGGCGATCATCCGCTCGGGGTCGCATCCCTCCTGCTGGAGCCAGGTGGCCGTGGTGACGCCATCCATCTCGGCCATCTCCATGTCCAGGAGGATCAGGTCGTAGCCCTGGCCTGCGGCCCGCGCCCGGCGGGCGGCCAGCACCCCGGAACGGCCGTCGGTGCAGCCCTGCACCTGGGCCCCCCACCCCATCAGCACACCGGCCAGCATCTGTCCATAGGCCCGGCTGTCGTCCACCACCAGCACCCGCCAGCCCTGGAGGGCCGGGGGGGCGGGCCGTGGGGCCTCGTCGGTGTGGCGTTGGAGGGACAGGGTCACCGTGAAGAGGCTGCCCTGCCCTTCCCGGCTCTCCACCCGGATGCCCCCTCCCATGAGCTCCACCAGTCGGGCCACCATGGGCAGGCCGATCCCGGTGCCGCTGAAGCGGCGGGTGAGCTCCATGTCCCCCTGGGTGAACAGCTCGAAGATCTGCTCCTGTTTCTCCGCGGGGATGCCGATCCCCGTGTCCCGGACCTGGATCTCCAGGGTGGTGTGGGTGTCGGTCTGTTCCAGGGCCCGTACCTGGAGGACCACCTCGCCCTGGGGGGTGAACTTGATGCCGTTGCCCAGGAGCTGGGCCACGATCTGGCGCACTCGGCCGGGATCGCCCACGAAGGCGTCGGGCACCTGGGGATCCACCTGGTAGACCACCTCCACCGGCCGTTCTCCCAGGGTGACGGCCAGGGAGTGGACGGCTTCGTGGATCAGCGGCCGGAGGGTGAAGGGCTCTGCCTCCAGGCGTATCTCCCCGGACTCCAGTTGGACCACCTCGATGATGTCGTTGAGCAGGGTGAGCAGCCCCTCGGCCGAGGAGGAGATCCCGTCCACGAACTCCTGCTGTTCCGGGCTCAGCTCCGTCTGGAGCAGCAGCTCCACCATGCCCATGATCCCGTTCATGGGGGTTCGGATCTCGTGGGTCATGTTGGCCAGGAAGAGGCTCTTGGCCCGGGCCGCGGCCTGGGCCTCCATCCGGCAGTGCTGCAGCTCCTGGACCAACTGTGCCCTCTCCTGGACCAGGGCCAGGTGGGCATGGAACCAGTCGTAGAGGGCTGCCAGGGCAGGCTCCGAGGGCCGGGGGGACAGACGCAGCTCCGAGGGCGGTGTCCCCTGTCGCAGACGACGGAGGCCGTCCAGCAGCCGGTGGAGCGGGGCCACGAACTGGCGGCCCAAGACCATGCTCGCAGCCAGCGCGGCCAGCAGGGCCAGCAGCGCCACCCAGAGCAGGGTTCGACGGACCGCTCCCAGCAGGGCCTGGTCCGGGCCCAAGGCCGGTCGTACGGCCACGGTCCAGCCCACATCGGCCAGGGACTGGGTCCATGGGCCGCCCAGGGTTTCCCGGGGGCGGGCACCGATCTGGGCCGGATCCGGGTGGTACAGCAGGTGCCCACCCCCGTCCACGATGGAGACGGCCATCTCCGGAGGCCACATGGCGGGGTTGAGCAGAGAGGCCAGGGTGTTCGGGGGGTAGCGGACCAGGAGGAGCGGGCCGTTTTCCCCGGCCTTGGGGCCCTCTCCTTCCCCGGGCAGGACCCGCGCGGCCATCAACACCGCGTCGGCAAAGGCGGGGCGGCGGAGGTCGGGCTCCAGGCCGATCCACACCGGGGAGGCCTGGGAGCGGAGCCGGTCCCGCAGCTCCTGGACGCCGTCGAAGCGGATGTTCGACGGGCCCAGG
>JALSIX010000126.1 GCA_026989655.1 Caldilineaceae bacterium
GGTCCACCCAGGGGCGCAGGGCACCGGTGGTGAAGGTGAGGACGAAGGGCCGCTCCATGGAGTGCCCCCACAGGTCCTGGACGCCTGGGCCCACGGTGACCGTGTAGGCGGTGTGGGAGCGCTTGGCCCAGTTCAGGTAAAGCCGATTTTCGTACTCGGAGAAGTAGCTGTAGACCGTGGTCTCCGTGACCCGGGGCGTGATCTGGACCTTGGGCAGCAGGGTGGATGGGCTGATGACCCCTTGGAACTGGAGGAAGACCCCGTTCTCGGGCGGCGTGTTTCGGGCCCCGGGCTGGGGGATGGTCTCCACCACGCCCGGCCGCGGCACGGTGACGAAGGAGAAGGTCACCGGTCCCTCCAGCGTGGCCGCCCCCCAGGCCGACCGGGCCTCCTGGGCCAGGGTCACCTGGTAGGTCGTGTCCAACTCCAGCCTCTGGGGCTGGAAGACCAGCCGTCGGCCGTCGTCCTCCCACCGGAAGGTGCCTGGAACCGGCGGCTCCCTGCTCCCTGCGGCCTGGAGGCGGAACGCGGCCTGGGTGCTGGCCCGGTCCATGGGCTGGTTGAACTCCAGGATCACCGGGGTGTCCAGGGGCACGGGCCCCGCGGATGGGCGGTAGGCCAGCACCTGAGGCCCAGCCACCCGGAAGCGGACCGTCACCGGCTGGGCCAGGGCCTCTCCTCCCAGGTCCACCACGTCGGCCACGGTCACGGTGTAGGAGGTCCCGGGGGCCAGGCTGGGCTGGGGCACGAAGCGGAAGATCCCCGGGCTCACCCATTGCCCCCGGCCGTCCAACCGTGGCTCGATCCGGAGGGGCATGGGACGTTCGGATGTCTCGCTCGGGGATGCCAGGTCCACCACCGGGCGGTTGAAGATCACCTGGATGGCCACGTCCGGGGCCACGGTGGTCCCGTCGCCGGGTTGGAGGGCCGCCACCTCCAGCGGGGCAGGGACCCGCAGCAGGATCTCCTGGAGCCCCGGCAGGGGGACGCCGTCCGCGGTCCGGATCCGGGCATCCAGGGTCAGGCGGTACACCGTGCCTGGGCGAGGCCGGGCTTGGGGAGAGATCCGGAGGCGGGGGCCGTGGACGGTGACCTCTACCGAGAGGGGAGGACTCAGGTGGACGCCGAGGGCGCTGGCCGGGTCCAGGGGGCGTTGAAACGCGAGGGTCACCGGCTCCCCTCGCCAGGGCCTCTCAGGCGGAGGGTCCAGCTCCACCAGGAAGGGGGGCAGTGAGGGATCCGACAGGGGCGCCTCCTCCCCGGTGGGGAGATCTGTGGGGGCGGGGCTGGACGTTCGGGTCGGTGTGGAGGCCGGGGAGAGGCGGGCCGGCTCCAGGGGTGGGATGGGCGTCGGGGTGTAGGTGGGAACGGCCGAGATCCCCGGCCGCGCGCCCGGCAGGGGCGCGATGGCCGTCGGGGTGGGCCGTGGCGGCGTGGCTTGGGACGCGCAGGCACCCACTCCTCCGAGCAGGGCCAGGAACAGGGCGGGGCCCAGGAGCACGAGGCGTAGCGGCCTGAGTCGGGGGTTCATGGAGGGCACCTCCTGGGCCGGTGTGGTGGGCTCGACAGGCAGGGCGACATGCGAGGTCTCCTGAAGCGCGCGGGCTGTGCCCCCTTCACCTCTATTCTACCACGATCCGGATCGCGGATCCGACCTGGAGCGGACCGTTCTCGGACGATCGGCCTTCGAGCTGGAAGGTGTGGGTGCCTGGGGCCAATGGCCACCAGGTGCGGAGCCGGTCCGTGTTGCGGACCTCTGCCCAGACCGCTCCATCCACCCGGAGGCGCAGCCAGGCCCAGGGGCGGCCGTCCTGGGTGTGGCCCTCCACGAGGATCCGCTGCACCTCCGCGGGCAGGCCCGGGTCCAGCAGGTAGACGGCACCGGGCAGGGGGGTGACCAGGGCCAGGGCTTCCGTTGCCGGATCCGCTGGGGTCGTGTCGGCGTGGGGGCTGGAGATTCCAAGGGTGGGCGGGGGTGGCTCTGGGAAGCCGTTGGCCCGCAGCCAGGCCGTGTACTGGGGACCGGGCATCCAGTAGACCCGCTCCTCCACCCGTTCCGGGGGCGTCGTCTCCGTGGCCCGACGCCCTGTGGCTCGGTCGATGGCGATGGGGCGGAACCGGTCGTCGGGCCGGGTGGGCTCTGTCCCCCGGATGAAGATCTCCTCTCGGGTGTGGGGGCAGTGGGGCGTGGGCAGCAGGCCGCTGGCCGCGCACACCGTGCGGGTCACCACCTCCTGGGGCCGGGGAAAGGGCGGGGGCGGTTCCGGATGGGCCAGGAGCATCAGGTCCCGCCAGATGGGCGCGGCCCCGTCCACACCGGAGATCTCCTCCATGGGGGAGTTGTCCGCGTTGCCCACCCACACCCCCACCAGCCGGCGGGTGGAGTAGCCGATGGTCCAGTTGTCCCGCCAGTCGGTGGTGGTGCCTGTCTTGACGGCTGCGGGGAAGGGCAGGTCCAGGGGGGACCCTTCGCCGAAGGCCGGGATCCGGGCCACGGGATCCGAGAGGATGTGGGTGATCAGGTATGCGGTGGCCGGGGCGATGACCGGCGGAGCCGGCTCCGGGGGTTCGGTCTGGTCCAGCAGGATCTGGCCTGTGGTCCGGTCGGTGACCCGGAGGAGACGTCGGGGCGGCAGGGGGCGGCCCTGACGGGGGAAGATGCCGTAGGCCGCGGTCAGCTCCAACAGGTTCACCTCGCCCCCGCCCAGGGTCAGGGCCAGGCCGTAGTTCCCGTCCAGGCTGGTGATGCCGGCCTGGGCGGCCAGTTGTTGGAGTGCGGGGACGCCGACACGGTGGAGCACGGCCACGGCAGGGATGTTGTAGCTGTTGGCCAGGGCCTCCCGCACGCTCACCGGTCCGTGGTAGCGGCGGTCGTAGTTCACAGGCACATAGACCCGGTCGGGGTCCTGGTTCCCGGGGCCGGGATCTGGGAAGGCGGTGGGCACATCGGGCAGGATGGAGGCGGGGGTGAGGGGGGGAAGGCCTCTCCGGCGGCTCCATCCTGGGTCCATGGCCACTGCGTAGGTGAAGGGCTTCATGGCGCTCCCTGGCTGGCGCAGCGCCCGGGCCGCGTTCAGGCTGCCCTGGATCCGGGCGTCGAAGTAGTCTGGGCTGCCTACCAGGGCCAGCACGTCTCCGGTGGCCACGTCCAGGACCACGGCCGCGGCGTTGTCCACCCGGCGGCCCGGCACGGCATTGGGTGGGCAGCGCAGGAGAGAGGCGGTCTCGTCGGTCCGACAGGTGAGCTGGGCCAGACGGTGCCGCAGGGCCCGTTCCGCCAGGCGCTGGAGGTCCAGGTCCAGGGTGGTGACCACGTCGAGCCCTCCGTTCCGCAGGCGGTCCACGCCGAATCGACGCACCAGCTCCTCCTGGACGTCCACCACGAAGTGGGGGGCCTGGATGGGGAAGGTGCCGCTGGCGAAGCGGAGAGGTTCCTGGCCGATCCGTTCGGCCTCCTGGGCGGTGATGAATCCGGCCCGGGCCATGAGGGCCAGGACGGTCCGCTGGCGCTGTCGGGCTGCGTCGGGGGCCACGAAGGGATCGTAGCCCATGGGGTGTTGGATCAGGCCGATGAGGAGCGCGCACTCCCCGGGGCTGAGCTGTGCTGCGGGCTTGGCGAAGAAGGTCTGGGCCGCGGCCTCCAGGCCGAAGGCCAGGTGGCCGAAGTAGCTCTGGTTCAGGTAGAGCTGGAGGATCCGGCTCTTCGTGTAGCGGCGCTCGATGGCCAGGGCCAGGTAGGCTTCCCGGAGCTTCCGAACCAGGGTGCGCTGGTAGCGTTCCTCTGGGGGCAGGAGCAGGTTGCGGGCCACCTGCATGGTCAGGGTACTGGCCCCGCTCACCACCCGTTGGGCTCGGAGGTTCTGGTACGCGGCCCGGAGGATCGCCAGGGGATCCACCCCGGGGTGTTGGAAGAAGCGACGGTCCTCGGTGGCCAGGACGGCCTCCACGCAGAAGTCCGGTACCTGGGCGATGCCGTAGCGGCTTCCTCGTGGATCCAGGGGGAGATCCAGTTGCTTGCCCGCCTCCGGATCGATGATCTCGTAGAGGAGCTCTCCCTTTCGGTCGTAGATGCGGGTGGTCGGACGGACACGCGGAGGCCCCAGGGTATCCACGTCCGGCAGGTCGCCGAACAGATGTTGGTGGGCTGCCCAGCCGGCGACCAGGAGGAGGACCAGGGCCGGGATGAGGAACCTGAGGCGTCTCATGGGATCCATGCGGGCGGCAGATGGGTCGGACCGGGACCCAGGCGGCTGTCGACCCCGGTTGCCCTGCTGGAAACCAAGACGTCTCGGCGGTGGATCCGGTTCCTCTGAGGAACCCGGGACGCCTCTCTTTTACCGGATTTTCCTCGGTTCCCGTGGGGCGGGCGCGTGGTACACTGTCTCGGTGAAGGAGCCGGTCTGCCGCGTCGTCTTTTTTGTTGGGTTCCTTTCTGTCGGGTTTTTTCTGTCGGGACGGCTGTGGAGACCCTTGCCTGAGGACGTCGCTTTCAAGGTCGAGCCATGTGGATACGCCTGCCCTCCACGCCGGATGAACCCACCATGTGGGGCCCCCATCTGGGCCAGCCGATCCTGGTGATGGGGAACCCCAGGGGGCGTCCCCGGGTGGCCGTGATCGGGCTCCACGGACGGGGGGAGACGGCCATGGCCGCGCTCTGGCTGCATCGGCAGTTGGCCTGCCCCGACGTGCTCTTCGTGGCCCCCCAGGCAGCCCATGGCTCCTGGTATCCGGGTACCTTCACCCTGTCCTCGGAGTCCAACGAGCCCTACCTCTCCTCGGGGCTGGCCCTGCTGGCCCGGATCCAACATCGACTGGCGGCCATCGGCCTGCCTCCGGAGCGCACGATCTGGCTGGGCTTCTCCCAGGGGGGCTGCCTGGCGTTGGAGTATGTGGTGCGCCACCCCCGGCGCTACGGCGGCGTGGTCGCGTTGAGCAGCGGGCTCATGGGGAGGTGGAGGACCGCCAGGGGCTCTGGACGATCCCTGGCCGGAACACCGGTCTTCCTGGGCTGCAGCCAGGCGGACTTCCACGTGCCCCGCCGGCATGTGGAGAGGACGGCCCAGGTGCTCCGGGAGATGGGCGGCGCGGTCCGCCTGCGGCTGTACCCGGGGCTGGACCATGCGGTGAACCGGGACGAGATCCGAGAGATCCGCGGGATGGTGGACCGGCTCCGGGCCTCAGCTCGCGCCGGATGTGCCTGAGGCCCGGTCGGAGGAGGCCGGGGTCTTCCCTTTGGCCCCGGCGGCGGCCTGTTCCCGGCGGGCCCGCCGCTCGCGGCGCAGCCGGCCGCTGAGCCCCTCCGCGCCCCCGCCACGCATGACGTTGATGATCTCGGCCAGAATGGCCACCGCGATCTCCGCCGGAGTGATGGCCCCGATGTCCAGGCCGATGGGCGCGTGGACCCGGTCGAACTTCTCCGGGGGGATGCCCTGTTCCTGGGCCAACAGTTCGAAGACCGCCCGTACCCGCCGTCGACTTCCGATCATGCCGATGTAGGCCACGGGGTCGTCCAGGATCTCCAGGAGACAGGCCACGTCGTGTTGATGTCCTCGGGTCACCAGGACCACGTAGGTGTCCCGATCGAAGGTGGGCTTCCCCCGGCGCAGCCGCCGCAGCTCCTCTGTGAAGGGGCCCGCGATCACCTGGTCCGCGGTGGGGAAGCGGGCCGGGTGGGCGTACTCCGGCCGGTCGTCCAGGACTGTGACCCGGAAGTCCGCCAGCTTGGCCATCTGGGCCAGGGGCACGGCGATGTGGCCGGCACCGACGACGATCAGGTGGGGGGGGCGCCGCTGCACCTCCACGAAGACGGCCACCTCTCCGCCGGGATCCCGGTAGCGCAGCAGCCGATGTCGGCCCTGGTCCAGGGCTTCCCGGGCCTCGGCCACCACCCGGGACTCCAGCTCACCGAGCGCCAATCTTCCCAGCGGGGGACGGGTCTCCTCGGCCCAGATCACCATGTGGCGGCCCATGCTGGGCCCATGGGCTCCCGTGGCCTGGGTCACGGTCACCAGGGCCACGTCCTCTCGGCGTTCGATGGCCTGGGTCAATGCGTCCAGGATCCGGATGGCATCCTCGTGGTCGGACATGTCTGGAAAGGCGGCGAAGGGCCGGCCTGGGGGCCGGACGGACGAACGCACCGATGCACTTGCCAGGGAAGGGTGTGCTGTGTAGGATGGTAGCCCATGAACCGGAAAGGTCCAAACGCGTCTGCTGCTGTGTGGCCACGTGCCGAGGAGCCCGCCCATGCACCCAAATCCCCTTTCCCTCCGCATCCTGGGCGTTCCCATGGACCTGGGCCAGCAGCGTCGTGGGGTGGACATGGGGCCCAGCGCGATCCGCTACGCGGGCCTCTACCCCCATCTGGCCCGTCTGGGCCACCGGGTGGAGGACATGGGGAACGTGCCGGTGCCCGGTCGGGACGAGCCGGCGGTCCAGGCCCACCGGTGGACCCAGGTGGAGGGTGGCGGACTGCGTCACCTGCCCGAGGTGGTGGCAGCCTGTCAGGCCATCTACCGGACGGCCCAGGAATGTGCCGAGGCCGAGGACGTGCCTGTCTTCCTGGGGGGCGACCACTCCATCGCCATCGGCACCGTGGGCGGGGTCTCGGCCGTGGGTCCGGTGGGGCTCATCTGGGTGGACGCCCACGGCGATTTCAACGTCCCCGAGACCTCTCCCACCGGCAACATCCACGGCATGCCCCTGGCGGTGCTTACCGGTCGGGGCCACCCCGAGCTGGTGGACCTGGGCCGGCCCGGCCCCAAGGTCCGCCCCCAACAGGTGGTGGTGATCGGCGTGCGGGATCTGGATCCAGGGGAACGGGAGGCCCTGGCAGAGAGCGGCGTCACGGTCTTCACCATGCGGGAGGTGGACGAGCTGGGCATGGCCACCGTGGCCCGCAGCGCCCTCTCCCGTCTCCACGCCCTGGAGCGCATCCATCTCAGCCTGGACATGGACGCCCTGGAACCCACCGCCGCGCCGGGGGTGGGCACCCCGGTCATCGGGGGGCTGACCGTTCGGGAAGCCCATCTGCTCATGGAGATCCTGGCGGAGGCCGGCAAGGTCCGTTCGGTGGACGTGGTGGAGGTGAACCCCATCCTGGACGAGGGCAACCGCACCGCGGAGCTGGCCGTGGCCCTGTTGGCCTCCCTCTTCGGCCAGCGGATCCTGTAGCCGGCCCTGAGCCCCTCCCGGGACACGGAGCACCGTTCCGGCCTCATTTGCCCCCGTCGGGGTACCTGGTCTACAATGCGGCCGTCCACGGGGGCCGGAAGGCCTGCATGGGGCTGGCCGGTTCCATGTCGTCGGAGGCGCCCGTTCGGAGTTCGAGGAGGTGCCCATGCTGTAGCGTCTCGGTGGTCCAGGAGGGATGAGAAGCGCATGGCCCGACCGGTGCCTGCCGGTCGGGTGACGAGGAAGGGGGTTCCCGGCAGCGATGTCGGGCTAACCGACAGCCAGGACGTCCGTCAGGGGCGTCTGGGCTGTCGGGAAAATCGAGAGATCAGCGGATGCCCCCCAGGCCGCGGCCACCGGCCTGCCCGCCGAAGTCCGAACTTCGGCACCCACTCCCTCCCCTATCCCCCCTGTTCGCAGCAAGCGACGGCTCAAAACCAGCGGGCAACCGCTGGGACAAAGGCCGTCGCAGTGGCCACGGCAACCCAATGATCCATGGAGATCGACCGGATCGACCGGAGTTCGACCCCCGCGTGGGGCACGGCTCGCCCTGGGCCCGCGCGACGTGGGCCCGCGGCACGGGGCCACGGGCGAGGATCTGCCCGAGCCTGGGCACCGTTGCCCCCTCGGGCCCGGCGGCATGCCGCCGCCCTACGGGTTCGGTCCACGGCTCGGAGAGGAGGGAGAAGAAGATGTGCGGTATCGTCGGCTACATCGGCTATCGGGATGCCACCGCGGTGGTGTTGGAGGGACTGCAGCGCCTGGAGTATCGGGGATACGACTCCGCGGGCCTGGCGGTGCTGGACTCGACCGGTACGCTCCAGATCCGTCGAGAGGCCGGTCGGCTCCAGCGGCTGGTCCGGCTGTTGGAACAGGCGCCGGCTCGGGGGACCGTGGCCATCGGCCACACCCGTTGGGCCACCCATGGACCTCCCAGCCGGCGCAACGCCCATCCCCACGCCAGCCCAGACGGCCGCCTGGTGGTGGTCCAGAACGGCATCGTGGAGAACTTCGCGGAGCTTCGGGCCTGGCTCCAGGCTCGGGGCTACACCTTCGCCAGCGACACGGACACCGAGGTCATCGTCCACCTGATCCACTACTACTTCCATGGAGGGGGCCTCAACGGAGGAGGCCTCGACGGGGGCGGCGAGGCGTTGGAGACGGCTGTGCGGGCGGCCCTGTCCCGGCTCCAGGGCCCCAGCGCGGTGGCCGTCCTTTCCCGGGATCATCCCGATCGGCTCCTCGCCGCCCGGCTGGGCCATGCCGGAGGGGTGGTCGTCGGCTGGGGAGAGGAGGAGATGTACCTGGCCAGCGACATCCCTGCTCTCCTGGGATGCACCCGGCGGGTCCAGTTCCTGGAGAACAGACAGATGGCCATTCTGACCCGGAACGGCGCGTCCATTCGGACCCTGGAGGGCCGTCCGGTGGATCGGCCTGTGGTCCAGGTGAACTGGGATCCAGCCGCCGCGGAGAAGGGGGAGTATCCCCACTTCATGCTCAAGGAGATCTTCGAGCAGGGGCAGAGCATCGCCGCCACGTTGGCCCAACGCCTGGACTTCGGCTCGGGCCTGGTGGAGCTGCCCTCTCTCCACCTGAGCCCGGAGCGGGCCCGCCGGCTGCGGAAGGTGACCATCGTGGCCTGTGGGACCAGCTACTATGCGGGGTTGGTGGGGCGGCATCTCCTCGAACGGCTGGCCCGGATCCCCACCGAGGTGGACTACGCCAGCGAGTACCGCTATCGGGAACCCCTCATCGGCCCGGAGGAGATGGTCCTGGCCATCACCCAGAGCGGGGAGACCGTGGACACCCTGGCCGCGCTGGAGGAGGCCCGGGCCCGGGGGGCCTTCACCGCGGCCATCGTCAACGTGGTGGGCAGCCAGGCAGATCGGATGTGCCATGGGGCGATCCACATGCACGCGGGGCCCGAGATCGGGGTGGCCAGCACCAAGGCCTTCACCGCCTCGTTGGTGGACCTGGTGCTGTTGGGCCTATATCTGGGGCAGGCACGACAGACCCTGGCAGAGTCGGAGCAGGCCGCTCTGGTCCAGGATCTGGCCCGGCTTCCGGGCCTGGTGGGGGAGGTGTTGGAGGAGGCCCAGGCCTCGGGACGCTATGCCGAGCTGGCCCGGGACTACGGCGGCTTTGCCAACTTCCTCTACCTGGGCCGGGGGCTCCAGTACCCCGTTGCCCGAGAGGGCGCGCTGAAGCTGAAGGAGATCAGCTACATCCACGCGGAGGGCTACCCTGCCGGGGAGATGAAACATGGCCCCATTGCCCTGATCGACGGGCATATGCCCACCGTGGCCCTGGCCCCTCGGGATGGCGTGTACGAGAAGATGGTGAGCCAGATCGAACAGGTGAAGGCCCGAGGCGGCGCAGTCCTGGCCGTGGTCCACCACCAGGACCGCCAACTGGCCGCCCGGGTGGATCGGGCCCTGCCCATTCCCCAGGCCCACCCTCTGCTCACCCCGGTCCTGAGCGTGATCCCCCTGCAGCTCTTCGCCTATCATGTGGCCGTGGGCCGAGGACTGGACGTGGACCGACCGCGGAATCTGGCCAAGAGCGTGACGGTGGAGTGACGGGAGGGATCGCTCCCAGGCGGAACGGCTGGGAACAGAGCCATGCACCGGAACCTGGAGGTATGGCGGCATGGACCGTTTGCCGTGCCAGGGCTCGGCAGGTGCCGCTCTGGGGCCTCTCCCCTGCCCGGATTCCAGGGCGATTTGCCCGGGGGTGTGGGGATGGGGTAGCATGGTGTGTCGGCATGTGGATCTTCCATCTCGCGGGCGGAGCGACATCCATGGCTACCCGGCCTCGACTTCCCGGAGCGGTGGCCCACGGTTCCCATCCTGGGCTGACGTGGGCTGTGTGGATGGCCCTGGCCTTGGCCCTCCTGGCGGCCTGCGGCGGACGGGAGACCCCCACACCCACCCGGACGCCCGTTCCCACCTACACGCCGACGCCCCCTGGAGCCGGTTCGGTCCCTCAGGCGGTGGCTGTAGACGTGCCCGCGACCACCCCGGCTCCGCCCACACCCCTGCCCTCGGCCACCCCGACCCGGGTGGTGCCCACGGATACTCCCACCCCGGTCCCTACGGCCACCTTCACCCCCCCCCCCCCCCCCCCCCCCC
>JALSIX010000127.1 GCA_026989655.1 Caldilineaceae bacterium
AGGGCCAGGGCCTGTCCTCGGGCCTGGGCCTGGCGCTGCAACAGGCGAAGACGTGCGAACTGCCTCAGCTCCCCCCACCCCTCGGGGAGAACCACGGCCACCGCTCCGCTCTCCAGGCAGGCCAAGCGGCGTCGCACGGCCTCGGACGTGGCCTCGGGCTCGACGTACAGGATGCGTGCCACGCTATCTCGCCGCGGTCTCGCGCAGGTGCTGGGCCACCCAGGGCCGGACCTGGGCCAGGGCTTCGGCCAGGCCCTCGGGCCGCCGGCCGCCGGCCTGGGCCATCGTGGGGCGGCCGCCGCCACCGCCGCCGATGGCCCGGGCGATCTCCCGCACAAGCTGGCCCGCGTGGATGCCCCGTTCCACCGCGTCCGGGGTGGCCGCGGCCACCAACATGGGCTTGCCGTCGATGAGCCCGCCCAGGACCACCACGCTGCTGCCCAGCTTGTCCCGGAACCAGTCGGTCATCTCCCGCAGGGTCTCCACGTCGGGGGCATCCACCTGGACGGCCAGGACGGCCAGGCCATCCACCGGCTCGGCCCGGCCCAGCAGGGCCTCGGTCTCCCGGCGGGCCAGCTTGCGCCGCATCTGGGCCAGCTCATGCTGGAGCTCCTGGAGCCGCTCCTTCAGCTCGGCCACCGCCTGGTCCACCTCCTCCGGTCTGACCCGGAGGGCCGCCGCAGCCTCCTGGAGGGACCGGAGCCGACGCTCCACCAGGTCCTCGGCCACCCGACCGGCCACCGCCTCGATGCGCCGGATCCCCGAGGCGCTGCTCCCCTCGGAGGTGATGCGCACGCTCCCCAGCTCCCCGGTGGAGGCCACATGGGTGCCGCCACACAGCTCCTTGCTGAAGGGTTCCTGGCCGTCCTGGCCGCCGATGGTGACCACCCGGACCCAGTCCCCGTATTTCTCGCCGAAGAGGGCGATGGCCCCTTCCTTCAGGGCCTCCTCGTAGGTGGTCCAGCGGGGTTCCACCGGGTAGTTGGCCAGCACGGCCTGGTTGAGGGCCCGTTCGATCTGGGCCAGCTCCTGGTCGCTCAGGGGCGCGGGATGGGTGAAGTCGAAGCGCAGCCGATCCGGCGCCACCAAGGAGCCGGCCTGGTGGACGTGCTTGCCCAGAACCCGGCGCAGCACCGCGTGGAGCAGGTGGGTGGCGGTGTGGTGGCGCATGATGTCCTGGCGCCGGGCCACATCGATCTGGGCGTGGGCCGGATCCCCCACCTGGACGGTCCCGTGGACCACCCGGCCCACATGGACGATGAGGCCGGGGATCGGGCGGCGGACGTCCTCCACCTGGACCGCCCAGACGGGCTGGTCCGCGCCCTCGGGCCGGTAGAGGATGGTGCCGGTGTCGCTCACCTGGCCGCCGCTCTCCACGTAGAAGGGGGTCTCGGGCAGGATCACCTCCACGGGCTGACCAGGGTGGGCCTCCTGGACCTCCTGCCCCTCCACCAACAGGCCGACGACCTTGGTGTCCACCCCGAACAGGCCCTCGTAGATCAGGTGCTTCACGCCCTCGGGCGGCAGCTCGCCCCGGGCCTTCAGGGTCTCCAGGATCCGGGCGTAGAGGCCCAGGTCTTCCGGCCCGGTCCCTCCTGAGGAGACGGCCCGAGCCCGCTCCCGCTGTTGGGCCATGGCCCGGTGGAAGCCCTCCTCATCCACCGTCAGCCCCTGTTCCCGGGCCACGTCCCGGGTGATGTCGATGGGAAAGCCGTAGGTGTCCCAGAGGCGGAAGGCCTCCTCTCCGGGGATCACGGCCTGGCCCTGGCGCTTCAGGCGCTGGATCCGCTCATCCAGGATGCGGAGGCCGGTGTGCAGGGTGCGCTGGAAGCGTTCCTCCTCCGCGGTGACCGTCTGCAGGATGAAATCGGCCTTGTCCTGGAGCTCGGTGTAGTGCTCCCCGTACATCTGGATGACCTTCCGGCAGATGTGGGCCAGGAAGGGGTGGTCGAAGCCGATGAGTTTGCCGAAACGGGCCGCCCGGCGCAGGATCATGCGGGTGACGTAGTTGCGGCCCTCGTTTCCCGGCAACACCCCGTCCGCCACCAGGAAGCTCACCGCGCGGCCATGGTCCGCGATGACCCGGTAGCCCACCAGATGGCGGCGACGCTCCCGGTCGCTGTGTCCCAGGAGCTGCTGGATGGTGTCCATGATGGGCGCGAAGGCGTCGGTGTCGTAGTTGTTGTCCTTGCCCTGGAGGATGCTGGCCAGCCGCTCCAGCCCGGCACCGGTGTCCACGCTGGGCTTGGGCAGGGGCACCAGGGTGCCGTCGGCCTTCTGTTCGTACTGCATGAAGACCAGGTTCCAGATCTCCAGGTATTCGTCGTCCCGGTTCACCCCTTCCGGGCTCTGTTGGGCCAGGTCGCCCCAGTAGTAGTGGATCTCGGAGCAGGGACCGCAGGGGCCCACATCGCCCATGGCCCACCAGTTGTCCTTCTTGCCGAAACGCAGGATCCGCTCGGGGGCCGCGCCCACGGCCCTCCAGTGGGCTTCGGCCTCGTCGTCGTCCAGGTAGACGGTGAACCAGAGCCGTTCCACGGGCAGCTCCATGACGTTCACCAACAGGTCCCAGGCGAACTGGATGGCCTCCTCCTTGAAGTAGTCGCCGAAGGAGAAGTTGCCCAGCATCTCGAAGAAGGTGTGGTGCCGGGGGCTGGGCCCCACGCTCTCCAGGTCGTTGTGTTTCCCGCTGACCCGCAGACACTTCTGGGCGGTGGTGGCCCGGCTGTAGGGGCGCTTCTCCAGGCCCAGGAAGACGTCCTTGAACTGGACCATGCCCGCGTTGGTGAAGAGCAAGGTGGGATCGTTCTCCGGCACCAGGCTGCTGCTGGGCACGATCTCGTGGCCGTGGCGGTGGAAGTAGTCCAGCCACAGGCGGCGTATCTCCGGGGTGGTCAGGTATCTCATCGGACGCCTCGCTCGTGGAACACCCTGCATCCTGATCCATGGTGCATTCCTCCATTTTAAGGACTGGCGCGAGAGCTGTCAAAAGCCACGGGCACGTTCCAGGCTGTGGGAAGCTCCGTGGGCCTCAGAGGCCTCCCCCGGCCCACGACCAGGAGAGACCCACCAGGGCCCCACGCCCAGGGGCGTGTCCAGGAGCCCGGCGGCCTCCGCGCTTGCCTTTTCGCGGGGGATTCGCTACACTGGGCGGCAAAGTTCCCTGAACCGGTTCACCCCCGGCGCATCCGGGCATGTGGGCACACACGGCGCACCTCCACTTCCACCCATGCCGCACCGTATCCCATGCCGCACCGTATCCCATGCCGCACCGATATGATGTCAGCGCCTCCGGATGAGGCGGGTGTGGATGACATGCAGGGGGATGACGCCGTGGAAGTCCCATCCACGAGGAGGCGTGTCCTGTGGGCATCCTGCGGGCCGGCCTGGAGGCCGAGGCCTACGATCGGGAATACTCCAACCGCGAGCTGATCCGCCGCCTGGTGGACTACTTTCGGCCCTGGTGGCGACGTTTCGCGGCCATCCTGGCCGCGGTGAGCGGGCTCTCCCTGGCCCAGGTGGGGATGCCCCTGCTGGCGGCCTGGGCCGTGGACCTGATGGCCCGCCCGATGGAGGGATCTCCGGGAGAGGCCCTCTGGATCCCGATCCTCTCCGGGACGTTGATGGTCCTGGGCATCGCGGTCTGGGCCATCAACTGGCTGCGCCGGGTGCTCACCAGCCAGCTCATCGGCGACGTGGTGCTGGCCCTGCGCAAGGACGCCTTCCGCGCGGCCATGGACCACGACCTGGGCTTCTACGATCGCTTCCAGTCGGGCCGGATCGTCAGCCGGATCACCAGCGACACGGACGAGTTCGGCCGGGTGGCCGTCCTCCTCACGGATGTAGGCAGCCAGTTGACCACCTCGGTGGTGCTCTTCGTGGTCCTGGCCCGCCTGGAGTGGCGGCTGGCCCTGATGGTCCTGTTGCTGGCCCCCACGGCCTTCCTCATCGCGGACCGCTTCCGTTCCCTGGCCCGGCGGATCACCCAGCAGAGCCAGCGGGCCCTGGCCGAGGTGAACGTGGCCATCCAGGACGCGGTCACAGGCATCATGGTGGCCAAGAACTTCCGCAGAGAACAGGACATCTACCAGGAGTTCCTGCGGGTGAACGAGCAGAGCTACCGGGTCATGGTGTGGCGGGGCGTGGTCCTGGCCCTGATCTTCCCCACCCTGAACCTGGCCAGCGGCCTGGCCACCGGGCTGATCCTCTACGTGGGCGGGCTCAGCGCGGCCCAGGCGATCATCAGCGTGGGGGCCTGGTACCTCTTCATGAACAGCCTGGACCGTTTCTGGTTCCCCATGATCCAGTTGGCCTCCTTCTGGAGCCAGTTCCAGGCCGGCCTGAGCGCGACAGAGCGGATCTTCGCGCTGATGGACGCGGAGCCCGCGGTCCGCCAGATCGACCGGAGACCCGTCCCGGCCCTCCGGGGCGAGATCCAGTTCATCCATGTGAGCTTCCGCTACAGCGAGAAGGAACAGGTGTTGGAGGATTTCAACCTCCACATCCGGGCCGGGGAGAGCATCGCCCTGGTGGGCCATACCGGCGCGGGCAAGTCCAGCATTGCCCGGCTGGTGGCCCGCTTCTACGAGTTCCAGGAGGGCCAGATCCTGGTGGATGGCCAGGACATCCGCACCCTGGATCTCCAGAGCTACCGCCGCCACCTGGGCTACGTGGGCCAGACCCCCTTCCTCTTCAGCGGCACGGTGGCGGACAACATCCGCTACGGGCGGCCCGGGATGAGCGACGCGGAGGTGGAGCGGATCGCCCGCCAGATCGCGGACGGCGAGTGGCTGGAGACCCTGCCGGAGGGTCTCCAGACCGACGTGGGCGAGCGAGGCAGCCGCCTCTCCATGGGCCAGCGCCAACTGGTGGTCCTGGCCCGGATGATGGCCCAGGACCCGGCCATCTTCATCCTGGACGAGGCCACGGCCAGCGTGGATCCCTTCACCGAGTTCCAGATCCAGCGTACCCTGGACCTCCTCTTCCGGGAACGGACCTCCATCGTCATCGCTCACCGCCTGTCCACCGTGAAGGCCGCGGATCGCATCCTGGTCCTGCGCCGGGGGCAGATCATCGAGGAGGGGAGCCACGGGCAGCTCCTGGCCGCCGGCGGCCACTACGCGGAGCTCTACAACACCTACTTCCGCCACCAGTCCCTGGAGTACGTGGAGGCCCAAGGACGACAACGGCCCCAGCCCAGGGAGGTGTAGCCCCGCCCGGCTGGACCCATGCCCCTGAAAAGATACCCGGGGATCGAGAAGGCCGGTTTGACAGGGGGTGACACCTCCACTATACTGGCCCCTGGAAAGCCCACACGGCTCCGGGATCTGTCCCCCGATCCCATCCATCACCGCGTGCCGATTCTGGTATCCACGACCCCATCATCTATCCATCCACCAGAGGAGGAGGTCTCCATGGCGCGTCAACCCCTACGCAGACGACCGATGGCTCTGAGCCGACGGCAGTTCCTGCGCATGGTGGCTCTGGGCGGTCCCACCGCCGCGTTCCTGGCCGCGTGCGCCGCACCCGCGCCCCCCACGGCCGGGGAGGGTGCCGCAGCCCCAGGGGAGGCCCCCGCGGCCCAGCCCGCGGCCGGGCCCAAGTACGGGGGCAAGATGGTGTGGATGGGCCACCAGGAGGTGGCCGGCCTGGGCCCCGACGACACCGGCCCCACCGTCCAGTGGGTGATGGTCGTCAACATCCACAACCCCCTGGTGACGGTGAACGAGTTCAACGAGCTGGAGAACGTGCTGGCCAAGGAGGTCCAGGTCTCGGACGACGGCCTCACCTACACCTTCAAGCTCCACGAGGGGGTCAAGTTCCACGACGGCACGGAGTTCACCGCAGAGGACGTGAAGTACACCTACGACTACTACCGCAACCCGGACAACGGGGCCTCCATCGCCGGCGACTTCACCGGCGTGGGTTCCGTGGAGGTGGTGGACAAGTACACGGTGGTGGTCCGGATGGATGAGGTGAACGCGGCCTCCCTGGTGAGCTGGGCCACCACTCCCATCGTCCACTCCAGATACCACGCGGAGGTGGGGGAGGAGAAGTACCGGACCGCGCCCATCGGCACCGGCCCCTACAAGCTCAAGGAGTGGCGCCCTGCGGAGTTCACCGAGCTGGAGGCCTTCGACGACCACTTCCGGGGGCGCCCCTACATCGACATCCTGCGCCAGGACGTGGTGCCCGAGCCCTCGGTCCGCTACATCGCCCTCCAGTCGGGCCAGGCGGACTCCGCGGTGTGGCCCCTGCTGGTGGAGGACAGCATCGCGCTGGAGCAGGACCCCAACTTCATCGTCTACCGGACCCTGGCCAACTCCATCAAGCACTTCCCCCTGAACAACTCCCTGCCCCAGCTCGCGGAGAAGGAGGTGCGCCAGGCCATGATGTACGCGCTGGACCGGCAGCGCATCATCGACGACCTGTGGAACGGCGCGGCCCAGGTCTCCCACTCCAACCTGACCCCGGCCAGCCCCTACCACCGGGCCGACCTGAAGCGCTACGAGTACGACCCGGAGAAGGCCAAGGCCATGCTGGACGCGGCCGGCTGGGTGGTGGGCGACGACGGCATCCGGGAGAAGGACGGCTTGAAGCTCTCCTTCACCTGCACCACCATCACCGGCGACCAGGCCCGCCGGCCCATCGCGGAGCTGGCCCAACAGCTCCTCAAGGAGGTGGGCATCGACATGCAGCTGGCCGAGGCGCCGGTGGCCTCCATCCTCCAGGGGATGCGGGAAGGCACCATGGACTGCTCCCTGTTCAACTGGACCTACGGCAGCGCGGTGGAGCCGGATCCCTTCAGCACCCTCCACTCCGAGGGCGGCAACAACTTCGCCCAGTACCGCAACCCCCGGATGGACGAGCTCATCGAGGAGGGGTTGAAGCGGGTGAAGTTCGAGGACCGCAAGCCCATCTACGACGAGATCCAGGAGATCTTCGTGGAGGACGTGCCGGTCCTCTACCTGCAGTTCGACGAGTGGATGAACGTCTTCAACAGCCGCATCAAGGGGCTGCCCGAGAACCCCAAGAACGGCAGCGCGATCTACCAGCAGGCCTACAAGTGGTGGATCGAGGAGTGACCCCCCTGGGCCCCGGGCATCTCGACGCGACATCGACAACCAGGACACCGGCCTAGACGATGATCCCCTATCTGACACGGCGGACCCTGCAGGGCATCCTGGTCATCTGGCTGATCAGCGTGGCCACCTTCGTGATGATGCGCCTGATGCCCGGGGACCCGGTCTATCTGCTCCTGGGGGAGGGCGAGATCCGCATCACCCAGGAGCAGATAGACGCCATCCGACGCCGCTGGGGGCTGGACCGCCCCTACCACGAACAGTACCTGATCTGGGCCTGGAACCTCCTACGGGGAGACTTCGGCGACTCCCTGATCCGGGTCGGGGTCCCGGTACGGGACATGATCTTCGAGGCCGTCCCGGTGACGGCCAAGCTGAACCTGATCGCCCTGGCCATCGCCCTGGTGGTGGCCATCCCCTCCGGGATCCTGGCCGCGGTGCGGCGGAACTCCTTCTTCGACTACCTCACCGCGGTGGGGGCCACCCTGGGGGTGGCCCTGCCCAACTTCTGGCTGGCCCTGATGCTCATCGTGCTCTTCGTCCTCTACGTGCCCCGCTGGATCGGGGAGCTCCCCCTGGTGGGGCGCATCCCCCCCTTCGGCCTGCCCGGCTGGCAGGGCTACATCCTGCCCGTGCTGGTCCTCTCCACAGAGCAGATGGCCGTCCTGGCCCGGGTCATGCGGGCCTCCACCATCGAGGCCCTGGGCACGGACTACGTGCGCACGGCCTATGCCAAGGGGCTGCCCCGGCTGACGGTGATCCTGCGCCACGCGGTCCGCAACGCGCTCCTGCCCGTGGTCACGGTCATCGGCTACCGCATTGCCTTCATCCTCAGCGGCACCATCGTGGTGGAGACGGTCTTCGCACTCCCGGGCATCGGCCGCCTCTTCACCGACTCGGTCATGCGGCTGGACTACCAGGTGGTCCAGTCCTTGGTGGTGCTGTTGGCCGTGTTGGTGGTGGCGGCCAACCTGCTGACGGATCTGGCCTACGCCTTCGTGGATCCCCGCATCCGCATCGAGTGAGGACCGACATCCCATGGCCGTGGCAACCGCGACCAAACCCCAGGCGCTGACCGAGGATCTGGGCCGCCATCGCTCCGAGTGGCGGATGGCCTGGCGGCGTTTCCGGGCCAACCGCCTGGCCGTCATCGGCCTGATGGTCATCGGCCTGCTGGTGTTGATGGCCCTCTTCGCGCCCTTCCTGACCGCCCAGGACCCGAACTTCCAGTACCAGGGCATGCGGGGCGTGGCCCCCAGCCTGGAACACCCCTTCGGCTTCGACTACAACGGCCGAGACCTCTTCGCCCGGGTCATCTACGGCTCGCGGGTGGCCCTGACCGTGGGCCTGTTGGCCACCGGGATCGCGGTGGTCATCGGCATCGTGGTGGGCGCGCTGGCCGGCTATTTCGGGGGGTGGGTGGACACCCTGCTCTCCCGGATGGTGGACACCCTGATGGCCTTCCCCATCCTGGCCCTGCTCATCGTCCTCTCCGCGGTCATCGGCCCCAGCCTGTGGACCACGGTGGTGGTCATCGGCGCGACCGGCTGGGCCCGCTTCGCCCGGGTGGTCCGCGCGGACGTGATGAGCCTGAAACAGCAGGACTTCGTGGTCGCGGCCCGGGCCGTGGGGGTGCGGGACTGGCGGATCATCTGGCGGCACCTGCTGCCCAATGTGCTGGGCCCGGTCATCGTCCTGGCCTCCCTGGGCATCGGCGGCATCATCATCCTGGAGGCCGCGCTCTCCTTCCTGGGGCTGGGCGTGCCCCCGCCCACCCCTTCCTGGGGCCGGATCCTGGCCGACGGCCGGCCCCACCTGCTGCGCTACCCCCACATCGCGTTCTTCCCCGGCCTGATGATCGTGATCACCGTGCTGGTCTTCAACTTCGTGGGCGACGGCCTGCGGGACGCGCTGGATCCCCGCCAACGGGCCGACTGATCCGAGGCCCCGCCCCCCAAGGGGTCACCCGCCCTCCGGGCCCCACCCCCCACCCCCTGGGGTCTCGATGCGCAGCCGGTCGCCGGGGAACAGGCGCCGGGTGAACTTGGAGGGCAGCTCCTCCCGGGTGCCGTCCGCGCGCAGGAGGAGGTTGCGCCCCGGTTGGGCCTCCCGGCCCCCGGCCAATCCCCAGGGAGCCACCGCCCGCCGTTCGCTGAGCACGGTCACCGTGGCCGGGGCCAGGACCTCGTACTCCCGGACCACCCCATCTCCACCGGGATGGCGCCCCCGTCCACCGCTGCCCGGCCGCAGGCTGTAGCGGACCAACCGCAGGGGGAAGGCCCGCTCCAGGGCCTCTACCGGGGTGTTGAGGGTGTTGGTCATGTGGACGTGGACCCCGCTCAGCCCTGGGCCCTGGGGCCCAGCCCCCATGCCCCCCGCGAGGGTCTCGTAGTAGGCGTAGGGGGTCCCGTCGTCCCGCTGCCCCCCGATGGTGACGTTGTTCATGGTCCCCTGGCTGGCCGCAGGCACGTGGTGGGGCAGGGCCTGGGCCAAGGCCCCCAGGACCACATCCACAATGCGCTGGGAGGTCTCCACATTGCCGCCGGCCACCGCGGCCGGCGGCGTGGCATGGACCAGACAGCCCTCCGGCGCGCGGACGCGAAGGGGCGCGAAGGTGCCGTGGTTCGTGGGGGGGGCCTCGCCCGGGGCCAGCTCCTCCAACAGACAGCGGACCACGTAGTAGCACGCGGATTGGGTGATGGCCATCACCGCGTTCAGGGAACCGTGGATCACCGGCCCGGTCCCCGCGAAGTCGAACTCCATCTCGTCGCCCCGGATGGTCACCGCCACCCGGATGGGCACCAGGGAGATCCGGTCCGCCTCCACCAGCTCGATGACATCCTGGAAGGTGTAGGTGCCGTCGGGCCACTGGGCGATGGCCGCCCGGGTCACCCGCTCGCTGTAGGCCTGGAGGTGGCCCGCATAGGCCAAGACCTGTTCCCCTCCATGGCGGGCCATCAGCTCGTGGAGACGACGTTCGCCTGTGGCGTGGGCCGCCCGCTGCGCGGCCAGGTCTCCCCGACGCTCGTCCGGAGTCCGGACGTTGCGGAGGATCACCCGCAACAGGTCCTGGTTCAGCTCCCCCCGCCGGTAGAGCTTCACCGGGGGCACGATGATCCCCTCCTGGTAGATCTCGGTGGAGAGGGGCAGGGAGCCCGGGGTCATGCCGCCCACGTCCGCGTGGTGGGCCCGGCTGGCCACGAAGAACACCGGTCCGGCCGCTGCCTGGATGGGCTCCGGGGGGAAGACCGGGGAGATCATGGTGATGTCCGGCAGATGGTTGCCCCCCTGGAAGGGGTCGTTGACCACGGCCACGTCGCCGGGCTCCCAGGGCTCCAACAGGGGCAGGACCGTGGCCACGCTGGCCGGCATGGCCCCCAGGTGGGCCGGGATGTGCGCGGCCTGGGCCACCATCCGTCCCTGGCCGTCGAAGACCGCGCAGGAGAAGTCCAGCCGCTCCTTGATGTTGGGCGAATACCCGGTGCGGCGCAGGGTGACGCCCATCTCCTCGGCCACGCTGGCGAACCGGTGCCGATAGAGCTCCAGGGTGATGGGGTCGGGGATGGGGGGCTTCATGCGCGTTCCAACCACAGGTTCCTCCAGGCGTCCACGTGGGCGTTCCACCCCGGTGTCACCAGGACGGTGGTGTCGAACTGGAAGACAACGGCCGGGCCCGGGAACCGATTGCCCGGCTGCAGGGCCTCCCGGCGGTAGCCCGGGGTGTCCGTGGGGCCATCGGGGTGGAACCAGACGGGTCGGGTGGCCAGGACGGCCTCGGCCGGCGGGGTGGGGGCTCCCAGGGGCTCCGGCCGAAGCCGGGGGCGGGCGCCCGGGCCCACGCCCCGAACCCGGAGGGTGACGATCTCCACAGGCTCCTGGGGCATGGCGTATCCATAGCGGCGAGCATGGGTGGAATGGAAGTCGGCCACCGCGGTGGCCAGGCCCGGCCTGGTCAGGGGGAGGGCCACCGGCACGGTCAGCTCGTAGCTCTGGCCCCGATAGCGCATGTCCAGGGAGGCCTCCAGCCGGGGCTCGGAAACGCCCTCCTGGGCCAACACGGCCCGCACTCCGGCCACCAACCGGTCGGCCAGCTCCTGCAGGGGGCGAGGCTCCTCGACGAGTGTCGGGGCCGGGGCCAACACCGCGTGGGAGATCTCGTGGACCACATCGGCCATGAGCAGGCCCAGGGCGCTGAGCACGCCAGGATGGGGGGGAACCAGGATGCGGCGGACCTGCAACGCGTCGGCCAGCTCGCAGCCGTGGAGAGGGCCGGCGCCGCCGAAGGGGACCAGGATGAACTCCCGGGGATCGTGGCCCCGTTCCACAGAGACCCGACGCAGGGCCCGCTCCATGGTCGCGTTGGCCACCCGGACCACGCCCAGCGCGGCCTCCTCGGGGGAGAGGCCGCCGAGCTCCTGCCCCAGGGACGCAAGCGCGGCCCGGGCCGCGCCTGGATCCAGGGAGATGTGCCCCCGGCCCCCCAGGAACTGGTCGGGCGCCAGACGGCCCAACACCAGGTTCGCGTCGGTGACCGTGGGCTGGGTCCCGCCTCGTCCGTAACAGGCCGGGCCCGGCACCGCGCCAGCGCTCTGGGGCCCCACCCGCAGGCTCCCGCCGGGGTCCACATAGGCCAGGCTGCCGCCGCCCGCGCCCACGGTGTGGATGTCGATGATGGGCAGCCGCAGGGGCAGGCCCGCGATCTCGCTCTCGGCCGTCCGCTCCACGGCCCCGGGGCAGAGGGCCACGTCCGTGCTGGTGCCGCCCATGTCCAGGGTGATGACGTGGGGGGTGTCCAGGCCGGTGGCCTGCTGGGCCAGGGCGAACGCGCCCACCACACCGCCGGCCGGTCCGCTCAGAACCAGCCGGGCAGCCTGGCGTCCGGCCTGGTCCACGCCGATGACCCCGCCGTTGGACTGCATGACCCGCACTCGGCTGTGGGGCAGGGCCCCGGTGAGCCGGGCCAGGTACCGGGCCACCAGGGGCTGCACATAGGCATTGATCACCGTGGTGGCGGTCCGCTCGTATTCCCGGTACTCCGGGAGGATCTCGCTGCTCAGGGAGATGAAACGGTCTGGAAGGTGCTCCCGGAGGATGGCCCCCACCCGCTGTTCGTGCGCCGGGTTGAGGAAGGAGAAGAGGAGGACCACCGCGAGGCTCTCCGGGCACTCCGGATCCTGGGCCAGCCGCCGGGCCAGGGTTCGGACCGCGTCCTCGTCCAGGGGCAGGAGCACGGAGCCGTCCGCGCCCACCCGCTCGGGCACCTCCAGCCGCCAGGGATCGGCCACCAGCCCCGGGGGACGCGCCTGGTGCAGGCGGTACAGGGCAGGGCGGTTCTGGCGGCCGATGACCAGGACATCGGCAAAGCCCTGGGTGGTCAGCAGGGCAGTGGAGGCCCCTCGGCGCTCCAACAGGGCGTTGGTGGCCACGGTGGTGCCGTGGACGATCTCCGCCCGGGAGACCTCCAGCTCCTCCAGCCCGACCACGATGGCCCGGCTCTGGTCCTGGGGGGTGGTGGCCCGCTTGTGCACCCGGAGGCGACCATCCTGGAGCACCACGAAATCCGTGAAGGTGCCCCCCACGTCCACACCCACCAGGATCCGGGAAGAGGAAGACGTGGCCATGGTTCACACATCCCTTCCGAAGCGGTTCAGACCGTTGGGAGGGTGGACCCGACCGGTCGGGGAGGTCCCGCAGACCCCACCCGGCACCGGCATTCCCGAGGCCCAGGGCCGACCGCGAGGGAGATGCCCCCCGGACAGCCTGCCTGCACCGCCCAGACCCTGGCTGGCCTCAGTTCTGAACGGTGACCGTCACCTGGCATGGCGGTGGGAAGTTGCCCGAGAGGTCCACCACGGTGAGACGGATGGTGTAGACGCCGTTGGGGACGGCCGGACTGTTGAAGGTGCCCAACAGGCCGTTCTCCACGGGGACGGAGCCGCCATCGAAGTACGCGAACCCCTCCTGGGCCTCTGGGCCCGGGGCGAACTCCAGCTTGTAGAACTGGAAGCTCTCGTGGACCGCACGCCCGGTGATGGGGACCTGGCCGCCGACCACCTGGTTCACCCCAGGGGCGGTGATGACGGCCCGGGGATCGGGGCAGGCAGGGGCCACCACCGGGGGTGGCTCGGGGGTGGGCGGCTGCTCCACCACGGGCACCGGCGTGGGCGTAGGCAGAGGGGGCAGGGTGGGGGTCCACGTGGGGGTGGGCGGCACAGGGGTGGGCGTGGGCGGTTCCGGCGTGGGGGTGGGCGGCAGGGGCGTTGGGGTGGGGGGCTCCGGGGTGGGGGTGTCCGTGGAGACGACCACCACCGGCTCCGCGGCGCTCTGGGACGGGCCGGGGTTGCCGGCCGGGGCGGCTCCACCGATCCCGGCCCGGGGCGTCGCCTGCTCCGACACCCTGGAAGGGCCCTCCGGAGCGGCGGAGGAGGTATCGGCCAGAGAGGCGACCCGCCCCTGCAGTTCCTCCACCACCACGAGCAGACGGCCTCCCAGCTCCCGTCCTCCCCAGAGCAGGAGCAGGACCACCAGCCCCAGGAGAAGCACGGTGACGATGGGGGCGAACCAGTCCCGCAGGGTAGTGGTGACCCCGGAGAGCCGCTCGGACCAGGGGATGTCCACCAGGTCCATGTCCTTGGGACGATAGTCCACCGGTCGCGGCGGGGGCAGGGTGGCCTCCAGGCTGGTGTTGGCCAGGGCCCGGGCCAGGTTGGTGTCCACCATGGAGCGGCGCTGTTGGATCAGGGGATCCGGATCCAGGCCCAGGAAGGTGGCGTAGTTGCGGAGGAACCCTCGGCCCACCACCTCTCCGGGCAACAGGTGCCATTCGTCCGACTCCAGGGCCAACAGATAGCGCTGGCGGATGCGGGTGGCCTTCTCCACGTCGGCCAGGGTGATGCCGGCCCGTTCCCGGCGCTCCCGGAGGATGGCGCCGATGGTCTGGACCGCGGTCTCGGCCTGGAGGTCGGGCGGGCGTCGGGAGCCTCGGGAAGGGGGCACGGCCCGACGGGAGGGGGTGCCCCGTTCGGATCGGTCGCTCTGGGTCATGGTCGTCTTCGTCTTGGCGAACGCGTTCGTCCGGATAGCCCCGGGCAAGGGAACGGACCTGGAACCGCCCCCCCGGGATGCCATGCGGCACCGTCCGGCCGCGGTGCTCTGCCGGACCATTGTAGCACAGGTGAACCGCGGGGACGAAAGCGTCGACAGATCCCGGGGAGGCCCACGTTCGAAAACGGATCGAAGCACAAAAGAAAGTGCTTGACACAGATTTACCGACCATATATAATGCAAATGTGCATTCCCCCAGCACCTGGCCTGCTCCCGGTCCCCCGAACTGCGGGCCAGCGTTTGGTCCTCCCCGCCCCAGCGGATCGGTCCACCCATGCGCACTCGGGAGCGCCAGGAGCGCATCGTCCGCTACATCTTCGACAAGGGCCAGGCCTCGGTGGCGGAGCTGAGCCAGGTCTTCCGGGTCTCTCCGGTGACCATCCGCCACGACCTGAACCGGTTGGCCGAGCTGGGCCGGGTGGTCCGGGTCCACGGCGGGGCCCGGATCGCGGACGAACGCACCCGGCAGGAGCTGACCTTCGCCACCCGGCGCCGGTTGAACGCGGCTGCGAAGCAGCGCATCGGCGAGCTGGCCGCCACCCTGATCCGGCCGGTGGACTCCATCCTGCTGGATGCCAGCACCACGGCCGTGGCGGTGGCCCAGGCCATCAAGCGCAACCCCGATCTGCGGGACATCACCGTGGTGACCACTGGGATCTGGACGGCTCTGGAGCTCCTGGGCACCCGAGATGTCCACGTGGTGCTGACCGGCGGCTACGTGCGCAACACCACCGGCTCCATCACCGGGGTCGTGACCCAGCAGGTGCTGGAGAGCTTTCACATCCAGAAGGCCTTTCTGGGGGCGTGGGGCCTTTCCCTGGACGAGGGGCTCACGGACACCCACCTGGCCGAGGTGGAGCTGAAGCAGGCCGTCCTCGGCCGGGCCCAGGAGGTGGTGGCCGTCCTGGACGGCACCAAGTTCGGCCGTCTGGGCCTGGCCTCCTTTGCCACCCTGGACCAGATCGACTGTCTGGTGACCGACGGCTCTGCGCCCGGGGAGATGGTGGAGGCCCTGCGGGCCCGGGGCATCCAGGTCCTGGTGGCGGATGGCGGAGGGGAACCATGACCGGAGGCAGCGGGCCGGTGCTGCAGGTGCGGGGCGTCCACAAGGCCTTCGGCGGCGTCCAGGCGCTCCAGGGGGTGGACCTGGACCTCTACGCCGGGGAGGTCCACGCCCTGCTGGGGGAGAACGGCGCGGGCAAGTCCACCCTCATCCGGATCATCACCGGGGTCCACCCGCCCGACACCGGCACCATCCTCCTGGACGGCCGGCCGGTGGCCATCCGCAGTCCCCTGGAGGCCCAGGCCTACGGCATTGCGGCCATCTACCAGGAACCCCTGGTCTTCCCGGACCTGAACGTGGCCGAGAACATCTTCCTCGCGCACCGGGGCCAGGGGCCGGTGGTGCGCTGGCGGGCTCTCTACCGCCAGGCCGAGGCCATCCTGGCCCAGCTCGGCGTCCACCTGGACGTGCGCAGCCCGGCCCGGGGGCTGACCCTGGCCGCGCAGCAGGCGGTGGAGATCGCGAAGGCCCTCTCCCTGCAGGTCCGGGTGCTGATCATGGACGAGCCCACGGCCTCCCTCTCGGCCCATGAGGTGGAGCAGCTCTTTCGGCTGGTGGGGCGGCTGCGGGAGCAGGGTGTCGCGATCCTCTTCATCAGCCACCGGATGGAGGAGGTCTTCCGCATCGCGGATCGGATCACCGTCCTGCGGGACGGCCACCGGATCTCCTCCCGGCCCCGGGATCGGGTCACCCCGGAGCAGGCCATCCAGGAGATGGTGGGGCGGGAACTGGGGGAGTACTACGCCCGCGAACCGACCCAACTGGGCGAGGTGCTCCTGGCCGTGGAGGGGCTGGGCCGAGAGGGTGCCTTCTCCGACATCCACTTCCAGGTCCGGGCCGGGGAGGTCCTGGGCCTGGCCGGCCTGGTGGGCTCCCGGCGCACGGACGTGGGGCTGGCCCTCTTCGGCATCGAGCCCGCGGACCGAGGGACGGTGCGTTTCCGGGGCCGTTCCGTGGCCATCCGATCGCCCCGTCAGGCCATGGAGCTGGGCATCGCCTACATGACCGAGGACCGACGACAGCTCGGCCTGATCATGTCCATGTCGGTGGCCGCGAACATCACCCTGCCCACCCTGCACCAGTATGTGAGCCGGCTGGGCCTCATCCGTCGGGAACAGGAGGTGGCCACCGCGGAGCGGTTCCGCCGGCGGTTGGCCATCCGCACCCCCGCGGTGTCCGAGGCGGTGGGACGGCTCTCGGGCGGGAACCAGCAGAAGGTCATGCTGAGCAAGTGGCTCAACGTCCAGCCCCGGCTCCTCATCCTGGACGAGCCCACCCGGGGTATCGACGTGGGGGCCAAGGCCGAGGTCCACCGCATCATCGGCGAGCTGGCCGCGGCCGGCCTGGGCATCCTCCTCATCTCGTCGGAGATGCCCGAGGTCCTGGCCATGAGCGACCGGATCCTGGTCATGCGGGAAGGACGGCAGATGGGGATCTTCTCCCGGGAGGAGGCCACCCAGGAACGGATCCTGGCCGCGGCCATGGGCCAGGGCTAGCGGGGACACCGGGGGCGGTGTGGAGGCCGCGAGCGCCCCTCTCCCCTGGGCCTTCGATCTGCGCGAACGCGGCCCTTGCTCTTCCCCCACCTTTCGATCGCCTATGACCTGGATACGCCGTCGATTCCGGCCCGAACAGATCCGAGAGCTGAGCCTGCTGGTCCTCATCCTGGCGGCCGTGCTCTTCTTCGGCACCCAGGTGGAGAACTACTACTCGCCCCGTACCTTCGTCCGCATCACCACCAGCGTGGCCATCCTGGTGGTGATGGCCGTGGGGCAGACCCTGGTGGTGTTGACCCGGAACATCGACCTCTCGGTGGGCTCCATCGTGGGGTTCACGGCCTACTTCGTGGGCACCATGTTGGCCCGGAACAACGAGATGTCCCCTGCGGCTGCGGTGCTCCTGGCGGTAGGGGTGGGGACGGCCATGGGTGCGGTGAACGGGGCCATCATCGCCTACGGTCGGGTGCCGGCCATCATCACCACCCTGGGCACCCTGGCCATCTACCGGACCCTGTTGGTGGAGTTCGCGAACGCCCAGACGGTCATCACGGCCTCGCTGCCCGGGTGGGTGATCGATCTGCCGCGGGTGAACCTGCTCTCGGTGGGGGGGCTGGATGTGCGGCTGATGGTGGGGGTGGCCCTTCTGGTGGTCTTCCTGTTCCAGCTCCTGCTCTCCTACCTCCGCTACGGCCGGCTGCTCTACGCCATCGGCTCCAATCCGGACGCGGCCCAGTTCGTGGGCCTCTCGGTGCAGCGGACGGTCTTCCTGGCCTACCTCCTGTGCGGCGCGCTGACGGGCCTGGCCGGGTTCATGTTCCTGGCCCGTTTCGGCAACATCACCGTGGTGGCGGGCCAGGGCATGGAGCTCCAGGTGGTGGCCGCGGTGGTGGTGGGGGGCGTGAACATCTTCGGCGGCTCGGGCAGCATGCTGGGCGCGCTGCTGGGCACCGTGCTCATCGCCACCCTGGAGCAGAGCCTGTTGCGCTGGGCCCAGATCAGCGAGTTCTGGCGAGACGCCATCCTGGGGTTGCTCATCCTGTTGGCCATCGCCGCGGACGCGGTGATCCTGGAGCGACTGCGGGCCCTGTGGGCCCGGGCCCACCAGGCCGGGTGAGGGGCTGTGGGGCCCCAGGGGCCGAGCTCCGCGGGGGAGGGGAGGCCAGGATGTCGAGAACCTCCAGAGCACTGCGACGCCCCATGGCGGTTGAGGGAATCATGCGCGACATCGGAAGCTATCTTCGCAGTTGGGAGGGCCTGCTGTTGGTCCTGGTGTTGGCGGTGATGGGCTTCAACGCGCTGCAGACGCCCTACTACCTGCGCCTCGCCAACCAGATCAACCTGTTCACCCTTTCCATCGAGAAGGTGATGGTGGCCCTGGTCATGGCCCTCATCATCATCAACGCGGAGATCGACCTCTCCGTGGCCTCCATCATGGGGCTGGCCGCCTGTGTCCTGGCCTATCTCCACAGCCAGGGGGTCTCCGTGGCCGTGGGGATCCTGGCCGGGCTGGCCGTGGGCCTGTTGGCCGGCGCGTTCAACGGCTTCTGGATCGCCTACGTGGGTCTGCCCTCCCTGGCCGTCACCCTGGCCGGGCTCATCGGCTACCGGGGCGCGGCCCGCATCCTCCTGGAGGACCGGTCCATCACCGATTTTCCGGAGTGGTTCAACCGCCTGGGACAGGAGGGCCTCGTCGGGCCGGTGCCCCTCTCCCTGCTTCTCTTCCTCCTGCTGGTGGGGCTCACAGTGATCGGGCTCCAGCGCTCGGCCTTCGGCCGCTACGTCTACGCGATCGGCAACAACCGGGACGCGGCCCGCTACTCCGGGGTGGACGTCCGGTGGATCAAGATGCAGCTCTTCATGGCCTCGGGGCTGGTCTCCGCGCTGGCCGGGCTCCTCCTGGCCGCCCGCCTGGGTGCGGTCCGGGGCAACACGGCCGAGGGCTTCGAGCTGGACATCATCACCATGGTGCTCCTGGGCGGCGTGAGCATCTTCGGCGGCTCCGGCAGCATGGTGGGAGTGGTGTTGGCCATCCTCCTGGTCCTGAACCTGCGCAACGGCATGTCCCTGCTCAACATCACCGGCAACACCCAGACCGGTGTCATCGGCGTGCTGCTCATCCTCTCCGTGCTGGCGCCCAACGGGGTCCAGATGGTGCGGGAGCGGTGGCGCCGCCGGCCGACCACCCAGCAGGGATGAGCGCACGGAAGCGGTCTGGCCCCCTCCCCCAGGGACAGGCACTTCCGTCCAGAGAGCATCCCAGCCTGTCGTTTCATCTTGTCCGTGCAGCCCGTGTCCGTGTGCGTTCCCAGCTCTGCTTTCCAGCGCTGTCCCATCCACTCTACACCTCGAGGAAAGGAGGCACCCGATGAAGCGTCTGTGGACATCCCTCGCAGCCCTGCTGATCCTGGCCCTGGTGATCGGGGCCTGTGCCGCGCCCGCGCCCCCGGCCGCGGCGCCGGCCGAGGAACCGGCCCCCGCCGAGGAGGCCGAGCCGGCCCAGGAAGAGGCCCCGGCCGCGGAGGGGGCCCCGGCCGTGGACATGGTGTTGCTGCCCAAGTTCCTGGGCATCCTGGTCTTCGACCAGGCCTACCAGGGCGCGCAGGAGGCCCACCAGGAGATCGGCAACCCGGGCAAGCTGGAGTTCCTGGGCCCCACCCCGGAGAACAGCGTCCAGGGGCAGATCGAGATCGTCACCACCGCGGCCACCCAGGGCATGGACGCCATCATGATCTCCAACAACGCGGGGGATCAGATCGTGCCCGCGGCCAAGGCGGCCAAGGAGGCCGGCATGACCGTGGTCACCTGGGATTCGCCCATCCCCTCCGCGGAGGGCGAGGACCTCTTCGTGGCCCAGGTGGACTTCGACGAGACGGGCAAGGTCATGGCCGAGATGGCCCTGAGCATCCTGGGCGAGGACGGCGGCAAGCTGGCCATCCTCTCCGCCTCCCCGGACGCGGCCAACCAGAACGCCTGGAACGCGGCCTTCCAGGAGGTCCTGGAGACCGACCCCAAGTACGCGAACCTGGAGCTGGTGGACCTGGTCTACGGCAACGACCAGTCCGAGGACAGCTACAACCAGGCCCTGGCCCTGGTGGACAAGTACCCGGATCTGGAGCTGATCATGGCCCCCACCACCGTGGGCATCGCGGCCGCGGCCAAGGCCATGCAGGACGAGGGGCTCTGCGACAAGGTCAAGGTGAGCGGCCTGGGCCTGCCCGCGGAGATGGTCAGCTACACCCTGAACGGCTGCGCGCCGGAGTTCGCCCTCTGGAGCTTCAAGGACCTGGGCTACCTGACCTACTACGTCACCTACCTGCTGGCCACAGGCCAGATCGAGGCCCAGGAGGGCGTGACCTTCGAGGCCGGCCGCATGGGCTCCTACACCATCGAGAAGGACCCCACCCGGGACCGGGGCCTGCGGGTGCTCATGGGCCCCTTCACCATCTACACCGCGGAGAACGTGGAGGAAGCGGCGAAGTAGGAGGGCGAAGGGATAAGTAAGGAGTAAAGGGTGAGGAGCAAGGAGTGAGGAGTGAGGGGTAGGCCGGTGCTTTGGCTGTCACACTCCTTACTCTTTACTCCTTTTGCTCCTCTGGTTTCCCACATTCGGGTCTCCCCGTTCTAGGAGGCGCCCATGCCCGATCCGTCCGGGTCCATCTCCATCATCCATGTCAGCCGGGACTTCTTCTTCCAGGTGGTCAAACCCATCCTGGAGGAACACTTCCCAGAGGTGATGGACCAGACCGCGTTCGGCGTCTTCGGCTACGGCTCCGACGCCCTGGGGCTGGACGACGAGCTCTCCCGGGACCACCACTGGGGCCTGCGCATCGACGCGCTCATGCCCGAGGAGCTCTTCCGGGAGAAGCGGGACGCCATCCTGGAGAAGGTCCAGGCCCATCTGCCCGACACCTACCGGGGATTCTCCCTCCGCAAGGGCCATGTGGCCGGGCCCGGCCTGGCCCCGGACAGCCTGCCGGGCTTCCTGCGCCGGACCATCGGCCTGGAGCGGCCACCCCGCACCCACCAGGAGTGGCTGAGCATCCCGGAGGAGGACATCATCCACGTGATCAACGGCGAGGTCTGGCACGATCCCCGGGGCGAGTTCACCGCCATCCGGGAACACCTGCAGGGCTACTACCCAGAGCCGGTGCGCCTGCGCCGCATCGCCCACTGGTGCCGCTACTACTCGGGCATGGGCACCTACGCGCTGAAGCGGGCCCTCTTACGCCAGGACGAGCTCTACGCCACCACCCGCTTCAGCAACGCCATCCGCCTGGGCATCCAGTTGGCCTTTCTCCTGGACCGGCGCTACTTCCCCTACGACAAGTGGCTCATGGCCTTCTTCCGCCGCCTGCCCCGCATGTACGACCGGCTGGCCCCCCTGGTGGAGGAGGCCCTGCCCCTGTCCACCCCCTGGGAGCGGAAGCTGGAGCTCCTGGACCGCATGTCTGACATCCTGGACCAGACCCTGGTGGAGGACGGCATCATCGATCCCCACCCCCGCTTCCAAGGCTCGCCCACCTCGGGCTACCGGCTGCTGGAGCACGCCTACGCGGTGATCCTGCGCAAGCTGCCAGAGGCGCTCCGCACGGTGGTACCCGTCTGGGATCAGATCTACCTGGAACGCTTCCACAGCGGCTACGTGGCCGAACTGGATCTGGAGGAGTGGGACCGGCTCCTGAACCTGACACCGGTGGCGTGAGCGGAGGAAGGGGGAGCGGAGGACCACGGCATCGACGATGATCCGGGCGACAGGGTGAATGGCCGGACAGGGAGAGCCAAGGACAGGCGAGCCCCTCTCCCCGGCCCCAGGCCCGTGGCCCGGTCGCCCTGAAAGGAGCCCCCGTTGAACGCCAGAGAGCGGGTACGCGCGACCCTGGAACGACGGCCCACGGACCGCACCCCCGTGGACTGCTGGCTCTACGAACGGCGCTTCCTGGATCGGCTGGAGGCGGAGTACGGCCCCCGGGAGCAGTTCCTGGACGAGTTCGGCATCGATATCTTCGTGGGCTTCGTGCCCTACCCCAACCAGCTGGGCCGTCACGTGGACGTGACCGAGCTGGCCGCGCTGCCCCTGGAAGATCCCCGCGACCCCAAGTGGCTCACCTTCACCGCCTGGGACGAGATCTTCGGTGGCGTCAACGTGGCCCAGGCCCTGGAACAGCAGGGGCACAAACGCTGGATCATCGCCCACCTGTGGGGCATCGTGGAGGGGACCAGCACCTTCCTGGGCATCGAGAACTGCTGGCTCAACCTGGGCCTGAACCCGGCGCTCATGGCCGCCTGGTTCGACCGCTACGCGGACTGGCTCTGCGGCCTGGTGGAGAGCGTGGCCGACGCCGGAGTGGACATGGTCACCCTCTCCGACGACTGGGGGAGCAACCGCACCATGCTCTTCTCCCCTCGCATGTGGCGGCGCCTGATCGCGCCCTACACCCGCCGGGTGGTGCAACACGCCCGCTCCCTGGGCCTCTACGTGAACCTGCACAGCGACGGCTACATCCTGGACGTGCTGCCCGACATCATCGAGACCGGCTACCACAGCATGCACCCGGTCCAGGAGAGCGCGGGCATGGATCCCCGCACCATCAAGGCCGAGTACGGGGACCGGATCGTGATCTACGGCTCCTTGGATGTGGTGGATGGCCTCCTGGCCCACGACGGCGAAGCCCTGGACCGCTACATCACCGAGCGCTTCCAGATCTACGCGCCCGGGGGCGGCTTCATCTTCAACACCGGCCACTTCGTCCAACCGGATGTCCCGCCGTCCCGGCTGGTCCAGGCCTACCGCCGGGTCCGGGAGCTGGCCGCCCTGGACTGGAACGCCAGCCCCTCCCCATCGGAGATGGACCGGCCATGAGCGCGCGGCCCATGCCTTTCCAGCAGGGGTTCTGGATCGGCTCGGACCACCCTTTCGACCTCCACGAGGCCTACCTCTGCTTCCGCTCCCCATCCTGCTGGACCCTGCCGGATCGCCCTTCTTCGGCCCGGCTCTGGCTCACCGCGGACAGCCGCTATCGGCTCTGGATCAACGGCCAGCCCGTGGGACGGGGGCCCGCCCGCTCCTGGCCCCACGCCCAACAGGTGGATGTCCTGGAGGTCCAGCACCTGCTCCGGCCCGGCGAGAACACCCTGGCCGTCCAGGTCTACCAGCCCGGATACTCCCACTTCGCCTACGTGCACCGGGGAACGGCCGGCCTGCTGGCCGCGCTGGAGGTCGACGGCCAGGTGGTCCTGGCCACGGGGCCCACCTGGCGGGTGCGACGGGACCCCTCCTTTCGGGCCCTGGTGCCGCGGATCTCCATCTACGGCAGCGGGGTGGAGGACCGGGACCTGGCCCTGGCCGAGGGCTGGACCGAGCCCTGCTTCGACGACCGAAACTGGTCCCCAGCCCGGATCGTGGCCCCGGCCGAGGGGCCCCTCTGGTCTGGCCTCCGACCCCGACAGACCCCTCTCCTGGAGGAGCGAACCCTGCCGGTGGCGGGCCCGGACAGCCCCTTTCGCCGGGTGGAATGTCGTCGGGGTCCCGCCCCCGCGGAGAGGGCCGACCCCCACCAGGCGCTCCGCAGGCTGTGGCACACCGCCCGCCCCACCGTCCTGCCCGATGCCGTGGACGGCTGGTATCGGGTCCGTCTATCTCCTGGGGAAGGTGTGGCCTGGCTCGTGGACCTGGGCCGGACCCACACCTGCCAGGCATGGGCCCAGGTCCAAGGAGCTCGAGGCGGCGAGCAGCTCCTGGTGAGCTATGCGGACAAGGTGGTGGAGGGCCAGGTGGTCCTCTCGGATCCCCGGACCTACTGCCGGATGCGGGTGACGGATCGTTTCCGGCTGCGGCCCGGCGCCCAGGTGGCCCAGGGCTTCGGCATGCGGGGAGGGCGGTTCCTGATCTTCGCCCTGGTGGGGGCCGAGCCGGCCGAGCTGGCCGTACGGCTCCTGGTGACCACAGCCACCTACCCCCTGGCGGAAACCCGAACCCTGCACACCGGCGATCCCCTGTTGGACGGCGTGGTCTCCCTGTGCGAGAACACGGTCCGGGCCTGCCTCCAGGACACCCTGGTGGACTGTGTGTGGCGAGAGGCCGGCCAGTGGCTCGGGGACGCCCTGCCCCAGGCCCTGGCCCTGGCCGCCATGAGCGACGACCTGCGCCCCCTGCAGGTGGCCATCCAGATGGCCGCGGAGGGGGCCTACGCCGACGGCATCCTGCCCTCGGTGCTGCCCAGCGAGGCCCACGCCTACACGGTGCTGGACTACAACTTCACCTGGGTGGAGCTCCTGCACCTCCACCATCGACTCCGCCGCGATGGGGCCTTCCTGGCCCAGATGTGGCCCGTCCTGGTCCGGATGCTGGCCCGTTTCCGGGCGGATCGGGGCCCGGATGGCCTGCTGCGCAGCCAGCCCGGCCGACGCCTCTTCCTGGACTGGGCCCCCCTCTCCCGCAACGAGCCCAGCGCGGTCTACAACCTCCGCTATCTCCGGGCCCTGCAGCTGGCCGCCCAGGAGTGGGAGGGAGTGGATCCCGAGTGGGGCGCTTCCGTCGCGGGGCAGCGCCAGGCCTGGCAGGAGGAGGCCCAGTCCCTGGCCCAGGCCATCCGGGCGACTTTCTGGGAAGGGGGCGTCTGGTGGGACGACCGGGAACGCACCACGTCTTCCCAGTTGGCCGCGGCCCTGGCCCTGCTCACCGGCCTGGTGCGCCCGGAGGAAGCGGACGCGGTCCTGGACGCGCTGGCGGCCCGCTCCCTGGACCCACGGGACGAGCACCGGCCGGGGGAGATGGTCCTGGCCAGCCCCTTCATGCACCACTACGTGTTGGAGGCCCTGTACCAGGCCGACCGCCACCAGGAGGTCCGGGCCATCATCCGAGAACGATGGGGGCGTTGGGTCCAGGCCGGCTATCCCACGGCCTGGGAGAACTGGAATGTGGATTTCCCCGACGGTTCCCAGTGCCACGCCTTCGCCGCGCACCCCCGATACCACCTCGCGCGGCTGGCCGCGGCCGAACCCAGCCCGTAACAGGAGACATCCATGGCTGAACGACCGACCACCACCCAGATCGAACAGGCCTACGCCCTGGCCCGGGAGCGCTACGCGGCCCTGGGTGTGGACACGGACGCGGCCCTGGAGCGGCTGCGCCGGATCGCCATCAGCCTCCACTGCTGGCAGGGGGACGACGTCCTGGGCTTCGAGGACCCGGAACGAGGCCTCAGCGGGGGCATCCTGGCTACCGGAAACTACCCGGGTAGGGCCCGGACCCCGGACGAGCTCCGCCAGGACCTGGAGATGGTCTACCGGCTGTTGCCGGGCCGACATCGGCTGAACCTCCACGCCATCTACCTGGAGAGCGGAGGTCGCAGGGTGGAGCGGAACGAGATCGGCCCGGAGCACTTCCAGAGCTGGGTGGACTGGGCCCAGGAACAGGGCTTGGGCCTGGACTTCAACCCCACCTGCTTCTCTCACCCCCTGGCCGACGACGGCTTCACCCTGGCCCACCCGGATGAGGGCGTCCGCCGTTTCTGGATCGAGCACTGCCGGGCCTGTCGCCGCATCGGCGAGCACTTCGGCCGGGAGCTGGGCACCCCCTGCATCACGAACATCTGGATCCCCGACGGCTTCAAGGACACCCCCGCGGACCGCCGGGCGCCCCGGGAACGGCTGCGGGACTCCCTGGACCGGATATTCGCCGAGCCCGTGGACGTGCGCTACAATCGAGACGCGGTGGAGTCCAAGCTCTTCGGCATCGGTTCCGAGAGCTACGTGGTGGGCTCCCACGAGTTCTACCTGGGCTACGTGGCCACCCGCCACAAGATCCTCTGCCTGGACATGGGCCATTTCCACCCCACCGAACAGATCGCGGACAAGGTCAGCGCGGTGATGCTCTACGTGGACGAGCTCCTCCTCCACGTGAGCCGGGGGGTCCGCTGGGACAGCGACCACGTGGTCACCCTGGCCGACGAGGTCCTGGCCCTCATGCAGGAGATCGTCCGGGGTGGCTACCTGGACCGGGTCCACATCGGGCTGGACTTCTTCGACGCGAGCATCCAGCGGGTGGCCGCCTGGGTCATCGGCAGCCGGAACGTGCTCAAGGCCCTGCTGGTGGCCCTGTTGGAGCCCGTGGAGACCCTGCAGGCCCTGGAACAGGCCGGCGATCTCACCGGCCGCCTGGCCCTGATGGAGGAGATGAAGGCCATGCCCTGGCAGGCCGTCTGGGACTACCACTGCCTGCAACAGGACGTGCCCGTGGGCATGGCCTGGCTGGACCAGGTCCGGGCCTACGAGAAGGACGTGCTGGCCGAGCGGGGGTAGGTGGAGGCACAGGGAGGAACCGACCATGGCCGCTTCGACCACGAGCCGTACCGTGCTGGCCATCGACCTGGGCGCGGAGTCGGGCCGGGTCATGGCCGTGGCCTGGGATGGCGAACACCTGGCAGTGGAGGAACTCCACCGCTTCCCGAACGGACCGGTGGAGGTGCGGGGTACCCTCTTCTGGGACTTCCTGTACCTCTGGCAGGAGATCCAGCGGGGCATCGAGAAGGGCCGAGCCCTCGGGCCGGCCAGCCTGGGCGTGGACACCTGGGGGGTGGACTTCGCCCTGCTGGACGCCACCGGCCACCTGGTGGGCAACCCGGTCCACTACCGGGACGCCCGCACCCAGGGGGTCATGGAGCGGGTGCTGGAACGGATCCCCCGGGAGACGATCTTCGCCCAGACCGGGGTCCAGTTCCTCCCCATCAACACCCTCTACCAGCTCATGAGCCTGGTGGAGGCCGACGCCCCCCCTCTGGCCATCGCGGAGACCTTTCTCATGGCCCCCGACCTGATCCACGGCTGGCTCACCGGGGCCCGGGTCTGCGAGTTCACCAACGCCACCACCACCCAGCTCTTCAACCCCCAACGGGGCACCTGGGCCGTGGAGCTCATGGAGTCCCTGGGGATCCCCACCCGGATCTTCCCCGAGATCGTCCCCCCGGGCACCCGCCTGGGAGAGTACCAGGGCATCCCGGTCATCGCGCCGGCCACCCACGACACGGCCAGCGCGGTGGCCGCGGTGCCGGCCCGGGGGCCGGGCTTCGCCTACATCAGCTCGGGGACGTGGAGCCTGGCGGGGCTGGAGGTGTCCGAGCCCATCCTGGGCCCCGAGGCCTTGGCCGTCAACGCGACCAACGAGGGGGGCGTGGAAGGCACCTACCGTTTCCTGCGCAACCTCATGGGCCTGTGGATCGTGCAGCAATGCCGACGGGCCTGGGCTGAGGAGGGATACAGCTACACCTACGCAGAGCTCACGGAGATGGCCGCGGCCGCGCCGCCCTTCCGCTGCGTCATCGACCCGGACGATGGCCGCTTCCTCCCGCCGGGCGACCATCCCCGGCTGATCCAGGAGATGGCCTGGGAGACCGGCCAGCCCGTCCCCGAGACCCCAGGCCAGGTGATCCGCTGCGTCCTGGAGAGCCTGGCCCTGAGCTACCGGGAGACCCTGACCCGGCTGGCCGAGGTGGCGGACCAGCCCATCCACACGGTCCACATCGTGGGGGGCGGCTCCCGCAACGAGCTGCTCAACCAGATGACCGCGGACGCCACGGGCTGGCCCGTGGTGGCCGGCCCGGCCGAGGCCACGGTCATCGGCAACGCCCTGGTCCAGCTCAAGGCCCTGGGCGAACTGAGCTCCGTTGCCGAGGGACGCGGCCGGGTGGCCACCCTCCCCGAGCTGCGTACCTACGAACCCCGGCCCTCGTCTGCCTGGGAGGAGCTGTACGCGCGGTACAAGGCCCTGCCCACCCGCACACCGCCCTCCACCTAGGCAGGCCGCCCCGCGACGGCCCTGGAAGGCCTGGGATGGGCCATCTTCACACGGCTTCGGCCAGGAACGAGGAGGAGGCACCATGCACTATCGACCGGAAGAGTTCCGCCATGTCCGCTACCTGTGGGACGACGACGCGGTGCAGGGCATGGATCCCGTGGACCGGCTGGTCTACCGCTCCAACCTGCTGGGCGCGGACCTGCGCATCACCAACACCGGTGGCGGGAACACCTCGTCCAAGGTGACCATGCCCGATCCCCTCACCGGCGCGCCCATGGAGGTCCTGTGGGTGAAGGGCTCCGGCGGCGATCTGCGGACCTCGAACCGGACCCACTTCGCCTCCCTCTCCATGGAACGGCTGCGGCAGCTCCGGGAGCTCTACCGGGCAGACGCCGGCCGGGGCCCCAAGACCCCGGTGGAGGACCGGATGGTCTCCCTCTACCCCCACGCGGTGTACAACCTGAACCCCCGGGCCAGCTCCATCGACACGCCCCTCCACGCCTTCATCCCCTACCGCCACGTGGATCACACCCACCCCCACGCGATCATCGCCCTGGCCGCGGCGGAGAACGGCCAGGCCCTGACCCAGGCCATCTTCGGCGACGCGGTGGGCTGGATCCCCTGGCAGCGTCCGGGCTTCGACCTGGGGCTCCGGCTGGAGGCCTTCTGCCGGGAACATCCCCAGGCCATCGGCGCGGTGTTGGGGGGCCATGGGCTCATCAACTGGGCCGACGACGACAAGGAGTGCTATGAACGCACCCTGGCCATCATCGAGACCGCAGCCCGCTACATCCAGGCCCAAGCCCAGGGCCAGGATCCCTTCGGCGGCCCCCGCTACCCGGCCCTGGACCCGGAGGCCCGACGGCGGATCCTGGTGGCCCTGCTCCCCTGGCTCCGAGGACGGGTGAGCCAGGAACACCGCTTCGTGGCCACCGTGGACACGGACGAGGCGGTGCTGACCTTTG
The DNA here is from genome assembly GCA_026989655.1 of Caldilineaceae bacterium. Lineage (GTDB taxonomy): Bacteria > Chloroflexota > Anaerolineae > Caldilineales > Caldilineaceae > JALSIX01. The sequence continues at coordinate 28,506 of JALSIX010000127.1, forward strand.
TCAACAGCCAGGACGCGCCCCGCCTGGCCGAGCTGGGGACCTCCTGTCCGGATCACTTCCTGCGCACGAAGATCAAGCCCCTCTACGTGGACTGGAACCCGGTCCAGGAGGACCTGGCCACCCTCCAGAGCCGGCTGCAGGAAGGGTTGGAGCGCTACCGCCAGGACTACCGGGCCTACTACCAACGATATCGTCGCCCCGACTCGCCCCCCATGCGGGATCCCAACCCCACGGTGATCCTGGTGCCTGGGGTGGGCCTCATCGCCTGGGGCAAGAACAAGAGCGAGAGCCGGGTCACCGCGGAGTTCTACAAGGCCGCGGTGGAGGTGATGCGGGGCGCCGAGGCCCTGGACCGCTACACCGCCCTGCCCCTCCAGGAGGCCTTCGACATCGAGTACTGGGCCCTGGAGGAGGCCAAGCTGCGCCGCATGCCCCCGGAGAAGGGGTTGGCCCGCCAGATCGCGGTGGTCATCGGCGGCGGGAGCGGCATCGGCCGGGCCGTGGCCCAGCGGATGATCCAGGAGGACGCCCACGTGGTGGTGGCAGACCTGGACGCGGAGGCCGCCCAGGAGACAGCCGAGGGGCTGGTGGCCCAGGCCGGCATGGGCATCGGCCTGGCCGGCACCGGCATCTCCCGCTGTGGCCCGGCCATCTCCCTGGAGGTGGACATCACCGACCGGACCTCGGTGCGCCGCCTGTTGGAGACCACCGTCCTGGCCTACGGGGGGGTGGACCATATCGTGGTCACCGCAGGGCTGTTCGTCCCCCCGGACGCGACCGGCCACATCCCCGATCCAAGCTGGGCAGACACCTTTGCCGTGAACGTCACCGGCCCCTACCTGGTCGCGGATGAGGCCCGGCCCATCTGGGCAGCCCAGGAGCTGCCCGGCAGCCTGGTGATCGCGACCAGCGTCAACGGGGTGGTGCCCAAGCGGGGCTCGGAGGCCTACGACGCGAGCAAGGCCGCGGCCAACCACCTGATCCGCGAGCTGGCCCTGGCCCTGGCCCCCCTCGTCCGGGTCAACGGCCTGGCGCCCGCGGCCGTGGTCCAGGGCAGCGCCATGTTCCCCCGGGAGCGGATCATCGCCTCCCTGCTCAAGTACGGCCTGGACTTCGACGAGAGCGAGGACACGGAGACCCTGCGGGAACGGCTGGCCGCCTTCTATGCCCGACGGACCCTGCTGGGCGTCCCTGTCTTGCCCGAGGACCAGGCCGAGGTCGTCTACCTCCTCTGCACCCGGGCCTTCGGCAAGACCACCGGCCAGATCTTCACCGTGGACGGCGGCCTGCCCGAGGCCTTCCTCCGCTGACCCCCGTCCGGCCGGGCCGGCGTGGCCGGGCTACGGCCCGGCCTCCTCCACCGTGAGGGTGAAGGTGCCCTGGCCCAGATCTCCCAGGCTGCCGATCTCGATGGTCAACGTCAGATCCCGGGGGATCTCCAGTTCCAGAAAACCGGCCCCCTGGGTCTCGGGCTCCAGGCTGTCGCTCTGGGCCACCAGCCGATCGCCCAGATAGAGGTAGACCACCGGCTCCAGGCCCTGGCCCCGGGCGCGGATGTCCACCACCGTGTCGCCCTCCAGGTCGATCCGATAGCGGACCCGAAGGCCCGGCTGCAGCTCCCCCTCCACCGTGTCGCCCAGGGTCAGCTCCCCGGCCTCCTCCACCTGGGGCCGGGTGACCTCGTCCAGCCAGGCCACGGCCGCGTCCAGGACCGGATCCCCCTCCGCGAGCAAGGTCTCCTCGGTGACCGGAACCCGGACCGTGGGCGCCACCCCTTTGCCCTCGATGTGGATCTCCCCGTTCGGGTCCACGGCCCGGCCTGCGGTGAACTGGAAGAACTCCTCGTCGGGCATCTTGAGGAGCTTGGTGCTGCCTCCCAGGCCCGCGGTGGGGTACATGCCCACGATCGCGGCCCGTTCCTCGATGGTCATGTCGTAGGTGAAGAACTCACAGGCGCTGTTGCAGTTGGGGCCGATGAGCACCGCGATCCGGCCCCGGTAGCGCAGATCCTCCGGAGGCAGGTAGAAACGGTCCGCGTACACGGGATCGAAGTAGAACTGGCCCCGCCCCTTGTCGTAGTAGCCGGTGTTGCCCAGCACGTGGGGTTCGTCGAAGAAGTACGCGGCCATCTGGTCGGCCAGGAAGCCCCGGCCGCCGCTGTTCTGGCGCATGTCAATGACCAGCCCAGCCACGCCCTCTTCGTTCAGAGCACGGATCATCCGTTCCCAGAGCTGGACCGTGAGCAGGGTGTTGTCCGCGAAGCTGTAGATCTTCACATAGCCGTACTCCGTGCCCTCCAGTTGCCGGAACTCCACCGGCAGCTCGAACCCGGTCAGCCCCACGTTGAAGGAGGTGGCCAGAAAGCTCTCCCGTTCGGGGATCACCTCCAGCACCTCGGTGACCTCCTGGCCCTCATCGTCCACGAAGGTCACCGCGACCGAGGCCGTGCCCCGGGGAAAGCGGGTGGCGTAGCGGGCCTTCTGCAGGCGCTCCACGTGAGGGGTGCTGAAAGGCGCAGACCAGGCCACCGCGTTCTCGATGACCTCCTGGATGGGCACGTCGTCCAGGGCCCGGATCTCCGTGCCCGGCCGGATCCCGGCCCGGTCGGCCGGGCTGTCCTCCAGCACGAAGACCGCGATGGCCCGACCGTCGTCCAGCTCCTGGATGGCCAGCCCCACACCGCCCCAGGTCGCGTCCAGGAACTCCTCCACCAAGAAGGGCGGGCTCAGGTGGCCATCCGGGATGGACCACACGAAGTCCCGGAAGGCCTTGAGATAGGTCTGCCGGGCCCGTTCCACCTCTCCCCGGGCCTTCAGGTTGTCGGCCGCCTGGAAGCGGGGGCGGAACGCCCGGCGCTTGCGCTCCCAGTCGATCCCCTTGTACTCGGTGAACGCGTACTCCTTGCTCAACAGGTCGATGAGCGCGTCGAAGGCCTCCGCGTAGCCCAGCGCCGAGAAGTCCACCAAGGCCGCGCTCTCCGGCTCGATCAGGTCGATGACCGGGTAGCGGGAGCGGTCGAAGGTGAAGGGCGACGTGTCCATGTCCACCACGGTGTACCCCTGGGGCAGGGTCACGATGGGTTCGTCGCCGGTGAAGAGCAGGCCGTCTGGGCCGAAGTCGCTGGGGAAGCCCTGGCGGTCGTCCGGCGCGTAGACGATGAACTTGCCGCCGATGATCTCCCGCTCCTTGTCTGCCTCCTCGCTGACCCGGGTGGACGCGTAGGCCGTGGACCATCCCCCGCCGAAGAGATCCCGCTCTTCCAGGAAGGGATCGCCGAAGGTGTTGTTCCAATAGGCCACCGCGAAGATCTGGACGCCTCGGTCCTCCTGGTCGTCGTTGTCCACGTCCCGGTAGGCGCCCTTGGGCTCGATGGGCAGGGCCAGGGAATAGGTGAAGGGCGAGGTGTAGAAGTCCGAGGTGATCTGGCCGATGGTCTGGGACTCTACGGGCATGATGTAGCGCTCGTTTCGGTCCACGAAACCGGCCTGGTCCTCCAGGATGATCAGGGGTTCGGCCACCCCCAGGGTGAACCGGGGGTTCGTGTAGGTCACCTGGCCGGTGATGCTCACCGGGCCGCCCTCGTCGTTGACGATGGGGGCCGGCGGTGGATCCTCCTGGGCCCACACCGGCCCTGGCCATGCCAAAGCGAACAGGATCCCCACCAGGCACAGGACGGCCGTGTGGGCCGTGTAGAGAGGTCTGTTGCGCATGGGTGTCTCTCCTTGTCGGTCCATTGGATGCTCAGACGTGGCCGGGGGCAGCCGACCGGGGGCGCCGGAGTGCCGGACTCATCCGCCTCCCTCTTCCTCCGTGCCCAGCCGCTCCCGTTCGTACGCGAGGACGTCATCCAGGATCTGGTCCAGGGAGCAGGTGGGCTGCCAACCGATGGCAGCCCGGATCTTGGCGATGTCCGGAACCCGGCGACGCATGTCCTCGAAGCCCGGCGCATAGGCCTGGCTGTAGGGGATGTGGTGGATGGGTGAGTCGGACCCGGTCCGCTGGACGACCCGACGGGCGAGCTCGTTGATGGTCACCTCCTGGTCGCTGCCGATGTTGTAGATCTCCCCCGAGGTGACCTCCGGACGGTCCAGCAGGGCCACCAGGGCCCGGACCACGTCCAGCACGTGGCAGAAGCATCGGCTCTGCTCGCCGTCGCCGTAGACGGTGAGGGGCTCTCCCCGGAGGGCCTGGCGCACGAACCGGGGAACCACCATGCCGTAGCGCCCCGTCTGGCGGGGGCCCACTGTGTTGAAGAAGCGCACGATGGTCACCGGCAGCTCGTACTCCCGGTAGGCAGCCAGTCCCAGGAACTCGTCCAACAGCTTGCTGGCCGCATATCCCCAACGGCTGCGGCTCGACGGCCCCAGGACCAGGTCGCCGTCCTCCCGGAAGGGCAGGTCCTCGCTCTTGCCATAGACCTCGCTGGTGCTGGCGATGAGGGTCCGACAACGATAGCGCCGGGCCGCGGCCAGGACCTGGTGGGTGCCCAGGACATTGGTCTCGATGGTCTCCGTGGGGCGCTCCACCACCAGTTGGACCCCCACCGCCGCGGCCAGGTGGACGATGGCGTCCGCCTGGCTGGCCAGCCGATCCAGCACCAGGCTGTTGTGGACCGAGTCGATGGCGAAGTGAAATCGCGGGTGTTGGACCAGATGGGCGATGTTGTGGAAGGCCCCGGTGCTCAGGTCGTCGAGGATGGCCACGGCATCGCCTCGGGCCAGGAGGGCCTCGGCCAGATGGCTGCCGATGAACCCTGCGCCACCGGTGATCAGCACCTGCATGCCGTTCCTCCTTACCCCTTACCCTTTACTCCTTATTCCTTCCCCCCACCTTCTCCCCGGTGCCGATGATAGATGGGCAGCGGAGGGTGGCCATCCCCCTACTCGTACCGCCGGGCGATCCGAAACCCGGGCGGCGTGGCCGCCACATCGTAGAAGAGGGGCAGCGCGGGGGGCACACCCAGGCGCTCCAGCTCGGCCTGGGCCCCCTCCAGCCGGGTGGCCAGCTCTCCCAGCGGGGCCTGGGGGTAGAAGCCCAACTCGGCCTGGTAGGCCAGCCAGGCCAGGGCCTCGCTCCGGGCCACGGCTCGGTGGCGAGGGTCCTCGGGCAGGGCCGCCAGCCGTTCCAACACGGGCAACAGGGCCTCCGTGGCCCGGGTCAGCTCCGTCCACATCTCCGGGATCTGCGCCTCCCAGGCGGGCACCAACGAGAGGCCAAAACCCCGGTAGGCCACCCGCAGCTTCCACAGGAGCCAGCGCCGCCTCTCCTGGAGGTACAGGAACCGGGCCCCCGGCTCCACCAGCCGGGCGTCCAGGCGGCGGCTCCATGCCGCCCGAGCCTGGTCCTCGGCCACCAGGGCCTGGGCCAGCGCCCGGCGTTCCGGCTCGAAGTCCACGCCACCGGTCCGCTCCAGGCGCTCCACCAGACGTCGGGCCGCCCGGCGACGGAGGTCCTCGGCCTGGGCCATCCCCTCGTCCTGGAAGGGGGACACGGGCGGGGGCCGGTAGAGCCCGGGCAACAGAGGCGACAGCAGCACCCGTCCCAGCTCCAGCTCGGGCCCTCGGCGCAGGGCCCGCCAACGCTCTCGCTGCTCTGGGGTCCCGAACCTCTCCAACACCGGGCCGATCTCCTCCAGGATACGCAGTCGTTGGGCCGGGAGCAGGTCCGGGGTCTGCACGGCCAGATGTTGGGCCTGGAGCGCGGCGCCCCGCGCGGCGTCTGGAACCCCTAGAAGCTCGTAGCCCTGGGCGACCTGGGCCAGGATGGTCCCGCGCTCCAGAGGGGGGATGCTCCGATCGAAGACGGCCACAGCCTGAGCCATGCCCAGGGCCGCGGCGGCGGGGAGATCCTGTTCCTGGCGGGCGAGGGCGAAGCCGACCCGGATGGCCTCGGTGGCCCGAGCCGGGCCGGAGATGTCCAGGTTGAAGGCCAGGATGGCGTAGGCCAGCTCGATCTGGCCGGCCTCCACGGCCTGGTGGAGGAGGGGCTCCGGGTGGGCATCGGCCAACTCCAACAGGGCCCAACGGGACGGAACGGCCTGGGACACCCACGCGTCCGCCGGACGTGGGGGCACCTGGAGGAGCACGGATGGGGCCCGGCGGGCCTGCACGTATCCGAGCAGGGCCAGGGCAGCAACGGCCAGGCTGGCCCCTATTCCCAGCAGGAGGAGGCCCCCCAGCCAACCGGGCCCTCTGGAGCGTTCGGGCACCAACGAATAGGTCATGGTGTGGCCCATTATAGCACAGGCACGGGCCGAGACAGCGTAGAGAAAACGTGGGTTTTGGCGCGTTGACGTCCCTCCGGCGGTGGCTCTACAATGCAGGGAAGAGCCCGGGCCGGCCGGGGGAGAGGGCTGTTGCCCTGGCCGGCCCCCGGACCCGTCCACGAGACCCGCGGAGGACGCTCCATGGAACAGTTCATCATCGAGGGGGGGCACCCCATCCAGGGCACGGTGGTGCCCAGCGGCAACAAGAACGCGGCGTTGCCCCTGCTCGCGGCCTGTCTTCTGACGGACGAGCCCGTGACCCTGCACAACGTCCCGGAGATCGGCGATGTCCACACCATGCTCCAGATCCTGGAAGGGCTGGGTGTCCAGGTGGCCCGGCGGGGCGGCACCGTCACCCTGTGGGCCCAGGCGGTGGAACAGGGGACGCCAGACCCGGCGCTCTTCTCCCGCATCCGGGGCTCCCTGACCCTCATGGGGCCCCTGCTGGCCCGCTGTGGCCACTTCGTGGTGGATCGGGGCGCGGGGGGCGACGACATCGGCCGACGCCGGATCGACACCCACCTCCAGGCCCTGGGTGCGCTGGGGGCACGGCTCCTCCACAACGGCCGCTTCGAGCTCTCCGCGCCCGCAGGGCTCCGGGGCGCGGACATCCTCCTGGACGAGGCCTCGGTCACCGCGACGGAGAACGCGCTCATGGCCGCGGCCCTGGCTCGGGGGACCACGGTCCTGCGCAATGCGGCCAGCGAGCCCCACGTCCAGGAGCTGTGCCACCTGTTGGCCCAGATGGGCTGCTCCATCCAGGGCATCGGTAGCAACACCCTGATCGTCCATGGGGTGGACCGGCTCCGGGGGGCCCAGGCCACCGTGGGGCCGGACTTCGTGGAGATCGGCAGCTACATTGGCCTGGGCGCCATCACTCCTGGCGAGCTGCGCATCGCCGGCGTGGTGCCCGACCACCTGCGGATGATCCGCATGGTCTTCGGCCAGCGGCTGGGGGTCCGCATGCACCTGGAACAGGATCCTGGGGCCCCCAACGGTACCGGGTGGACCCTGGTGGTCGCGGACGAACAGGAGCTGCGGGTACAGCCGGACTTCGGTGGGGCCGTCCCCAAGATCGACGACGCGCCCTGGCCGGCCTTTCCTCCCGACCTGATGAGCATCGCCCTGGTGGTGGCCACCCAGGCCCAGGGCACGGTCATCGTCCACGAGAAGATGTACGAGAGCCGCCTCTTCTTCGTGGACAAGCTGGTGGCCATGGGCGCCCAGATCATCCTGTGCGATCCCCATCGGGCCGTGGTGGTGGGGCCCAGCCGACTGGTGGGCCAGGAGGTCTCCAGCCCGGACATCCGGGCAGGCATGGCCCTGGTCCTGGCCGCCCTGGCCGCGGAGGGCACCACGGTCATCGGCAACATCCACCAGATCGACCGGGGATACCAACGCCTGGAGGAGAAACTGCGCCCCCTGGGGGCCCGTATCCAGCGGGTGCCCAGCGGGGTCTCGCTGCCAGAGCCCCGGTGACCCCTCCCCGGCCGGGAACCTCCAAGCCCGAGCCACCGTCTGACAGATGCATCGACCCCGTGCCGGGCCTGGTCTTCCAGCGCCCCACCCGAAGGCCCATCCGAAGGAGAGAGCCACCATGTGGAATCGCCCAGCGCCCCCGGAGACCCCCTCCCGGCCTCTCCGGCTCCCCGGTCGAGGGCTTGTCCTGGCCGGACTCCTCGCGGTCGGCTGGCTGCTCGGCGCGTGCCTCGCCTTCGCGCCCAACCCGACGCCCACCCGGCCGCCCGGGGCCGAGGTCGCCCCATCCGGCCCGCCCACCATCCAGGTGGATCCGGCCGAGGGCTACGCGGGGGTGTTCGTCCAGGTGGTGGGCAGCGGCTGGCCCGCAGACGCCCTGGTGCTGGTCGCGCTCACCGACGACATGGGCCGCAGCGGCATCCTGGCCGCCAGCACCGCGGATCCCCAGGGCCGCATCACCACCGGCTTTCTCTACCCCATCAGTCCCCGCTGGTTGACGCCAGGCCCCCACACGGTGGTGGCCTACACCGCAGACGGCAACCTGCAGGCCACGGCCACCTTCACCGTGGTGCCGCCGGCAGGACAGACACCGTCGCCCACCCCCACCGCCACACCCACCCAGACCCCAACCCCCACTCCCCCGGGGACCACGCCGACCGGCCCCCCGGCCACCCCCACCGCCACACCCACCTGGACGCCATCCCCCACGCCGACCCCCCTGGTGATCCGCAACTGGCGAGGGGAGTACTGGGCCAACGAATCCCTCCAAGGCGCACCGGTGGTCATCCGGGACGACGCCGCCATCTACTTCGACTGGGGCTTCCAGGCCCCGGCCCCGGGCGTCCCCCCGGATCGGTTCAGCGCCCGCTGGACCCGGACCTTGGACTTCGATCCCGGGCTCTATCGCTTCTACGTGGAGGTGGACGACGGAGCCCGGCTCTACGTGGACGACAAACTGGTGCTGGACGAGTGGCGCCTGGGCGCGGCCCGCACGGTCTCGGCGGAGCTGGAGTTGAGCCAAGGAGCCCACACCCTGCGCCTGGACTACTTCGAGCGCTTCGAACGGGCCTTGGTCCGTCTCTGGTGGGAACGGGCAGAGCGCTTCACCGGCTGGCGGGGCGAGTACTTCGCCAACCGAGACCTGGCCGGCACCCCGGTGCTGGTCCGGGACGATCCGGCCATCCGCTTCAACTGGGGCCCAGACAGCCCCGCGCCCAGCCTGCCGGCGGACAACTTCTCCGTCCGCTGGGAGCGTACGGTGACCTTGGACGGGGGGCGCTATCGCTTCTTCGCCCGGGTGGACGACGGGGTCCGGGTCTGGCTGGACGGCCAGCTCATCATCGACGACTGGCGGGACGGCGCGGATCGGATCCTGGTCTTCGACCAGACGGTGGCCCCGGGCGAACACACCCTCCGGGTGGAGTACTACGAACACACCGGTGGGGCCCTGATGGAGTTCGGCTGGGAGCTCCTGCCGGAGCCCACCCCTACCTGGACCCCTACCTGGACGCCCACGCCCACCCCCACCCAGCCGCCCACCCCCACGTGGACCCCGACCCCCACGTGGACGCCGTCGCCCACCGCCACGAGCACCCCGAGCCCCACGGCCACCCGGATCCTGACCGGCACGGCCACGGTGACAGCCACCCTCACCGCCACCGCGACGCCCACCGGCACCGTGGCGCTCCAGGGCACCCCCTCGCCCTGGGGTGAACCCGTGAGCTACGCGCGGCTGGAGCTCCCACTGCTGCAACGCCCCCCGAAACGGGTGTTCGCGGTCTACACGGACGGGACAGAGTGGCGCGACTTTCTGGACTCCTTGGCGCTGTTGGAGCGTGCCCCCGGACGCCGACGGCCCACGGCCACCCCAGCCCGCCTTCCGAGCCGGGCCACCCCCACCCTCCCGGCTCGGAACGGAGACGGCCTCCCCGTCCGCACAGAGGTGGACTTCGCCCGGGAGATGGTGCTCTTTGCCGGGCTGTCCAGCCGAGAGCGGCGGCTGTCGGTGGCCTTCGACGCGCTGTTCCTGGACCGGGAGAAGCGGGTGCTCCACGCCTTCGTCACCATCGGGCCGTCGCTGCAGCGGGGCACACCGCCCCAGGGCGCGGCCGCCGTGCTGGTGGACCGCTCCCTGGTGCCCCCGGGCTCGGATCCGCTGCTGGTGGTGTTCCGGGACACGAAACTGCGCCTTCTCGCCCGGGTGGAGGTGGAGCTGGACACCTCCCCGGAGACCGGGAGCCGCTCCTCCCAGTGAGCCCGTCCCGTCCGGCCTCCGGCCCCCAGGGCCTGACAGGGAAACGGGGGACACCCGAGTGGCAGGAAAGCGCCTTGGGTGTCCCCCGTGGGCTCCACAGAGTTCCCGGGGAGCGGCTCAGGGTGTGGGGGCGGGGGCCTAGACGGGCGGATCGCCCCAACAGCGGTCCAGCTCCTGTTGGCCCTGCTTCATGGCCAACAGGAGCGCGTCCTGGTCCACGGGCAGGGCCAACACCCGGACCCCCACCGCGTTGGCGATGGCGTTGGCGATGGCCGCGCTGATGGGGATGGAGCTGATCTCCCCCACGCCCTTGGCCCCGTAGGGCCCGTCCGCGGTGGGGTGTTCCACCAGCTCGTTGACCATGCGGGGCGTCAGCTTGATCCCGGGCATCTTGTACTGGCCCAGGCGCTGGGTCCAGGGCATGCCCTCCTCCACGATGAAGTGCTCCGTGAGGGCGTTGCCCAGCCCCATGACAATGCCGCCCTCGATCTGGCCCACCAGGCTCAGGGGGTTGATGGCCCGGCCCACGTCGTGCGCGCTGACCACCTGCTCCACGGCCACCTCGCCGGTCTCCGTGTCCACGGCCACCAGGGCCGCGTGGACCGCGTAGGAGAAGGCGAAGTGCATGTCGCCGCCGGTGCCCAGGGGTTGGGTCTTGGGCGCCCAGTACTCGTAGCGCACCCGAGGCTCCCGGCCCTCCTCCAACAGGGCCTGGACCGCCTGGGCGAAGGTCAGCCGGCGGGCGGCAGTTCCCTGGGCCCCGTTGTGGCCGTTGCCGCCCGGGTCTCCGGCGCCGTTCCCTCCCCGGCGCACCCGGCGGAGCCGCTCCTCGTCCACATAGGCCAGGCCCTCGTGGAAGGCGATGACCTCGGGGTGGACATCGAACTTCTCGGAGAGGACAGCCTGGAGCCGTTGGCGCATGGTCCGGGCCGCGAGCCGGGCCGCGTTGCCGCTGACGTAGGTCTGGCGGCTGGCCGTGGTGGGTCCACCATCCGGGGTGAGGTCCGTGTCCATCACCCGGACCCGGACCCGGCCGGCCGGCAGGCCCAGCTCCTCCGCGGCGATGGCCTGGAGCACTCCCACCAGGTTCTGGCCCATCTCCGCGCTGCTGATGCGGATCTCTGCGGTGCCCTCGGGGAAGACCTCCACCTCGGCCTCCGCCTTGTCCGGCGCGCCGCCGCCCAGGCCCGTGTTCTTGTACCCGGCCGCGACGCCCCAGGCATAGCGCTTGGTGCCCACGGTGATGGGCGCCCAGGGATCGCCGCTCTCCTCCGCCTCAGCCGCTCCGGGCAGCTCCGCTCGCCACGCCCGGATCCGGCGCTCCACCCTCTCCAGGCATTCCACCAGGCCCACGCTCTCCCGAAGCACCTGTCCGGTGGCCGTGACCACCCCCACCCGCATGGCGTTCCGGCGTCGGAACTCGATGGGATCCAGGCCCAGGGCCTGGGCCAACATGTCCACGGTGCTCTCCACCGCGAAGGCGGACTGGGTGACGCCGAAGCCCCGGAACGCGCCGCAGGGAGGGTTGTTGGTGTAGACCGCGTAGCAGTCGATCTTGGCGTGGGGCACCACGTAGGGCCCGGTGGCGTGGGTGGTGGCCCGGGTCATCACCTTCTCGCCCAGGCTGGCGTACGCGCCGCTGTCGCCCCACAGCTCTGCCTCTACCGCGGTCAGGGTGCCGTCCTTCCGGGCCCCCATCTTGACCCGGATGTAGGTGGGATGCCGTTTGGGGTGGAAGCGCAGGCTCTCCTGGCGGCTGTAGAGGATCTTCACCGGGCGCCCCGTCACCTGGGCAGCCAGGGCCGCGTGGATCTGGCCCGCGATGTCCTCCTTGCCGCCGAAGCCCCCCCCCATCACCGTGCCCCGGATACGCACGGCCTCGTCCGGCAGGCCCAGGGACTTGGCCACCTGACGGCGATCCGCGTAGGGGATCTGGCTGCCCACATAGACGGTGAGCTTGGGATGGTCTGGGTCGTAGCCAGCGGGCACGGCCACGGAGCATTCGGGCTCCAGGAAGGCGTGCTCGGTCCGAGGCGTGCGGAAGGTCCGCTCCACCACCACGTCGGCCTCCGCGAACCCCTGGTCCACCTGGCCCCGCCGGACCTTGATGTGCTTGAGCAGGTTGCCCGTGGGGCGATCGGGATGGAGCACGGCCGCGTCCGGGTCCAGGGCCTGCCGGGGGTCCGCGACCACGGGCAGGGGCTCGTAGTCCACCCGGATCTGCTCCAGAGCCTGGTGGGCCAGCTCGTGGCTCTCGGCCACCACCAGGGCGATGGGATCCCCCACGTACCGGGCCGGGAACGGGCCGCCGGCAAAGACGGGCCAGTCGTTCTCCACCAGGCCATGGCGGGGATCTCCGGGCACGTCCCGGTAGGTCAGCACCGCGTGGACGCCGGGCAGGGCCAGGGCCTCCTGGACGTGGATGGCCCGGATGCGGGCATGGGGATGCTCGCTGCGCAGGGTGGCCCCGTAGAGCATGTCGGGAAAGGACAGATCGTCCGCGTAGAGGGCCCGGCCGGTGACCTTATCCACCGCGTCCGGCCGCACCAGGGGCCGGCCCACCCACTGCAAGGGCTCCTTGGCCGGGGGAAGGGCGGGCAGGGGCATCCGGCCCGTGCGCTTGAACTCCGCCGCGGCCTTCACCGCGCTGATGATGGAGACATAGCCGGTGCAGCGGCAGTAGGTGTCCTTCAGGCAGTGCTTGATCTCCTCGTCGCTGGGGTCGGGGTTCTCGTCCAGCAAGGTCTTGGCCTGCATGATGAACCCGGGGGTGCAGAAGCCACATTGGGTGGCCCCGTGGACCGCGAAGGCGATCTGCAGCGGGTGGAGGGGTTCGTCCACCTCCAGCCCCACCCTCTCGCGGAGGGAACCATCGGGCACCACGCCCTCCACCTGGGCCAGGCCTTCGATGGTGAGCACCTCCGCGTTCTGGGCCTTGAACGCCGGGTAGATACACGAGTCCACGGGCTGGCCGTTCACCAGGACGGTGCAGGCGCCGCACTCCGCCTCGTTGCAGCCGATCTTGGTCCCGGTGAGGCCCAGGTCGTAGCGCAGGACCTCGGCCAGGTAGCGGCCCGCAGGCACTTCCAGGGTGTGGGAGACACCGTTGACGGTCAGGTGCAGGGTGGGCATGGGGGTCTCCTTTCGGGCTACAGGCAACCGGTGCGTGGAGGATGGCCTGGAATCTGGTCACAGGAGCCCCCCTCCAGGCCCTGGGCAGGTCCCAGAGGGGCGGGCCTCATGTCGGCCCTCCAAGGGGCACCGCGGTCCGGATCCGATCCACGGTCCGGCGGAGCAGGCGACGCAGGAGCACGGCCACCATCTCGTGGCGATAGGCCGCGGAGGCCCGGTGTCGGCTGGTGCGCAGGCGGGCCTCCGCCTGCGCGGCCTGGATGACCTGTTCCACCGCCCGGAGATCCGTGGGATCCGCGCCCCGGAGGGCCTGCTCTGCGGCCGTGGCTCGGAAGGGAACCGGACCCGCCGGCCCCAGGGCAATGGTGGCATGGGCCACGGTGCCCCGCTCCGGATCCAACCCCAGGCGCACCGCCGCCCCCAGGATGGGCAGGGCCACCCCCTGGGGGCGCATGATGCGATCGAACGCGCTGGCCTCCCCCGGCCCTGGAGGGCGGAATCGGAACGCGGTGAGCATCTGGCCGGGCTGCAGGGTGTTGCGCCCTGGCCCAGCAAAGACCGCAGGCAGAGGATGCCAGGTGTAGTCCACCTGGCCCTCCCGCCAGGTCGCGATCTGGACCTGGGCATCCAAGGCCAGGAGGCCGACGGTGCCGTCCGCAGCCGGCAGGGCATGGGCCACGTTGCCCCCCAGGGTGGCCACATTGCGTACCTGGGGGCCTCCCACCACGCTGCAGGCCTCCACCAGACAGGTGGCTACCCGGCGCAGGGTGGGGTCCCGCTCGATCCGACCGTGGGTCACCGCGGCGCCGATCTGGATCCAGGGTTCCCGGTCGTCCTCCTGGATCTGGGTCAACTGGGGGATGTGGGTGATGTCCACCAGCATCTCCACCGGGGATTCGTGGCCCAGCTCCAGATCGAGCAGGAGATCGGTGCCCCCGGCCACGATCCGAGCCCGTTCGGGATGCTGGGCCAGGAGGGCCAGGGCCTCCTCCACGGTGGAAGGGGTGTGGTAGGATCGCCAACGGGTCATGGCTCTCTCCAGCGGGTGAGCGCGGTGGCAACCGGAAACACCTGGATGGACACGGACCTCAATGGATGCCAACGGTGATGGATGCCAACGGTATCGGGTATCCACGGCGACGACACGGGGGCAGGGCCTCGAGGCACTTTTCACCGGGCGGGGCGGCCCGGCGCCGCCGAGCTCGATCCGACAGGTGGCGAACTCGACGACCTCGATGCCGAAGTGTGGACCCTAGTATAGCAGAGAGCCGGTGCCAGGTAAAGTTGAACGGAGGACGGCCCCCGTGGTAGAGTAGACAGGTCCACCCCACCGAGCCCGTGGATCCGAGCCCTCTGGAGCGCGTATGAGCGAGCAAGGCGAGGTGCCCTGCCCCGACCCCGACGACGAAACCCCCGGGCCCATGGAGCCCCTGACCCCAGAGGAGATGGAGGCCTTCCTGGCCCGGGTGCGGGCCCGCGCGGCCAACTTTCGCCCCGAGGATCTGGAAGGCCTGGGGCGGGAACCCGGGCCCGAGGAGGAGATGCCCGAGGTGGCCCTGGCCCCCCATGCCCTGGAGCGCCTCCAGGCGAACTTCTTCCCCGAACTGCCGGTGCGCCTGCGCCCTCGACGGCTGGTCCAGGGCATCTTCTTCGACTTCGACCACACCCTGGCCCGGCTGAAACGGCCCCATGCCGAGCTGATGGAGGAAGGGGCCCGGGCGGCCCTGGCCTACATGCACGCGGTGGGCATGGCCGACCTGCCCGAGGACTTCTGGGAGAGCATCGTCGAGGCCCGCCTCTTCGCCCAGAAGAAGTCCGACGACGAGCAGGAGGAGCACATCGCCACGGACACCCTGAGCTTCCTCCTCCAGTTCTTCGGCTATCCGGCCTCGGAGATGGACCCGGACGTCCTGGAGCGGGCGGTGGACCTCTTCTACGCGCCGGAGATGGTGGCCTGGGAGCCCCTGCCCGGCGCCCACCAGGTCCTCCAAGAGCTGGTGGACCAAGGCTATCGCCTGGCCCTCATCGCCAACTTCCCCCACGACCGGGCCTTCCAACGGATGGTGGACTACACGGGGCTGCGGCCCTACTTCGACGTCTGCCTGAGCAGCGCGGCGGTGGAGTGGCGCAAGCCGGCCCGGGACATCTACGATCCGATCCTGAAGCGCTGGGATGTGGAGCCCTACGAGGTGGTGTGCGTGGGGGACAGCCTCCAGCACGACATCGCCGGAGGGCTGGAGCTGGGCGCGCGCACCGTCCACTGCCGGATGATCCCCCTGGCCGAGGACCGACGCATCGTGGCCCGGATCCGGCCCGACGCGGTGATCCACCACCTGCAGGAGCTGCCCGCCCTGATCCAGGTCTGGAGCGAGGAGCCGTGACCGCACCGCCCGCCGAGGCCCCGGATCCCATCCCCCGAGAGTACCCACCGGTACCCCGGGTAGGGGTGGCCGCGGTGGTCTTCGACCCCCAAGGGCGGGCCCTGTTGGTGCTGCGGAGCCGCTCCCCCAGCCCAGGAATGTGGGGGCTCCCCGGGGGGCTGCTGCGCCTGGGCGAGAGCCTGCGGGACGGGGTCTGCCGGGAGGTGCGGGAGGAGTGCGGCGTCGCGATCCAGGTGGAGGGGTTGGCCGGGGTCTTTGAGCCCATCGAATGGGACGAACAGGGCCGGGTGCGCTATCACTATGTGGTGGTGGACTTCTGGGCCCGCTATCTCCAGGGGGAACCTCGGGCCGGGGACGACGCGGCCGCGGTCCAGTGGGTCGCCCTGGAGGATCTGGAGCACCTCCCCATGCACCCCGAGACCCGGCAGGTGATCCGCCTGGCCCATGCCCAGTGGCGGGCCACCCAGCGGGATCCACCGTCCCCGAACGTGTAGGGGGCCAACCCCCTGCCATGGCCTTCGAGCCGTTCCGCTCCATCCGTCTCCCGACTGGCGGGCCGGGTTCCGGCCAGGTGGAAGAGACCACCGGGGAGAGAGACGGACACAGAGCGCGTCCCCAAGTCGTCCGCCTGGGCTGGGGCAGCGAGATCGTGCCGTTCAACCGCTCTCGCTGCCCCTTTGTCGTGGGGGGCCGGAGAGGGCTCCATCTCCGTCTTTCGTCGGGTGCCGGGGCGGCCGCGCGAAACCCAGAACCCGGAAACCCCGTAGTGGTAGGTGTCGTGCGCCCATACAACCCTGAGCCCAACTGGATATCCCGAACCGGATCCCCGTTTGCGTGGACCCAGGCGTTCCCATCCATCCCAGACCGCGGAGTTCCCAGGCTCCGAGCCCACGCCCCGATTCCCAGATCGTCCACGCCCGGAGGTCATCCATGCAGTCCGCACGCCATGCACTTCTCTCCGTCTCCGACAAGTCCGGCCTGGTGGACTTCGCCCGCCGGCTCCACGAGCAGGGATTCCGCCTCATCGCCAGCGGCGGCACCGGAAAGGTCCTGGCCCATGCGGGCCTGCCCGTCACCCCGGTGGAGGCGCTCACCGGCTTTCCCGAACTCCTGGGAGGCCGGGTCAAGACCCTGCATCCGGCCATCCACGGCGGGATCCTGGCCCGCCGCACCCCCGACCATCTGGAGGAGCTG
>JALSIX010000128.1 GCA_026989655.1 Caldilineaceae bacterium
GGGAAGTCTGTGATTTCACATTATAGAACATCCGGCCGTCATGTCAATACGCGAGGAACACGTTTCATCTTTCAGAAAGCCAGCGCACGTCAGATCTGTGACCGGGGGGAGGGTGGGCAATGGGGGCGAAAGCGGGCGAAAGCGGCTGAAACCCTCCCCCGGCAGGGGGCGTAGATCACACAGGTGCCCTCGGGCCGGTCGCTCGGTGGCGCCCAGGCTGTTGCCGGATCGTTTTCCCTCTCGAACAGGAACCAACGCGAACAGGAGCAACGTGTCCATGGCCGACATCATCGACTACACTCTCCACGGCGACGACATGCAGTTGGTGGCGATCCACCTGGATCCCGGCGAGGGCGTCCAGGCCGAGGCCGGTGCCATGCTCTACATGGAGGAGGGCATCGAGATGCAGACCGGCACAGGGGGCGGTCTGTTCAAGGGGTTCAAGCGGATGCTGGTGGGGGAGAGCTTCTTCATCACCGTCTTCCAGAACCGGAGCCAGCAACGGGCCTCTGTGGCCTTCAGCGCCCCCTACCCGGGAAAGATCGTCCCCCTGGACCTGGCCGAGGCAGGGGGTGAGTATCTCTGCCAGAAGGACGCCTTCCTGTGCGCGGCCCAGGGCATCGAGATCGAGGTGGCCTTCACCCGGCGGCTGGGCACCGGCCTCTTCGGGGGCGAGGGCTTCATCCTCCAGCGGCTCCGCGGGGACGGATGGGCCTTCGTCCATGCAGGCGGCACCATCCTCGAACGGGTGTTGGGGCCTGGGGAAGTGCTCCGGGTGGACACGGGCTGCCTCGTGGCCTTCGCGCCCAGCGTGGACTACGACATCCAGTTCGTGGGCGGATTCCGGAACGCGCTCTTCGGCGGGGAGGGGCTGTTCCTGGCCCGCCTGACCGGCCCAGGCAAGGTCTACCTCCAGAGCCTGCCCTTCTCTCGGCTGGCGGACCGGATCCACGCCGTGGGCCAGCGAGGAGGCGGCCCTGGGGAGAGCGGTGGATTGCTCGGCAACCTGTGGGGCGGCGCGGCCTAGGCCATCCACCCTGGGGTAGGGAGCCCAGGACCGGAGCCAGGGAGGTGCACCAGATGGGCGGGGCACCCCTGGCGACAGTCCCCGGAGCCAAACCCCCGCACCGGGGCCGTGAAGCCGAGGTGTGTCAGCAGGTGCCGGATCCAGATGCACTCCAGCCGCGGTCGCCCCTCCGCCGGTGGCTGGAGAGCCCAGACCACCCCGTGGGGGCGCTGAAGGGACGTGAGGCGATCCACGTGCCAGTGGGGGCGCCGATCGGCTGGGTAGAGGTGGCGTCGGAGCCGGGCCTGGAGGCCGCCCGGGCCCCAGGCACTCCCTCCGTAGACCCAGAGGCCGGGCGCCAGCACCGCGGGGCCCAGGCGACCCACCTGGAGCTTCAGCGGCCTTGCCCAGGTGAAGAGGAGGAGGTAGCTGCCGGGCTCTCGGGGGAACTCCGGCCGGGCCCTCTCCGCCGGAAGGGTATTCGTGTAGTGTACATCTCCCGGCAGATCTCTCCACCAGGGCTGGGATCGCGGTCGCAGCGCGGCCCTCCTCTCCGCTGAGGACAACCGGACGGGGTCCATGTCTGCCCCTCGCGCCCCCTCTAGGGTCCCATGCGGGATGGTGGTCCCGGGTTCGGCCCATCCATGTCACGGGATCCATTCCATTCACGGGATCCATTCTACCGGACCGGCCGGAGAGGGCGCAACCCGGCCCCGGCCAGGGCTGGCCGTTCCCACATATCACTTTGTATAATTTCCCTTATGCAAAGCAAATTGGGGCCGCTGCGGAACCCCGGGACACCCACAGCCGGCAGCCTCACCGTCCGGGCGCCTGCCTTCCCCCGACCCCGAAGTCCACGGGATGCCACAGGGACCGATGCCACAGGGACCGGGCGCCTTTCCGGGCCACCCGGCCCAGGAGACCCGGTTTTGCCCAATCCCCAGACCTGGTCTATCATGACGGGCTGAGAGGACCCTCCCAGCCCCTTTCCGGGGCCGAAGGAATTCCTGTGCACCTGTGCCGCCATGGAACCCGAGCCCACCGGATCGCGCCCCGAACCCCAGGGGCCTCGGCCCCCGTCCGATGCCCGGCCGGACCCCGGCGCCGGGCCCGAGGCCCCCTATACCCTGCGCATTCCCCTGCGGGAGGGCGAGAGCGGCGAGCAGCGCATGGCCCGCTCCCTGGACGACTCCTACATCTGGGTGGAGGAGACCCTGGAGCGACACGAGGCGATCCGTCCCCGGTGGTCCCGAGCCCGATCCGGGCCCACTCCCTTTCGCTCCCGGCTCCAGACGCCCCAGGTCCTCATCCTGGGCTTCGCGGCCATCATCCTGTTGGGCACCTTGCTCCTGAAGCTGCCCTGGGCATCGGCCACCGGCGAGCCCATCAGCTGGATGGACGCCTTTTTCACCGCCACCAGTGCCACCACGGTCACCGGGCTGGTGGTGTTGAACACGGCCAACGACTTCTCCCGCTTCGGCCACGTGGTCATCCTGATCCTGATCCAGGTGGGCGGCGTGGGCTTCATCTCCTTCAGCGTGCTCCTCTTCCGCCTGGTGGGCCGTCGCGTCACCCTGCGGGAACGGGTGGTCATCCAACAGTCCCTGGGCGCGGGGGGCGCGGGCGGCGTGGTCAACCTGGCCGTCACCATCCTCATCGTGACCCTGAGCCTGGAAGCCGTGGGCGCCCTGCTCCTGTGGCTGCGCTGGCGCCAGACCATGCCCGACGGCGAGGCCCTGTGGCTGGCCATCTTCCACGCGGTGAGCGCGTACTGCAATGCCGGCTTCGACCTCTTCTCGGGCACGGACCGAGGGGTGGTCTTCGGCTACGGCTCGGACTACTACACCCTGACCGTCATGGGGGTCCTCATCCTCCTGGGCAGTTGGGGCATCGCGGTCCTCTACGATCTGGTCACCTATCGACGGGGCCGCAGCCTGGCCCTGAACACCCGCATCACCCTGATCCTGGCCGGCATCCTGACGGTGGCCGGGGGCATGGTCCTCCTGTTGGACCCCAACTTCTACCAGATCCTGGAAGGCCGCCCCCCGGGAGAGCGCTTTGCCATGGGGCTCTTCACCATCATCTCGGCCCGCACCGCGGGGCTCACCATCCTGCCCCTGGAGGAGCTCAGCGAGGCCAGCCAGTTCATCCTCATGGTGTGGATGTTCATCGGGGGCGCGCCGGCCAGCATGGCGGGCGGCGTCACCAGCAGCACCGTGGGCGTCCTCCTCATCGCGGTGCTGGCCACGGCCCGGGGCGCCCCGGAGGCCACCGCCTTCCATCGGACGGTGCCCACCGAGACCATCGCCAAGGCGGTGGCCATCATGACCGTCTCCACCCTCCTGGTCAGCGGTGTCACCCTGGCCCTGACCCTGCTCCACGAGGGGCCCATCTTCGTCACCGGCTTCGAGGTGGTCAGCGCGTTCGCCAACGCGGGGTACTCCCTGAGCTTCACCGGCAACCTGGACACCCTGGGCCGGCTGCTCATCGCCTTCACCATGTTCTGGGGACGCCTGGGTCCCCTGACCATCGTGGTGGCCCTGGCCCAACGGGAGCACCCCACCCTGGTGCACTACCCGGAGGAGCCGGTCATCCTGGGATAGCTTCGCCAGCCCAACAGCCGGGGCAAAGCGATGCCAACCGACGAGCCGAGAGAGAGTCCACCCATGTCCCCGACCCCTGCCTCCCCCTCCACCTGGACCCTGGACGACATGCGCCCTGGCGCGGCCAACGCGGTCCGTACCTGCATGGCCGTGCAGCCGGGAGAACGGGTCCTGATCCTGGGCGACCGGGAGAGCCATCTCATCCACCAGGCCCTTGCGGATGCGGCCGCGGCCGTGCAGGCCCACGTCACACTATGCGAACTGGAGGATCTGGCCCCCCGCCCCCTCCTGGAGATGCCCCCGGAGCTCCAGGAGCTGTTGTCCCGGGTGCAGCCCGACGTGAGCTTCTACACGGCCGGCGCCCGGCCCGGAGAGCTGGCCTTCCGACAGCGCTACATGGCCGCCCTGCGAGAGGCCAACCCCCGAGTGCGCCACGCCCACATGATCGGCATCACCCCCCTGCTCATGGTCCAGGGCATGCGGGTGGACTACCGGCAGATCCACCGGGTGACCATGCGGGTACACCAGCGGGTGTCCCAGGCCCGTACCATCCGGGTCACCAACCCCAAGGGCACAGACCTGACGGGAACCTTCCGGGATGATCGCCGCTGGATCCCCTGTCACGGTCTCTACCACGAGCCGGGAGCCTGGGGCAACCTGCCCGAGGGAGAGACCTTCACCTGCCCGGCCGATCTGGAGGGGATCCTGGTGGCGGATGAACTGGGGGACCATTTCAGTGAACGCTACGGCGTCCTGGAGACCCCGGTCACCTTCCACGTGGAGGGAGGTCGGGTCCAACGGGTCGAGTGCCCGGATCCCGAGCTACGCGGCCAGGTGGAGGCATACCTCTTCGGAGCGGAGAACGCGGACCGGGTCGGCGAGTTTGCCATCGGGACCAACATCGCCCTGACCGGACTGGTGGGCAACCTCCTCCAGGACGAGAAGCTCCCCGGCGTCCACGTGGCCTTCGGCGACCCCTACGGCCGGTACACCGGCGCAGACTGGTCCTCTCCCCGACATCTGGACGTGATCCCGGTCCGCTGCACCATCCAGGTGGATGGGGAGGTCATCATGCGCGCGGGGACGTTCACGGCCGCGGTGATGGAGGGCATCGACTGAACCCACACCCCCTGCAGCTCCCCAGGATCCCTACCATGGCCCTGCTCCCTGTGGTCCAATCCATTCCCCATGCCGGACGGGCCGTGCCACCGGAGATCGCCTCCCGGCTGGCCATCGACCCGGTGACCCTCTACAACGAGGCCGATCTGTGGGCCGAGGAGCTGTACGACTTCGGCCATAGGGTGCTGGAACGGGTGACCATGCCCATGGCCCGGGTCCTCATCGACGCCAACCGCCCGCCCCACAGCCTGGACGACCCAGACGGGCCGGTGAAGACCCAGACCAGCTACGGCGAGCCCATCTATCAGGAGCCCCCATCCGAGGAGCTGCGGCTCCTTCTGCTGCGGACCTACTGGCAGGCCTTCCATGCTCGCCTGGAGGCCGCGCTCCAGGCCCATGGCGATCGGGTTCGCCTCTTGCTGGACTGCCACAACATGGCCCAACGGGGCCCCAGCGCGTACAGCGATCCAGGCCGGCCCCGGCCCTACATCTGCCTGGCCAACTTCGGCGATGCCCTGGGGAATCCCCGGCCCGGCGGTCCCCGGATCACAGCCCCGCCCGAGCTGTTGCGCCGAGCCGGGGAGGTGGCCCAGGATCTCTTCGCCGATCTGGCCCTCCTGGAGCCCGATCCCGAGGGACCCCCGCCGGTGGTGGCGCTGAACTCTCCCTTTCGGGGCGGCTACATCCTCCAGCGCTACACGGACCCGGCCTTCCAGGCCCAACTGGGGCGGAGCCACGATCCCTACGTGGGGATCATGGTGGAGATCAATCGAGGCCTCTTCGTGGGCAACCAACATGCCCGCACACCGGAGGCACCCCCGAACTGGGAGCGCATCGGGGCCGTCCGTCACCGCCTTCTCCAATGGGTCCAAGCCGTGGTGGAGATGCTATAATGGCAGGAAACAGGGACCGAGCGCGCGCATTCCTCTGGAGTCTACCATGTCCCGATCGGATGTGATCGTGGTCGGCGCCGGCATGGCCGGCCTGACCGCCGCGCGCCGCCTCCAGGAGGCCGGCCGCGCGGTCCAGATCCTGGAGGCGGCCCCCCATCCCGGTGGGCGCATGGCAACCATCCACCTGGACGGGGACGCGGCGGACACCGGTGCCCAGTACTTCACCGCCTTCACCCCTCGGTTCCAGGCCCAGGTCCACGCCTGGCTGGCAAAGGGGTGGATCCACCTGTGGAGCATGGGCCTGGCCAGCGGCAGCCTGGCCCCCAACCGAACCCAAGGGCAGCTCCGCTACATCGCGGAGGGAGGCATGGGCCGTCTGGCCGAACGGCTGGCCCAGGATCTGGAGATCCACTGTGCCCAGCCCGTGGTCGCGGTGGAAGGGGCCGGGGGCTTCTGGCAGGTCCACACCCGTTCCGGCACGACCTTCCAGGCCCCAGCCCTGGTCCTCACCCCGCCGATCCCGGTCATCCTGGAGCTGCTCCAGGCCGGAGGGGTGGCCCTGGCCGACGAGGACCGGGCCGCCCTGTCCAGTGTCCGCTACGCGCCCTGCATCGCAGGGGTCTTCCGCTTCCAGGGCGAGGTGCACGTGCCGCCCCCGGGCTCCGTGCAGCGCCCGGCCCACGCCATCAACTGGATCGCGGACAACCGCCAGAAAGGGCTGAGCCAGGGGCCGGTGCTCACAGTCCATGCCAACCCAGACTACAGCCGTCGTTACTGGGAGGCCCCCGAGCTGGAGATCCGGGAGACCATGTTGGCGGCCCTCCAGGGCTATCTGGGCCCCGAGGCCCAGGTCATCGAGGCTCGGATCGTCCGCTGGCGCCATGCCCTTCCGGAGTCGCCCTTGCTCCAGCGGGCCTATGCCGTGTCCCTGCCCGGGGAGGATTCCAGTGAGCCCACCCTGGTTCTGGGCGGGGACGCGTTCGCCGGCCCCCGGGTAGAGGGCGCGTTCCTCTCGGGGCAGGCCGCGGCCTCGGCATTGCTCCAGGTCTAGCCCCCTTCCTCACCATCCCGGATCGCGCCCGTCTCGTCCCTCCAGACCCGCCCCGCCTGATCGTCCGCCAGAGCGGATGAAAGGAGATCAGTAGCGCAGGATGGCCCCGATGTGCCCGTACTGCCGCACCCTCTCCTGGGTGTCGGGCTGGCGGACGATCTCCACGTGTCCGCCCCAGTCCAATACCTGGGCCGCGGCCAGCCCCACCACGTCCGGCACGGTCTCCAGCTCTCCCTCACAGTAGGGGCAGGCATCGGGCTTGCCCGCCATGATGTCTGCGATCAGGGCGCCGCACTGACCACATTGCCAGCCCGGATGGGTGAAGTCGGGCAGGGTGACGAGGTAGAGGATCCGCTGTTCCTGGAGAGCGGCCATGGTGTCGGCCAGTCCGGCTCGGGCCCGGGGACCTCGCCGCTCCAGCCCGCCGATCCACTGCTCGATCCGTTCCCGCTCCTCCTGGGCCTCGGCCCGGGCCACGATGGGCCCGGTTCGATCCCGGATGGAGTTCAGGTTCGCATCCACCGGGAGCTGGAAGGTGCCGATGACCTTCTCGGCCTGGGCCTTGGGCAGCTCTTCCAGGAACTCCGCGGGGGTCTGGTCCGGCCCGGCCACCACGATCCACTTCCAGCCTGCCCGTCGGTCCAGGGCCTGGGTGTACGCAGCGACCCGGGCCAGGTGCTGGCGGTAGTGGGTCTCCTCCCACATCATGTGGTTGTGCGCGCCCCAGCCCAGGGCCCGGGTGTGCGGGGGCACCCAGTCGGCCTCGGCCACATTGTACTCCGCGACCTCGCCCATGTAGTGGAGGAAGAAGCGGGCGTGTCGACGGTCCACCAACACCACGCCGGTGGGCTCGTGCTCGTCCAGTTGGATCAGCAGGGGGATCAGCGCGGGTTTGGGCCCCCAGGTGAGGGCGTCCTTGGGCGGCTCCGGGAGATGGTAGTGGAGGAACAGGTCGAACTCCACGTTGCCGCCCCCCTTGGGCGTGGCCCGTCCGGGCACCGCGAAGAGGGCCATGCCCCGGCCCCGCAGGTGCCCGTAGGTATGGGCCAACAGATCGCCCACCCGCTGGGCCGTCCACTGGAAGAGGCGCGGATTGTCCGTCTCCTCCAGGGTCTCCAGCACCTGATCCACCAGGTGCCGATAGCGGAGGCCGATGGGTTCGTGTTGGGTGCGCTCCTCCCGGATGTCCAGATACAGGGTGAAGACCCGGGACTCCTCGGTATCCAGGTCCTTGAGTCGGGCCAGGTCCTCCGGGGTGATGAAGTCATATCCCCGCTCATCGTCCCCCAGCAGCTCCAGTTCCAGCTCCTCGAAGATCTTCGGTTCCTCCACCATAAGGACACCTCCCGTGGGGTGGATTTGAGATCACACGGCGGCTCCGTTCAGCCACACTGTTCCATGTCATCCGGTTCCATCTCGAGCCATATCATTCCATTCCAAGCTATACCATGGTTTCCATGGCAGCAAGGTTGGTGAAATGCTAGAGAAAAGTTAGCGAGCGGGGAGGCGATGTGATCTGGAACCCAATCCGCCCCCTTACCCCAAGAAGAACTCCGAACAAGACCGCTTGCCTGTTGTGGTTCGTTTCCGTATACTGAAGTCCTACACTGAAGGGGCTGCAATCTCCCTGCATTGTAGCATCAAAATCGTCGTAACCCCATTCGCTCCCTTCCATGTCCCATGACGAGGCGGGCTCACATCTTCCCCGAACGGCTTCCCGAAAGTGTGCTCCAGGACCCGGGCCGGGAGGCGGAGCGACGCGTCTACCAGGCGCTGCGCACCCTGCCCGACGCCTACACGGTCTTCTACGGCGTGGCCTGGCTGGGCCGAACCAAGGCCGGCGCCCAGGACGGCGAGGCGGACTTCGTCATCGTCCACCCGGAGCAGGGCGTCCTGGTGTTGGAGGTCAAAGGTGGGGGCATCGCCTACGACGCGGCCACGGGTCGGTGGAGCTCCACCGACCGCCAGGGCCAGGTCCATGCCATCAAGGACCCGGTGGAGCAGGCGCGGCGGGGCAAGCACGCCTTGTTGGCCAAGCTCAAGGAGCTGCCCGGCTGGGGCGACCGCTGGATCACCTTGGGGCACGGCGTGGTGTTCCCGGACGTGCGCGCCCCCGACATGACCCTGAGGCCGGACCTGCCCGGGGAGATCGTGCTGGATCGGCGGAGCCTGTCCGAGCCGGCCGCGGCCATCCGGCGCGTCTTCGCCTACTGGCGCGGGCAGGAGGGGCGGGGCGCTGGTCCGGGCAAGGATGGGGTGCGCCTGCTGGGGGAGCTGCTCGGTCGCTCCTTCCAGCTGCGCACGCCGTTGGGGGTGGAGTTGGAGTACGAGGACGAGCGCATCGTGGAGCTCACCGAGGAGCAGATGCGCATTCTGGACGTGCTGGCCTACCAGCGGCGGGCGGCCATCCAGGGGTGTGCCGGCTCCGGGAAGACCATGCTGGCCCTGGAGAAGGCTCGCCGCTTGGCCCGAGAGGGATTCCAGGTGCTGCTCACCTGCTTCAACCTGGCCCTGGCCCAGCACCTGGCCCAGCGCGCGCCGGCAGGGGTGACCGTGCTCAACTTCCATGGGCTGTGCGAGGCGCTCATGGAGGAGGCCGGGATTCGGCGCGTGCCGCCCCGGGACCAGCGAGCCTACTACGACGAGTTCCTGCCAAGTATGCTGTTGGATGCCGTCGATGAGCTGGGCCCCCAGTACGACGCCATCGTGGTGGACGAGGGGCAGGACTTTCGGGAGGACTGGTGGCTGGGTCTGCAGGCGCTGTTACGGGATTCGGAGCAGGGCATCTTCTACGTCTTCTTCGACGACAACCAGAACCTCTACCGGGGTGCGAACCACATTCCCGGGGTGATCGACTCGCCGCCTTTCCGGCTCAGCGAGAACTGCCGCAACACCCAGCGCATCCACCGGTTGGTGAGCCGCTTCCATCCCCAGGGGGAGGCCATTGGCTGTCGGGGGCCGGCCGGACGCGCGCCCCAGTGGATCGCGTACAGCTCCCATCAGGAACTGGAGGAGCAGGTGCGTCGCACCCTGCATCGGCTGGTGAACCAGGAGGGGGTGGCGGCCCAGGACGTGGTGATCCTGACGCCCAAGGCCGAGCGGCGTTCGGTCTTCAAGGAGGGGAAGCGGTTGGGCAATTTCGTGCTCACCCGGCAGCCCTTCCCCCAGGGGGCGGGTCAGATCTGGGCGACCACGGTCCATGCGTTCAAGGGGCTGGAGCGGAAGGTGGTGCTGTTGGCCGAGATCGAGCCCTGGAGCCGGAACCTGGAGACCCTCCTGTACGT
>JALSIX010000129.1 GCA_026989655.1 Caldilineaceae bacterium
GGCGCAGGCGCTGGAAGCGCTGGCGCTCTTTTACCAATGGCGCAACCGGTTTGACGAAGGCAGCGCGCTGTGTCAGAAGGCGGCGACGGCTATCCTGGCTGGCGACGCCGCCGATGGCTCCCTGCCCCCGGAAGAGGCGCTGCTGGCCGCGCGGCTGCTCACCTGGCAAGGCGTCTTTCAACTGGCGGCCCGGCATTACAATCGCGCCCGCCTGACGTTTCAGCAAGCGCAGACCTGGCTGGACCGCGCGGCGTTGCCCCGGGCGGAGATTGCCGCAGCCCGGGGGCATTTGTTGCTGCAACTGTCCCACTATTCCATCATCAACGATTTTGGTGGCCAGGCGGTGACGCTCAACGAGGAGAGCGTGGCCTTGTACCGCGCCATCGGGGATGAAGGGGGTACAGCGCTGGCCCTGGACGCGTTGGGGCAGAAGTACGTGAGTTTGGGTGAATATGACCAAGCGTTCCAACTCCAGGAGGAATGTCTGGCTATCCGCGAGCGGCTGGGCGATCAGTTGGGCATGGCCCGTTCTCACAACTTGCTGGGCCTGCTGATGCTGCATACCAACCAACTGGAGCGCTCCGAGACCTATCTGCGCCAAAGTCTGGCCCTCTATCGCCCGCTGGGGAACCGGGCCGACCTGGCGAATCCCCTGGCGACGTTGGGGATCAACCAGTTGTTCCGCGGCCGGTTTGAGGCCTGTCTGGACACCTTTGCCGAATGTTGGGCCATCCACCGGGAATTGGGGCTGACGCACGAGCCGTTCACGGCCAACGTGACCACCGCGCGGGCGCTGATCAATCTGGGGCGTTACGAGGAAGCGCGACAGTTGATGCAAAAAGCGCTGCCAGGGTACCGGGACGCCAATGCGGTTTGGTATATCGCCTTTTCGTTGCTCAATCTGGGGCGGGTGGCGCTGACGACGGGGGACGTGGCCGGGGCGCTGGCCTATTTTCGGGAAAGCGACGGCCTGCTGGCGGGGATGAACGAGCGTTCCCTGCGGCCGGATGCACTTTTCTGCCTGGGATACGCGCACCGCGCCCGGGGGGAACGGCCGCAGGCGATGCAGGCCATGCGGGCAGGGCTGGACATGGCCATTGAGACGCGGCCGCTCAACCCCTTGCGCTTTGAACTGCCCTTGATGGCGCTGCTGCTGCTCGACGCGGGGGAGACGGAGCGGGCGGTGGAACTGGATGCGGCCGCGCGGCAGAGCCCGTACATTGCCCATTCGGCCTGGTTTGCGGATGTGGCCGGGCGGCAGATAGAGGCCGCGGCCAACTCGCTGCCGCGGGAAGCGGCCGCGGCGGCGCGCCAGCGGGGGCGGGCGCATGACCTGGAGGCGCTGGCGCTGGCTTTGCGCGCGGAGTTGGTGTCAGGAACGGTGGCAAAAGTCCCCTGAACAGTGCATGAGGTGCACCTCCGTCTGTATCACGTATGCGCTCGAAGGCGGCGATCCGGTGGGTGTCCACGGCAAAGCCGCTGCCCTCACCCATTTGGAATATCTGGATTGGAATATCAGTAATTCACGATTTTAGCCAAACGAAGAGGTGAGCATCCTCAGATGCCGACTCCGCTACGAACTCGTGAACTGCTGAATATTGAAGGGGAAGGATGACACCGGGGGGACAAGCTGGGGGTCCGAGCGTCCGGAAGCCCTTGGGAACCGAGAGCGGGCCAAGGCGCACGGAACAGGGAGCGGATCCCCCTCGTCGGTTCCCGTCCTCCGGGCTTGCGTTCCGCTCCGGAGGGGATTACACTGGAGAGGACTGAACCGCTTTCGTTCCGTGTCCTCACCGCCGCAGGAGTGCGCCCATGACTCTCCATCTGGATTCCTCCGTGTGGAATGCCCTCACCTTCCGCTGCATTGGACCGCCCCGAGGAGGACGGGTGGTGGCCGTGGCCGGGGACCCCGCGGAGCGGGCCACCTTCTACTTCGGCGCGGTGGCCGGTGGTGTCTGGAAGACCACCGACGCGGGGGTCACCTGGCACAACGTCTCCGATGGCTTCTTCCGTACCGCGTCCGTGGGTGCCGTGGACGTCTCCCTCACCGATCCCAACGTGGTCCTGGTGGGCATGGGCGAGTCCACCATTCGGGTGGACGTGAGCCACGGGGACGGTGTCTACCGCTCCACCGACGGTGGCCGTACCTGGACCCACCTGGGCCTGGCCGATACCCGGCACATCGGCAAGGTGCTCATCCATCCCCGGAACCCGGATATCCTCTATGTGGCCGCGCTGGGCCATGCCTTTGGCCCCAACCCGGAGCGGGGTGTCTTCCGCTCCACCGACGGTGGCAAGAGCTGGGAGCGGGTCCTCTTCGTCTCCGAACAGGCCGGCGCGGTGGACCTGGCCATCGACCGGCAGAACCCGGACATCCTCTACGCCACCACCTGGCAGGTCTATCGCAACTTCTGGGAGCTGAAGAGCGGCGGCCCGGGCAGCGGCCTCTGGAAATCCGTGGATGGCGGCGAGAACTGGACGGAGATCACCCGGGCCAAGGGGTTGCCCCAGACAGGCCTCCTGGGCAAGATCGGGGTGGCCGCCTCTCCGGTGAAGGCCGGTCGGGTCTGGGCCCTGATGGAAAGCCAGGTGGAGCCAGGGCTCTACCGCTCGGACGACTTCGGCGCTACCTGGGAGCGGGTCTCGGACAAGGTGGATCTGCGCCAACGGCCCTGGTACTACATGCACCTGGTCGCGGACACCCAGGACCCGGACACAGTCTACGTGCTCAACCTGAGCATGTGGAAGTCCACCGACGGCGGCCGCACCTTCACCGAGGTCCACACCCCCCATGGGGACAACCATGCCCTCTGGATCGACCCCGCGGACAACCGCCGCATGATCCAGGGCAACGACGGCGGCGCATGCATCTCCTACGACGGCGGCGAGAGCTTCAGCACCATCTACAACCAGCTCACGGCCCAGTTCTACCGCATGGACGTGGACCGGGCCTTTCCCTATCGGGTCTACGGCACCCAGCAGGACAACACCAGCGTTCGGGTGCCCTCGGACACCACCGAGGGCGGCATTGCCTGGAGCGACTGCCAGGTGGTGGGCACCGGCGAGAGCGGCTTCATCGCGGTGGATCCCAGGGATCCGGAGCTCGCGTATGTGGGCGCGGTGGGCTCCAGCCCCGGCGGCCTGGGTGCGCTCCAGCGGGTGGACCTCCGCAGCCAGCAGATCCGGCTGGTGAACGTCTGGCCCGAGGCCTACGGCGGCGAGATCCCCACCCACAGCCTCCGCTACCGTTTCCCCTGGACCTTCCCCATCCTCTTCTCGCCCCACGATCCGAACGTCCTCTACACCGCGGGGAACGTGGTCTTCCGCTCCACGGATCAGGGCCAGACCTGGGAGCCCATCAGCCCGGATCTCACTCGGAACGATCCGGAGAAACAGCGTTCCTCCGGCGGGCTTACCCCGGACAACAGCGGCGCGGAGATCTACTGTACCATCGCCAGCCTTCGGGAATCGCCCCACGAGCCCGGCGTCCTCTGGGCCGGCAGCGACGACGGCCTGGTCCACCTGACCCGGGACGGCGGCCGAAGCTGGACGAACGTCACCCCGCCGGAGCTGCCCCCGTGGAGCTACGTCCAGACCCTGGAGCCCTCGCCCCACGACCCGGCCACCTGCTATCTGGCCGCCACCCGCTACAAGCTGGACGACAACACCCCCTACCTCTTCGTCACCCGGGACTATGGCCAGAGCTGGCAGCGGATCACCCAGGGCATCGCGGAGGACGATTTCACCCGGGTCATCCGCTGCGATGTGGCGGTTCCCGGGCTCCTCTTCGCGGGCACAGAGACCGGCCTCTACCTCTCCCTGGACGACGGCGCGTCCTGGGAGCGGGTGGGCGGCAACTTTCCGGTGGTGCCGGTCTACGACATGCAGGTGGTGGGCAGCGACCTGGTGATCGCCACCCATGGCCGTTCCTTCTGGATCCTGGACGATCTGACCCCCCTGCGGGCCTTGGCCCAGGATCCGCAAGCGGAGGAGGCCGCGGACCTTCCCCGGCTGGTAACCCCTCGGCCCGCCTACCGGCTCCATCCGGACCTGTTCGAGCAGTGGGTGCCGTCCGAGGGCCGGGTCTACGGCATCTCCTCCAATGCCACCTACATCGCCACCAAGGATCCAGAGACGGGCCTGCCCGTGCGTCGCTACCTGGACGGCGGCCAGGGCGCGCCCCGGGGCGCGCTGATCCACTACCGGCTGCCGGCCTCCCTCCCGGAGGACGTGACACCGCGGTTGGAGATCCGGGATGCGGCCGGCACAGTGGTTCGTACCTTCGCGCCCAAGCCCCCGGACTGGGACAGGCGGAGCGAGGAGGACAAGGCCCTGGAACCCGGACCGTGGATCTCGGTCCGTCCGGGGTGGAACCGCTTTCTCTGGGACCTGCGCCACGAGGGAGCCCTGCGGGTGCGGGGCAACAAGACCGCGCCCGAGGCCAACCAGGGGCCCTTTGTCCTGCCCGGCACCTATACCGTGCGCCTGGTCCTGGGCGACCGGGTCCAGGAAGTGTCCCTGGAGGTGCGGGTGGACCCCCGGGTGGACGTCTCCCTGGAGGATCTGCGGGCCCAGCACGATCTGCTCCTGGCGGTGCGGGAGAAGCTGAACGAGCTCTACCGGGGCGTGGTACGCCTGCGAGAGGTCCGGGAGCAGGTGGAGGCGTGGAAGAAGCGGCTGGCGGATCGGTCCCAGGTGGTCCAGGCTGCGGAGCGGGTGTTGGAGAAGCTGGCCGCCATCGAGGACGCGCTCATCCTGCCAGGAGAGCAGAAGAACGTCTACGAGCTGGTGGTGAGCCCTCGGCTGAACAGCAAACTGGCCTCCTTGATCCCGGTCATCGGGAGTGGAGACGGCCGCCCCACGGCCTCGGCCCAGGCCCTGGTGGACCAGTACAGCCGGGAGATCGATGAGCAGTTGGCCCGACTGGCCCAGGTCCTTGCAGAGGACGTGGAGGCCCTGAACCGGGCCATCCAGGCGGTCGGAGTCCCCCCTGTGGGATGAAGCGAGGGGACCGTCCGGGGAGGACGCGGAGGAGGGGCCACGGGTGTGTGCGCCTGGGAGGACACTCCCCGCACGTGAGGACGCAGAAAGCGCAGGCTACCCGGATGTACGGCGCTCACGTTTCGTCCAGGAAGGTGGGATGCTCCTCGTCCAGGCCTCGCCAGAGATACCCGGTGATCTGGGCCCCTTCCACCCGCTCCGCCCGGGGATTGGCCGGGAGAGGCCAGCGCAGAGCCCGGTAGAGCCGAGAGCGGTGTACGTCGAAGGCGGCCTCCACCAGGTCCGCGAAGGTGGCCGCCGCGGAGAGGGCCATGCGATAGCCCAGAAGGACCACGAGCAGCCCCACGGGCAGGGCCCACCAGGCCATCCAGGACCAGATCAGGAAGAGTGCCCCCCAGATCCAGACCCGCACGGCCATCTCCAGCCCGGCCCGAGAACGGACCAGCTCCTCCCGCACATCCTCGGGCAGAAGCAGCCAGAGCCGAGGCCAGCAGATCACCGCATCCAGGCCGTACTTGTCCCGGGGGCGCAGCTCCCCGGCCCGCAAGATGTTGCCCAGGGCCGTGGGCATTCGCTCTCCAGGATCCGCCGGGGCCCGACGACGACGGATGTCCAGCTCCACGAAGCGCCGCCGTTGGGCCGGGTTCAGCTTGGCGATGCCCTGCCGACTCAAGGCCTGCCACTGCTGCTCGGCCCGGGCCAACCGGAATTCCTGCCACCGCACCCCCAGCCGGTAGAGCCCATCCAGCCAGCCTGGCCAGTACCCTTCCAGCAGACCCAGCACGGTGGGCTCCAGGCGCTGGACCAGGCCGCTGGAGAGGGCCACCAGAAGGAAACTCCCCACCACCAACATCCCCTGGACCGGTGCGTCCAGCCCCAGGAACCAGCTCGCCAGGGGCTCCCAGCCCACCTGCCAGGCCCAAGCCCCCAGCCCACCCAACCAGAAGAGGAATGCCGGGGTGAGGATCCGTTCCACCCAACGCTCGGACAGCTCGCCTCCCAGGCCCTGCCAGAACTGGCTCAACATTGGCCTGCCCTCACCAGCGCCACCCCGTGGGTGGGGCAGAGGGGCACCGGCTCGCCCACAGAGTGGCGACACCAGACGTAGTCATCCTCCGGACAGACGAAGCGGTCCGCGTTCACCGGGCTCGGGTGGCCCGGCAAGGCCTCCCCTCCTTTCAAGCCCCGAGCCGGGTCCTCCAGCTCCAGGAAGGCCTGCATCCACGCTCGGGTGCTCCTCTCCCGGGCCACCACCAGCAGGATGGCGTTGTCCACCTTCTCCCCTTGTCGGGCCTGGGCCAGCAGGCGGGCGAGCTCCTGATCCATGCCGGTCGCGGTTTCGGCTTCCAGAAGCTGGGGCAGAAAGTGGCGGATGCGCCGGGCGCCCTCCAACACAGCTTCGGTTCGGTCCATGCTCTTCTCCCCTGAAAAATGCGCGTGTGGAAACAGGCCTGTGGAACGGGGTGCAGTCGAACGGGGCCTCACACTCCTGTCAACGTGAAGGCGGCCCACCAGAAAGGATGGGCGAAGAAACGTTTGTCCGGTTCGCTCAACACCATCGCCTTGAAGAAGGCGTCCGCGACCTCGGGCGTCAGATCCTTGGTCCTCTGCGCCAGGAGAGCCTGGTCGGGCATGAACTGTTGGAAATGCTCCCACTTCTCCCGGCTCGTGGTGTCCCGCAGCCAACGCTGGGCCCCCTGCAGGGCCTGGGCGGGGGAGAGACCTTCGTCCCGCCAGAGCTCGTAGAACCGGGCCAGCAGCATGGCCGTGCCGATCTCGGAGACGGACCAGAGGGAGGCCACCACGCCACCGAAACCGGCCTGGAGCAGAGCCGAAGGCAAGGCCACCACCTCATCCGGCAGGCGGGTGCCGATGATCCCGGTCTCGCAGGCCGAGAGGACGGCCAGACGGGCCGGAGGCAGGCGCAGGCCCAGGAGATCGCGCACAGTGAGCCATTGGTCATGGGCCAGGAGCAGGCCGCTGGTCAGGGGTTTTTGCCAGCGCGTCTCCCCGTGGCAGGAGAAGTGGGCCACCTGAGCACCGGGCAGGGCCTGGAGCACAGCCTCCCAGGTGGCCTCTTCCCCACGGAGCCGCCGCACCTGGCGGAAATGCTGGGCCGCGGCCTGGACTTCCTTCGCGGAGTTGGGCAGGGGGCTGGCCCGAACAGGTCTGGGTTCGTCCACAGCCAGGAAGGGCTCCAGACCCGCCTGGGCGGCCCGGCGCTGGGCATGGCCCAGGGCGGTGGCCGAGGGCGCATAGGTGACGGTGAACAGGTCCAGGAAGTAGCGTCGATCCGAAGGGGTGCTGGGGTCTTCGCGCCAGGCCGCGTGGAGAGGCAGCAGGGCCAGGAGCCCTGTGGGGATCAGGATCACCGAGCTGGGGGGTCCGTCGGGGGTGGCCAGGGCCTGGGCCAGGGGCCCCATGGCCACATCCCAGAGCCAGCGGGTGACCGTGTCGATGGCCTCAAACCAGGCCTTCTGGGCGGATACATCCCTGTGGTCGTGCCGCCAGCGGTTGTACGCGCCCAGGTAGCCGCCCAGCGCTGGATCGTCCGCAGGGCCCAGAAACATCTCCCGCACCTTCTCCTCGCTCAGTTGGTCCAGCCAGACCGGGACAACCCTGGCCTCTCCATTTTCCGGACGGACCACCAGGGCCAGTCCCCCGGCCGGGGTGGCCAGGAGGTAGACCAGGAACCCCCTCCCAGCCTCCCCCGGTTCGGGGGAGGGGCTGTTGGACTCCAGGCCGGGAACAGCGTCAGCATCCTCGGCGTTGTCCTCTGCCGATTCAGGGAACCCCCTCCCGGCCTCCCTCAGGCTGGAGGAGGGGCTGCGGGGACCCTGCACGTCAACGGCTCCCTCCCCAAGCTGGGGAGGGCTGGGGTGGGGTATGGCCTGAACGATACGGGCGAAGGAGGGCCGGGCCAGGAAATCCTCATAGCCGGGGATCTGCTGGATCTGGGCGATGAGCTGGTCCCGCTCGTCCTTGTTGGCCCGCAGCTCTCTGCGCAGGGCGGAGCGGGCGTCCTCGTCCTCTGCCGCCTGGAGCTGGGCCAGGAGCCCGGCCCGCCTGTCCAGGTTGGCTCGGTAAGCCCGGAGCAGCTCCCCGTGGCCCAGATCAGCCAGACGTTCCAGATCGGCCCGGTTCTCCTCCAGGGCCTGGGCCAGAAGGCGAGCCTGGCCCCGCTCCGCGGCCGCCACGGCCTCTTCCAGCCGGCCCAGTTGGGCCAGGGCATAGGCAGCTCGGACGTGCAGGCCCTGGGCCTCCTTGAGCCAACTCTCCCAGGAAGAGCGATCCAGTTGCGTCGCGAGGAGGGTTTCAATGGCCTCCAGGGCAAAGGCGTAGGCCGTGGCCGCGTCACTCCAGGAGGGTTCCTCCCGGGTCAGGGCCCAGTCCCCCCAGTTGCGGCCGGCCCGCAGGGTTGCCTCCAGTGCGACCGTGCGTCCTTTTTCGCAGGTTCTACGATAATGTCTGGTGGCTTCTTCCAGGTCCTCCACCCGGCCCGTGCGGGCAAAGCGGTCTCTCAGCCCGTTCCCCAGATTGTTGAGGTACCCAGGCAGGTAGGGGGAACCGGCCGGGGTGGCTGCCACCGCCTGCTGGTAGACCCGGATGGCTTCTTCCAGGTCCTCCACCCGGCCCGTGCGGGCAAAGCGGTCTCTCAGCCCGGTCCCCAGATTGTTGAGGATTGAAGGCAGGTTGGGGGAACCGGCCGGGGTGGCTGCCACCGCCCGCTGCCACAGATCCAGGGCCCGGTCCAGATCCTCCATGCGGCCCCGGGCCCAGTAGCGGCGCAGGAAGACGCGGCCGGCGTCGTTCATGGCGGCCAGGCGGAAGCGTTCGTGGGCCTGGGGGAAGGTGGGGTGATCCAGGATGCGGTTCCAGGCGGTTGCGGCCCGGTCCAGGGCTGCCGGGTCACCGGTGCGCAGGTAGTGTTGTACATTTTCCTGGGCCTGGCGCAGGTGGGCGTGGAATTCGGGGGGGACCTCACCACCCCCTGTCCCCCTCCTCTCCCCGGACGGAGAGGAGGGGGGACTGGAGGAGGTCGTTGGCTCTGAGGTCGTGTCCTGTGGGTGGGGGTGGTCGTGGGGTTCCCCCTCTCCACGCGGCGGAGAGGGGGCCAGGGGGTGAGGCGCGTGGTCCAGGTCTGGCAACACGGCATCCAGGGCCTTCATCAGCTCTGGGTGCTGGGCCAAGGCGGCCATTACGTCTTCGATCGAATCGGCTTCGCTGAAGATACGGATCAGATCTAGCCTATGCTCTGCGGGCAGTTCGGCCAGGGCTTGAAAGAAGGGTCGCAACTCCTCCGGAACTTCGTCCATGTCCGGCAGGGGCGCGGCGCCTGGCCGCCTCATCTTCTCGGCGAAAGCGGCCTCGATGCCCACTTCCCGGCAGCGACGCAGGAGGTCCCGGTGTTCCTGCAGGATGTGCACAGCCCGTTCGTCCTCCTGGGTGTCCATGAGCTGTTGCAGGAGGGCGTCCGCTTCTTCGCTGAGGAGTTCCGGGTGCTGCTCCAGGATCTCCTGGGAGGCGGCCCAGGTGTCCGCGGTGATGAATTCGTTCAGGGTGCGGAGAAGAGGAGGCATGGCTTCCTGCAGGGCAGCCATCAAGCGCCGTTGGAGATCCGGGCGCTGGGCCAGCAGGCGTTGCAGGTCCGCTTCGTTGCGGATCTCGATGCCTTCTGCAGCCAGTTCGTCCAGGATCTCCTGCAGGGCGGGGGGGACCTCACCACCCCCTGTCCCCCTCCTCTCCCCGGGCGGAGAGGAGGGGGGACTGGAGGAGGTCGTTGGCTCTGAGGTCGTGTCCTGTGGGTGGGGGTGGTCGTGGGGTTCCCCCTCTCC
>JALSIX010000130.1 GCA_026989655.1 Caldilineaceae bacterium
GTCCAGCCGGCCCGCGGGGTAGACCCCGGGAACAGGGATGTAGTCCGCCAGGGTGGGCCGGCCTTCCCGGTCGGTGAACTTGCACAGGACCCGATAGGGCTTGTGGAAGAGGATGAGCCGGGCCATGCTATGTGTTTGTCTGGCGTCTTGGCCGTACCCGGAGCCCGAACACCCCCATCGCGGCGGCCCCCACCAGAGGGGGCAGCAAGAGGAAGGCCAGGGCCGTGTCCAGTCCCATCCGGTCGGCCAGGGTGCCGGTGAGCCAGGAGCCCAGGCCTCCGGGCCACCAGCCCAGGCCCATGACCACGCCAGCCGCGAACCCCGCGCCCCGGGGCCACACCTCCTGGGCCATGACCACGGCCACGGGGAAGGTCCCCCCCACCAGCAGGCCCATGAGCCCGGCCAGCACCATCTGGGCCGGGCCGCGGGCGGCCAGGAAGAGCCCGTAGGTGGGTGCCAGCAGGCCCAGGCTCACCCACATCACCGGCCAGCGCCCGACCCGGTCCGAGAGGACACCCCCCACCAGGCTCCCGCCTCCCACCAGGGCCGAGAAGGCGAAGAGCATCTGGCCGCCGTAGAGCAGGGGATGGCCCTGGGCCTCCAGCCAGGTGGGCAGGTAGGTCATGAACGCGATCTGGAACCAGGAGCGGGCCGCGGCCGCGAGGACCACCAGGGACAGGGCCAGGAGCGAGGCCTGGCTCCGGGCGTCGTCCAGGGCGGTGGGGCCGGTCTGTCGGGCGCCGTGCCCTTCCCGAAAGCCCAGCCAGAGGAGGCCGCCCACGGCCAGGCCCAGGGGGATCACCCCCAGGGTTCCGGCCAGACCGAGGCGGTGCAGGGCCAGGGCCATGAGCAAGGGGCTCAGGGCCGCGCCCAGGTTGCCGCCCACGGAGAAGAGGGACATGGCCGCGCCCTTGCGACGGCTGGCCCGGGCTGCGTGGCTGGCCACCGAGGCCGCGGCGGGATGGAAGGCCGCGGAGCCCAGACCGGCCAACACCACCAGCCCCAGGAGGGCCGGATAGCTGGGCACCAGGCCCACCAGCCCGATGAGCCCGGCCAGCCAGGCCACGCTCCACGCGGCCACCGTCCGGGCGTCCCAGCGGTCGCTCAGGTGGCCGAAGAGGGGTTGGGCCAGGGTCACCGCAGAGGTGGAGGCCAGGGCCACGGTGCCGATCTGGCTGTAGCTCAGGGTCAGCCGTTCCTGGAGCAACGGGTAGACCACGGGCAGGAAACCGTGGGCCAGCTCCAGGGCAAAGTGGCCCAGCGCGGTGAGCCCGATGGCCCACAGGGCCTGGCTCCGGAGGGTCCGTCCAAGGGCGGGGGCGGTGGAGAGTCGTGTCATGGCTCGGATGGGATGGATGGGGTCAGGGGGCGGCGCCGGAGCCTTGTCGACGCGGCCCGTCGCCGTGGCCATTGTACGACGCGTCGGGGCGGATGTAAAGCCGGGTCGCGTTCCAGGACAGGGCCATGGGGGAGGGCCTCCTCCTGCCGTGGCTACGCCCGCTCTGGAAGGGCTGTCCGGGCCGTCCGACGGCGGGCCAGGATGCCCAGCCCCAGGGATGCCAGACCCATCAGGGCCGCCAACAGCCCGAACATCCCCGGGTATCCCAGGCTGGCCACCAGCACTCCGCCCAGCACCGGGCCTGCGACCTTGCCGCCGTTCTTCAGGGTGCCCGCGAAGCCCAGACCTGTGGCCAGGGGACCCTGGGCCACCTGGCCCGCGATGAGGGCCAGGGTGGCCGGGAAGATCAGGGCCTGGGCCCCGCCCAGGAGGACCGCCAGCCCCAGGAGCGTGGTGGGGTGACGGCTCCAGGGGAGCCAGGGCAGGACCATGGCCAGGCCGGCCAGGCCCAGGGCCACGGCCTGGAGGTGGCCCAGCCGATCGCCCAGCCGGCCGCCCAGAGGCCTGAGCAGGAGGAGGCTCAGCTCCTGGAGGGCGAAGAAGAGGCCGATCTGGGCCGTGGTGAAGCCCCCAGCCAGCGCGTAGAGGGGCAGAAAGGCCTTCAGCGCGTAGGTGGCCACGTAGATCCCGGCCTCCAGGCCTCCGGCCAGCCAGATGGCCGGAACGTACCACACCGTGCGCACGGTCCGCCCCAGGCTGTTCACGGCCTTGAGCCCGGGGCCGAGCCCAGGGCCAGCCGGAAGGCGTCTGGGGACACGGGGGCCGGAGGGATTGCCCCCCTCGTCCATCCAGTACAGGGGGAGGAAGGCCAGCCCACTGAGGAGGCCGGTGACCGCGAAGACGGTCTCTGGCTCCATGGCCAGCAGGAGCCAGCCGGCCAGGGCCGGTCCTGCCACATATCCGGCCGAGCGGGCCATGCCGAACCAGCCCAGGCTCTCGGCCCGACGCTGGGGGTTGCGCTCGGCCACGTAGGCCACGGTGACGGGCCCGAAGATGGCCGTGGCCGTGCCGTGGACCAGGCGCAGGGCCACCAGATGGCCTGGGGTCTCCACCAGCCGGTAGAGGAAGGGGATGCCCGCGAAGAGGGCCACGCCCAGGGCCATCCAGATCCGACGGCCCGTGCGATCGGAGAGGAAGCCGAAGAGCGGTTTCGTCACCATGCCCGTGAGGGTGGAGACCGAGACAATGGTGCCCAGGAGCACGTCCGACGCGCCCAGGCTCGCGGCGAAGAGGGGCAGGAGGGGTGTCTTGCCCATCTGGTACGCGACGCGCACCAGGAGATCGGACAGGGTGACAAGGGTCAGGTTGCGGCGGTCCATTGGTGGGTGTGACGGATGGGTGTCGGTGGTGTTTGGCTGGACAAACCGGTTCAGTTGTCGGCATCGGCCTCTGGGCAGGGACAGCCACGGGGGCTCGGGCCTGGCCTCAGCCCTTGACGCTGCCCGCGGTGAGGCCACTGACCAGGTAACGTTGCAGGGCCAGGAAGATGACCACGATGGGGATGGCGCCGATGAGCGAGCCGGCCGCGAAGATCCCCCACCGGTTCGCGTACTGGTCGCGGATGAAGAGGCTCAGGCCCACGGCCAGGGTGTAGTTCTGGGACGAGGTCAACATGACCCGGGCCAGGACGAACTCGGAATAGGTGCCGATGAAGATGAGCAGCCCCACCACCACCAGGATGGGACGGGCCAGCGGCAGGAGCACCTTCCAGAAGAGCTGCCAGTGGGTGGCCCCGTCGATGGTGGCGGCCTCGTCCAGGTCTCGGGGTACGGAGTCGAAGAAGCCCTTCATGAGCCAGGTGTTGACCCCCAACACCCCGCCCAGGTAGATCAGGATGAGCCCGCCGTGGGTGTTCAGCCCCAGCCAGGGGATGTACCGGCCGAGCTGTTGGAGGATGAGGAAGAGGGCCACCATGTTCAGGAAGTTCGGGAAGACCTGGACGAGCAGGACGGTCTGGAGCAGGCTTCGGCGGCCCCGGAAGCGGAAGCGGGAGAAGGCATACGCGGCCAGGGCGGTGAGGAGGAGGCCCAGCACGGTGGTGAGGGTTGCGATGCGCAGGGAGTTCACCATCCAGGTGCGGAACGGGAAGAGCTCGTTGTCGAACAGGGCCCGGTAGTTGTCCAGGGTCGCGAGGGGTGGGATCAGTTGTTGGTTGACCAGGGAGTTGCGGGGATCGAAGGACGCGGACAGGATCCACACCACCGGGAAGAGGGCGTAGACGATGGCCACCAGGGCCACCAGCAGGCGGAAGGCCAGGGACACCCGCCGCTGTCGAGCCAGGGAACCGGGACGGGGGGAAGGGGATCTCATGGTTCAGAGCTGCTCCGCGCGTTCCTCCAACATCCGGGTGTAGCGAAACTGGATGTAGGTGATGGCCACCAGGATCAGGAAGATGGCCACGGTGATGGCGGCCGCGTAGCCCAGGTCGGCCCCTCGGCCACTGGCGAAGGCGATACGGTAGGTGTAGGTGACCAGGATGTCCGTGTGGCCCACGGGCGAGGGGGTGCCG
The DNA here is from genome assembly GCA_026989655.1 of Caldilineaceae bacterium. Lineage (GTDB taxonomy): Bacteria > Chloroflexota > Anaerolineae > Caldilineales > Caldilineaceae > JALSIX01. Next base: position 3,909 of record JALSIX010000130.1, read on the forward strand.
CTCATGGGGGGGCCGCCCTGGTTGTAGAGGTCGATGACCACGAAGTTGTTGAAGTTGAAGGCGAAGGAGGCCACCAGGAGGGGGCCCAGGCTGATGAGCAGCAGGGGAAAGGTGATGAAGCGGAAGCGCTGCCAGGGGCCTGCCCCATCGATCTCCGCGGCCTCGTAGATGTCCCCGGGCAGGGCCTGGAGCGCGCCGGTGGAGATGAGGAACATGTAGGGGAAGCCCAGCCACAGGTTCACCAGGACCACGCCGACCTTGGCCCAGTAGGGATGGCTGAACCAGGGGATCTCCAGGCCCAGGGTGTCCCGGAGGAAGAGGTTCACCACGCCGTACTGGGGGTTGAGCAGACCCACCCAGATGGGCACGCTGATGAAGGCCGGGATGGCGTAGGGGATCAGGAGCATGGAGCGGATGGCTCGGCGGAAGGGCATCTCCGGGGGGTTGAAGAGGAGGGCCAGGAAGAGCCCGACCCCGAAGGTGGTGACCACCGTCAGCCCCGCGAAGGCCACGGTCCACAGGAAGACCCGGATGAAGGGCTGGCGCAGGGCCGGGTTCGTGAGCAGGCGCCGGAAGTTCTCCGCGCCGATGAAGACCTGGAACCCCGGCTGGAGCACCTCCCCGTCCTCGGCCACCCAGGAGCCCTCCACGGCCCGGTAGCGTTTTCCCGTGGCGTTGTCCAGGATGGCATCCTCCTGGGGCAGGTAGGTGTAGCGCTGGATGTAGCGGCCGGCCTTGCCCAGCCGTTTGTCGCTGACCCGGAACTGGTGCTCGCCCACGCCGAAGGTCACCTGGACCAGGCGGGCGGTGTGGCCCTCCCGGATGAGCTCCCCTCGGCTCAGCCGACGATAGCCCTCCAGGACCTCTGGGGGCTCCCCTTCCACGGGTTCGGGCGGCGCCTCTGGCCGGACGAGGAGCTGGCTGCCATCCGGGGCCACGAGCCAGAGCAGGTAATCGCCCTGGGGGGAGACATAGGCCACGTAGTCGTAGAGGGCCTGGCCCTCCGGCAGGTAGCGCCGCTGTTCCAACACCCGGATGGCCAGGGGTTTGCTCAGCAGGTGGCCGTCGCCGTAGTTGGTGAACGCGGTGTAGACGGTGAAGAGGATGGGGTAGAGCACCATCACCGCCAGGAGGGCCAGTCCCGGCGAGATCCAGCGCAGGGGGTAGAGCTCCTCCTGCAGGAAGATCCGGTTCACCAGGAGGGTGACCCCGGCCAGCACCGTGCCCAGGGGCCAGAAGCCGTCCCGGAGCATCTGGTAGACGAGCCAGATGGCTATCCCGTCGACGAGGGCCAGGCCCCCCAGGCGGAGGAGCCAATGGGGCCCGCGAGGGGCCCCTGGGGCAGGGGCTGCTCGAGCGCTCCCTGCCCCAGGGCCGCCGGACCGCCGCTCCATGGGCTCACTGCTCTCCGGAGATGGCGGCCCGGATCTGTTCGGCCGCGTTGCGGAAGGCCGTCTCGGGATCCTCCGCCTGCTGGAAGATCAGGGTGATGGCGTCGCCCCAGGCAGACCACACCGCGGACATCTCGGGGATGGCCGGCATGGGCAGCCCATTGGCCCCGGCCGCGGAGAAGCCCACCAGGTCCGGGTCCTGGATCTGCTCCCGCACCGGCAGGTAGGCCGAGGGCCGTGGATCCGCGTCGAAGATGGCCTGCATGATGGCCTCGGTGGCCACGAAGTCCACCAGGAAGGTCTGGGCCAGCAGGGGGTCCGGGCTGAACGCGCTGACCATGAAGCCCTGGACGCCCAGGAAGGGCTGGGCCTCCTGGACCTCACCGGGCAGTTCGGCCACTGCATAGGGCACCCCGGACTCCCGCAGCCGGGACAGGGCCCAGGGGCCGGTGACGATCATGGCCGCGTCGCCGTTCTCGAACATGGCATGGGCCGTGTCCCAGTCGATGTCCGCCTTCAGGTGTCCCTCTTTCACCATCATGTCCAGCCACTGGGCCGCGGCAATGGAGCCCGGGCTGTCGATCCCCACGTCCGAGGGATCGTAGCCCTCCTCGGTGAGGCCGAAGACGTAGCCCCCGAACGCGGTCTGGATGGGGAAGAAGTGGTAGGGATCGCCCTGTTGGAGCACGTAGCCCTGGTCCACCATGCCCTGGGCCTCCAGCTCCGCTGCCACCTCCGCGACCTGGCTCCAGGTGGTGGGGGGCTCGGCCACGAGCTCTGGGTTGTAGACGAAGGCCACGTTCTCGGTGGCGTAGGGCAGGCCGTAGAGGATGCCGTCGTAGACAAATGCCTGGGTGGCCGCGTCCAGGAACTCCCCGGCCTTCTCCCCCAGGTCCATCTCGGCCAGCAGGCCGTTCACCACCAGCTCACCCAGCCAGTCGTGGGCCCCGATGATGATGTCCGGCCCTTCGCCGGTGGGCGCGGCCACCTTGAAATCGTCCCGGATATCGTCGAAGCTCTTCTCGGTGACCCGGACACAGACCCCGTACTCCGCCTGGAAGGTGTCGCCCACCTCCCGCAGCACCGGTGCCCGGTTGGTGTCGGCCCAGATGGTCAGGGTGGGAACACCCTCCGGACACAGGGCGGCCTGCTCCTCGGCTTCGGCCCCGGCCTCCTCCGCGGGGACGGCCTCCTCGGCCTCGGCCGCCGCCTCCTCTACCGCCGCGGCTTCCTCCGGAGTGGGCGAGGGCTCGGCCTCCTGGGCGGCCGGCTGCGTTTCCTGGGCAGGTGGCTGCCCGCCTGGGCAGGCCGCCAGTACCAGGCTGGCCGCCAGCAACACGGTGACCATCATCCACAGTCGGTGTCCCATGGTCTCCTCCTCTGGAATGTGGGTGGACAGGACAGTACGGCGTTATGCACCGCGTGGCTCGAGGCCCGGGACGGCCCACGGGGCGCGGCCACGCCTTGCGCACCGGACGGATTGCGGGCAGCGGGAACCCAGAGCGAGCCCCCGTGGCTCATCTCCTGGGGGGTGGGCCGGTGCTGGCCCGGATCACCAGCTTGGAGGAGAGGAGTCGGTGGCCCCGGGGACGGCCTCCCTCCTGGATGGCCTGGATCAGCATCTCCGCGGCGGCCGCGCCCATCTCCCGGTAGGGGACCCGCAGGCTGGTCAGCTCGGGGGTCAGGTGACGGGCCTCCGGCGAGTCGTTGGTGCCCACCACGGAGACGTCCTGGGGCACCCGCAGGCCCCGCTCGCGCAGGCCCCGGAGGAGGCCCACGGCCATCAGATCGTTGCCCGCGTAGTAGGCCGTGGGCGCGCGTTCCGGCTTCACCCGGGTCCTGGCCACGGCCTGGTAGCCGCCGTCCTCCGCGAAGTAGCCGTAGTCGATCCAGTGGGCCTCCACCGGGAGACCGGCCCGGGCCATGGCCTCCCGATAGCCCTCCAGCCGCTCCTTGACCACGGTGTTGTCCGGATCGCCGCCCACGTAGGCGATGCGGCGGTGGCCCAGCCGGATCAGGTACTCCACCACCTCTCGGGTGGCGGCCTGGTTGTCCGCGTCCACCCAGGCCACGTCGGGGTGGTGGGCCGGCGGGTGGCCGATGAGGACCAGGGGAGGGGCCTGGCGTTGCAGTTCCCCCACGGTGTCCACGTCCAGTCGAGAGCTGGCCACCACGATGCCGTCGGCCTGGCGGGTGCGCAGGATGTCCAGGATCTGGACGATCTCGTCGCTGTAGCTCTCGCAACCGCCCAGCAGCAGGCGGTAGCCATGGCTGTAGGTCACGGCCAGCAGGCCGGCCATGAGCTGGGGGAAGAAGGCGTCCTGGAAGTAGCCCTCGAACACGTGGGGCACCACCAGGGCGATGGTCTGGGTCCGCTGGACCGAGAGGGAGCGGGCAATGGCGTTGGGCCGGAAGTTCAGCGCCTGGGCGGCCTCCAGGACCCGTTGGCGGGTGCGGGGGCTGATCTGGGCATGGCCGGAGAAGACCCGGCTCACGGTGCTGGGGTGGACCCGGGCCCGGGCGGCCACATCCCGGATGGTGGGTCGGTTGCCCCGGCGGCCGTTGTTGCGCGTGGCCATCGTCAGGACCCTGTGTCTGCTCGATGTCTGGACGCTGCGGAGGTGAGGGCAGTCGGGAACAGAGCGGTGCACAGTGCAACCGTTTGCACCACCGCCATGATAGGGGGGATGGGGGAAAATGTCAAGATCCGCGTTGCCCGCCGGGGGCGGTGGCACCGTCGACCGACACCCTGTGTCTGAGGACACACACCCCGGGTCCGGTTGGCCCCGCCTTCTCGGCCCACAGCCCGGCACGGTGCCCGGCTTGCCGGGCACGCTCTGGGATCCGGGGAGGATCTGGTATGATGTGGGGGGCGAGGGCCTGTGGAGCCCTTTGCACGGGACGACGAGGACGGTGGAGGCCGGAGATGCCCGTTCCCCGTTCGTTCGGGATCCCCTCCGGGGCAGGGCCTTCCATCGCTTGCAAGGAGGCAGAGATGTTGGTGGTCCGTGAGGAGCTGGAACGTCGTGAGGAGGCGATCCTGGCACCCTATGCCATGCGGAGCAGCCAGACCCGGGGCCGCGCCCACCCAGAGGCGGAGCACCCCTATCGCACCGCCTATCAACGGGACCGGGATCGGATCATCCACACCACGGCCTTTCGCCGTCTGGAGTACAAGACCCAGGTCTTCGTCTACTCCGAGGGGGATCACTACCGCAATCGCCTGACCCACAGCATCGAGGTGGCCCAGATCGGCCGCACCCTGGCCCGGGCCCTGGGCTGCAACGAGGACCTGACCGAGGCCATCTGCCTGGCCCACGATCTGGGCCATCCTCCCTTCGGCCACACGGGCGAGGAAACCCTGGACGACCTGATGCGGGAGCATGGGGGCTTCGACCATCAGCGGCAGACCTACCGCATCATCACCGAGCTGGAGCGCCGCTACCCCGATTTCCCCGGCCTCAACCTGACCTACGAGGTACGGGAGGGCGTGGTGAAGCACGACACCGCCTACGATGTGGTGGATGCCCGGGACTACCACCCGGAGGAGCGGGGCACCCTGGAGTGCCAGCTCAGCAACCTGGCCGATGAGATCGCGTACAACACCAGCGACACGGACGACGGCCTGCGCAGCGGCATCCTGGAGCCCCAGGAGGTCCTGGGCCTGGCCATTGGGCGACGGGTGTTGGAGAGCCTGGGAGAGGGGAGGGACTTCGACCTGTCCGTGCCCTTGAACCGCTATCGGTTCATCCGACGGATGGTGGGCATCGAGGTGACGGACGTGGTCCACGCCACCGCGGCCCGCCTTGCGGAGTACCGGGTGGACAGCCTGGAGAAACTGCGACAGCTCCCCGGCAACGTGGCCACCTACTCGCCGGAGCTGACCGAGGAGAACCTGGAGCTGAAGCAGTTCCTCTTCGAGAACTTCTACCGCCACTATCGGGTGGTGCGGATGGCCACCAAGGCGGACCGGACCCTGCGGGCCCTGTTCCAGGCCTATGTGTCCGAACCCCGGCAGCTCCCTCCCGAGACCCTGGCCCGGGTTCGAGAGGCGCCGGCACATCTCCACCGCATCGTCTGCGACTACATCGCGGGGATGACGGATCGGTTCGCCATCCAGGAGTACCGGCGGCTCTTCGACCCGGAGGAGCGGGTCTGAGACGGGGGAGCCGGTCCTATTTCCGGTACCACACCCGGAGCTGCACCCGCAGCATCTGGAAGCCGGCACCGGGCTCCTGGGCCAGAAAGGCCGCCTCCTCCACCCGGCCTTCCAGGCGCAGATGTTGGGTGCTCACCTCGAATCGGGCATCCGGTGCAGCCTCCACGGGCGATGCCTCCTGGGAATCCGAGGCGATGGCGTCGCGGCCTCGGTCCAGAAGGGCCATCTGCCCCGGGTCCAGCCCAGGGCTGACCAGAGGCACGTGGGCCCGCTCGTCCGATGCCGCGTCCCACAGCCAGACATGGACCATGTGGATCCGCTGCAGGGACGTGTCCAGGGGCTCCAGCTCGGGGGTGCCCACCCCGTAGTAGCCCATGAGCCGCTCATCGTCCTCCAGGGGCCTGGCGATCTCCAGGTCCCGGTGGCCGTAGCGGTATTCCACCACCTCCTCCAACAGCAGCCGCTCCCCGGCCCCTTGGGGCTCCTGCAGGCTCTCGGCCAGCTCCTGGACCCGTTGGACCATCGCGGTCACCAGGGGAAGGCGGGTGTTCTCCCCGGCCTCCTCCGCGGAGGAGGCTTCCGGGAGCTCTCCAGAGGCCCCAGGTCGGGACGACTCGTCCATCTCGTCCTCCGGACCGTCCGGGGGGGGCTCTGGAGAGGCGGAGGGCCCTGGGCGAATGCGCAGGAACCCATCTGGGGTCTCGGAGTCTGCCGGCTCTGGGGGATCGCCGTGGTCCGGCCGCGGCGCTTCCGGGGCCCTGGGCGCCTCGGTCGCCTGGGCCGGAGAGGTGGTGGGCGTTTCCGGGGCAAACTGGGGCTCCTGGTGGAGCTCCTCTGGATCGTAGACGAACGTCCCCCGGGGAGGACGAGAGCGGGGGGCGGGGGGGAGCTCCTCGGGCGGGCGCCACTCCGGCCCAGGGGTTCGGAGGGCCTCTGGGCTGGGATGCGGGGCCGGGGGGCCTTCTGCTCCTTCATCCGGGGAGGCGTGGGGCTCCCGTTCCCATGAGCTCTTGGGGCTCTCGTCCTGACGCCAGGGGGCCGGGCCGGGGGCGTGTCCTTGTTCCCCAGCTTCGCCAGGTCCCGGTGTGGTCTCGGGCACGGGAACACCCGGGGAGAGGACGGCCTCTCTCAAGGGGCGAGCCGAAGCCGGGCCCGTGTCTCGGGTCCGGCCCTGGGATCTCCCGGGGCGGCGCAGGAGCCAGAGGCCCAGGAGCCCCAGGAGAAGGACCACCAGGATGGCCAGGAGCCAACGCCACCAGGGGGTGGCGGCCGCCTCGGCGGTGGCCAAGGGCGGTGGGGCCACCCGGTTCTGGGGTGGGGGGGCCTGGGCCAGGGCTGTGGCCAACATGCGGAGGTTCACCCGGCGGATGTTGCCGCCGGGGGGGTTCGTGGCCTCGTAGTAGCGGATGGCCTCCTGGATGGCCCCCTGGGGATCCGCGAGATTGCCCAGCCGGGCCAGCGCGGTGGGCAGATCTCGGGAGGCCGCGTACGCGTCGGCCACCGCGGCCACGTAGTGGACACGCAGATCCGGCCGTAGGTCCTCCAGGGTGGCGTTGGTCCACTCCACAGGCCACAGGACCCAGCCGATGAGCAGGCCCAGCAGGAGCCCGGCCAGAAGCGCGGTGATCAGGGGGAGCCATCGGGTGGCGTTGGGCGATCTGTTCACGGTGAGCGCCTCCGTGGATCATAGGAGGTCGGTGTGGCCCTGGGCCCGGAGCCGGGCCACCACCTGTTTGACGTCCTGCATGGCTTCCTTGCGTCCGACGAGGATCGCGTCGTCGGTGTCCACCACCACCAGCCCTTCCACACCCACCAGAACGATGACCCGCCGCTCTGTGCCCCGGACGGTGTTGTGGTCGCTCTCCACGTAGAGCACCTGGCCGGCGACGGTGCGGTTTCCCCGTTCGTCCGCCTCCAGGACCGTGTCCAGGGCATCCCAGCTTCCCACATCGTTCCAGCCTGCCTGGAGGGGGACCACGGCCACCTGCCGGGCCCCCTCCATGATGCCGTAGTCGATGGAGGTGTTGGGCAGGGTGGGCCAGATCTCCTCCAGGACCGCCTGGGCCTGGCCGGTGCCCAGGGCCTGTTGGATGGCCCGCAGCCGTCGGTACAGTTCGGGCATCTGGTGGGCCATCTCGGCCAGCAGCCGGTCCACCCGGGCCACGAAGATCCCCGCGTTCCAGTAGTAGCCGCCGGTGGCGAGAAAGGCCTCCGCGGTGGACCGATCGGGCTTCTCCAGGAACTGCTCCACGGGGTAGATCGGGGGGGTGCCGTCCAGCTCCAGGGGGGGGTCCCGGCGCTTGATGTACCCGTACCCGGTGTGGGGGCGATCCGGTTCCACGCCCAGGGTGGTCAGGTATCCCTGGTGGGCCGCCTCCTCGGCCCGGGCCAGGACGGTCCGAAAACCGGCCGCGTCGGCCACCACATGGTCGGCGGGCAGGATGGCCACCACGGCCTGGGGGTCTCGGCGTTCCAGGTGGATGCAGGCCAGGCCGATGGCCGGCGCGGTGTTCCGCCCACAGGGCTCCACCAGGATATGGCTCGTGGGAAGTTGGGGAAGCTGTTCCTGGACCAGGGCGCGGTAGGCCTGGCCCGTGACCACCCAGATCCGCTCCGGGGGCACCAGGGCCGCCACCCGGTCCACGGTGGCCTGGAGCAGGGAACGCCCGCTGCCGGTCAGGTCGGTGAACTGTTTGGGGTGGCGGGCTCGGCTCTGGGGCCATAGGCGGGTTCCCACACCGCCGGCCAGGATCACCGCGTGCATGGCACTCTCCCGATCACAACATTCTCCCGACCGACCCAAAGCGGTTCTCCAGGTCGTGGTTGTCCCGGATCCCAGGATCCTGGGACGGCCCTCGTGGCCCTTAGGGGATGGCCTCGGCCCGCACGTACTGGAGGGGCCCCACCTGGCGGACCAGTCCCTTGAGCTCCATCACGGTGAGCAGGCTGTTGACCTCGGCCGGGCTCAGGGCTGCGGCCCGGACCAGTTCGTCCACGTGGCGGGGTTCCTGGTCCAGGTGTGCCAGCAGGCTGGCCTCGGCCGGCTCGGGCGGGATGAGCTCCCGGGCCTGCTGTTGGGCCGCCTGGCGCTCCACCCGGAGTTGCTCCAGGAGTTCCTCCGGCGAGAGGAGCGGGCACGCGCCCTGTTGGATGAGCCGGTTGCAGCCCAAGCTGCTGGGGCTGAAGATGGAGCCGGGGACCGCGAAGACCTCCCGGCCCTGGTCCGCGGCGAACTCCGCGGTGATCCGGGCGCCGCTGCGCTCGCCGGCCTCCACCACCACCACGGCCAGGCTGAGGCCGCTGATGATCCGGTTGCGTGGGGGGAAGTTGGCGGCCTCGGCCCGGGTCCCCAGGGGGTACTCGCTGATCAGGGCGCCCTGGGCGGCCACCCGGAGGGCCAGGCCTCGGTTCCGGGCCGGGTAGATCTGGTCCACGCCGCTTCCCAGGACGGCCAAGGTACGGCCCCCCGCGTCCAGGGCGGCCTGGTGGGCGACGGTGTCGATGCCCAGGGCCAGCCCGCTGACCACGGTGACCCGGTGATGGGCCAGCTCTCGGGCCAGGGTCTCGGCCACCTGACGGCCGTAGGCCGAGGCCCGCCGGGTCCCCACCAGGGCCACGGCCACCTCGTCCTGGGGTGTCAGCTCTCCCTGGATGTACAGGACCGGAGGGGGGTGGGGGATCTGGCGCAGGCGGGCTGGGTACGCGGGATCGTCCCAGGTCAGGACCTGGACCCCGGCCTGGCGCACCCGTTCCAGCTCTGCCTGGGGATCCACCTGGCCTCGAAGGGCCATCAGGTTCTCCAGGCTGCGGCGGTCCAGGCCGGCCTGGCGCAGGGTGGACAGAGGGGCCTCCCACGCGGCCTGGATGGAGCCACACAGCTCCAGCAGGGCGGCCAGACGGGCCGGGCCGATGCCGGGCACTCGATTGAACGCGATCCAGTAGGCTTTCTCGTCCACAGGGCGCGCGGGATGGCAGGGCGACGGGCCGCGATGGCGGCAACGGGCGATCTCGAGGAGGCCCGGGCAGGGGTGGGCTATGTGGGCTCCGGGCTCTCCTCCAGGAGCCCCGGCATCAGGCGAACCGTGAGCACCCGGGCCTGGATGTCCACGGATCGGACGACCTGGGCGATGGCGGGGATGAGGAGCTCCCGGCCCCGGTTGATCCCAGGGGCCGGTCGCACCACGTAGACATCGTTGGCCCCGGTGACGATGACATCCACCAGCTCGCCCAAGACCTGGCCCTCCTCTGTGCGTACCTCCAGCCCCAGGAGCTGGTGGATATAGTAGGTGTCCTCCGCCAGTTCCTGGGCGGCTTCCTCCGGGATGTAGAGCCATTCCCCCTGCAGGGCCTCGGCCCCGGTCCGATCCTGGATCCCGTGGAAGCGGACCAGCATCTGGCCCTGGTGGGGACGGGAGGCCGCGATGGTCACCGGCTCCAGGTTCGGGCCCAGGAGGAGGGATTGGCCCGGGGCGAAACGTTCTGGGAAGTCCGTGTGGAGCTGGACCTTCACCTCGCCCCGGAGGCCGTGGGGCCGCAGGATCCGCCCCACGGCCAGGTGGCCTTCGGGGACCGGCGGCTCTCGTCGCTGCCGGAGGTATCTACGGTGTCCGCGGGGCTTGTTCGGTGCCACGGTCAACGGCCCTCTCGGCTCACTGGATCTTCAGCTCCACGTCGGGCCGACGTTGGGCCTGGGCGGCTGCGTGGAGCACGGCCCGCATGGCGTTGGCCACCCGACCCTGTTTGCCGATCACCCGTCCTGTGTCCTCCTTGGCCACCCGGAGGTGGAGCACGGTGCGTTCCCGATAGCGCCGTTGGCGCACCCGGACCTGGTCGGGCTTCTCCACCAGGTTGCGGGCGATGAACTCCACAAGCTTGTCCATGGAACGGTTTCCTCGTTGCAAGGGCTCCTCAGGCGGTCTCGGTGGTGACCTGGGAGGCCTCGGTGGAGCCCTCCTCGGGCGGGCTGTCCTCCTGGGTGGGCTGGGCGATGAGCTTGCCGTTCTCGTCGATGATCCCCATCTTGCGCAGCAGGCGAGCCACCGCGTCGGTGGGCTGGGCCCCCACGCTCAGCCAGTAGATGGCCCGTTCCCGCTTGATCTGGAACGCGGGGGGGTCCGGCAGCGGATCGTAGGTGCCGATGGTCTCGATGAAGCGGCCGTCTCGGGGGCTCCGTTGATCGGCCACCACCACCCGGTAGAAGGGTTTCTTCTTGGCGCCCATGCGGCGCAGTCGAATCCGAACCACGGGAATGTCTCCTTTTCAGTCAGAATGGATTGCCGTTCTACAGGTCACTCCGATCCATGTGGGTCCCGATCCATGCAGGTCGCTCCGACAAGGAGCCGGCGGCCCCGAGGGCGGCGAGGCCGGGATGGGTTCTCCGGGCCTCCGGCGGGGTGCGAGATATCCCCACTCAGGGCTGGCGGGGGCCGTTGAACAGGTTCGGCAGCCCCATCCGGTCCGGGGTCATCCCATCCCTGCGACGGCGGCGAAGCCGGCCCCGGCGTTTCCGGCCCTTCTTGCGCCGTCGGCCCGGGTCGTCCCCCAGCATGCCCATCTGTTTCATCAGCCTGCGCATCTCCCGGAACTGACGGAGGAGCTCGTTGACGTCCTGGACGCTGGTGCCGCTGCCCGCGGCGATGCGACGCCGGCGGCTGGCGTTGAGGATCTCGGGATGGCGTCGTTCCTGGGGAGTCATGCTGTTGATGATGGCCTCCACCCGGGTCAGGTTGCGGGTGGCCTCCTGGGGATCGATCTGCTTGGCCAGTTGGTTGACCCCCGGGATCATCTTCAGCAGGTCGGTCAGGGGCCCCATGCGCTTGAGCTGGTGAAGCTGGTGGAGGAAGTCCTCGAAGTCGAAATCCCCCTGGCTGAGTTTGGCCTCCAGGGCTGCGGCCTCCTCCTCGCTGATCTGTTCCTGGGCCCGCTCGATGAGGGTCAGGACGTCGCCCATGCCCAGGATCCGGCTGGCCAGCCGGTCGGGGTGGAAGGGCTCCAGGCCATCCAGTTTCTCGCTGGTCCCCAGGAACTTGATGGGCACGCCGGTGACCTGGCGGACGCTGAGCGCGGCCCCGCCCCGGGCGTCGCCGTCCACCTTGGTGAGGACCAGGCCGGTGATGGGCACCCGTTGGTGGAAGCCCTGGGCCACTCGGACGGCCTCCTGGCCGGTCATCGCGTCCACCACCAGGAGGACCTCGGCCGGCTGGGTCACCAGCCGGACCTGCTCCAGTTCCTGCATCATGGGTTCGTCGATCTGGAGGCGGCCCGCGGTGTCCAGGATGACCGTGGTGTAGGCCTTCTCCCGGGCCAGCTTCACCGCGTCCCGGGCGATGGTGGGCGCGGGCACCTGGGTGCCCTGGCTGTGGACGGGGATGTCGATCTGTCGTCCCAGGGTCTCCAACTGCTGGATGGCTGCCGGGCGGTAGATGTCCGCGGCCACCAACAGGGGCCGCTGGCCGTCCTTGCGCAGCCGGAGGGCCAGCTTGGCCGCGGTGGTGGTCTTGCCGGAGCCTTGGAGGCCCACCAACATGATCACGTTGGGCGGCGGGCCGGAGAGGTCCAACGGTGCGGGATCCCCCAGGAGCCGGATGAGCTCCTCGTGGACGATCTTGACCACCTGCTGGGCCGGCGTGAGGCTCTGCATCACCTCCTCGCCCACGGCCCGCTCCCGGATCCGGGCCACGAACTCCTTGACCACTTTGTAGTTGACGTCGGCCTCCAACAGGGCCAGCCGAACCTCCCGAAGGGCGGTGTCCACGTCCTTCTCGGTCAGCTTGCCCTGCCGGCCCAGGCGGTCGAAGACGCTCTGCAGTTTGTCGGTCAGGTTGTCGAACACCGTTGGCCTTCCATGCTGTGCTCCAGGCCAGGGCCCAAGGCCCCGTCTGCCGGCCCGGTGGGTCTCGCACGATCCGCGTACCGAACGTCTATTCTACTGTAAGTGGAGACTCGGGTCAAATGGAGTGCGGATCGGGTGGCCCCCACGTCGAGGGATCCTGGCCGCGGCGAGGGCGGCGGGCACCGTCCCGGGCCGGCCTGCCCACCTCCCCGGCCTGGGCGGGCCCACGTCGAGCCCCCTGGGGACTTGCCCCCAGCCCCACAAGGGATTAGGATTAGGACACTCCCGGATCCCCGCCGTCACCCTGGAGGCGCCCCTGTGTTCTGACCATCGGAGGGATACCATGGACCGCACGCCCCCTGCCACCGGCAACGAGGAGATCGAGCTCTACATGCGGACCTACTACTCCCTGCTGCGCAGCAGCGCGCCCATCCGCCTGCGCAGCCTGGAGGAGACCCATGTGGCCATGAACTCCAGCCTCCACTACCTGGCCGGCAGCTCGGAGATCGACATGGCGGCCCTCTCCTACGCGGCCCTGCGGCTGCCGGCCTGCTTCCCGGATGTCTCCCTGGTGGTCATGGGCCAGATGGAGGAGGTCTTCCGCCGCCGGGGCTACCCCGGTGTGGAGACCTGGACCCCGGTGCGGGCCCGGGCTCGACGGCGGAAGATGTTCTTCGACCCGGATCGGGGCATCCTGGCGGCCTTCATCGCCAGCGTCAGCGACATCGACGACCTGATCCCCACCATGGTGGCCTACCAGATCGAGTGGAACAAGATCCACGCCAAGCTCACCATGAACTCCGCGGCCCTGACCCTGCTGGACGTGGCCGCGGACGGGCGGGCCCCGGCCCGGCCCCTCTCGCCGATCCTGGAGGAGGGACTGCGGGACCCCGAGGACATGCGCCGCCTGCGGGAGGCCCTGGGGCTGAGCGAGGACGATTTCCTGAAGCTCCAACAGGTGTGGCCCGGGTCCCTGTTGGTGGCGAACCTGCGCAGGGCGGCTTCTCGGCGGCTGGACATCCAGGTCACCGTCCTGGGGAGTGGCCTCTCCGACTACCGGCGGGCGGCCCAGCTCTGGTGGCACACGGTGGAACAGCACGTGGATCTCTCCTTGGTGGAGCGCCCCCTCTACTTCGTGAGCAGCAACACCCACAGCCTGGTCAACCTGCTCTCGGGCTTTGCTCGAGAGCACCAGGACACGATCCTGGAGTTCGTGTTGCGGGAGAAGCCGGAGAACCTCCATCGGGAGTACGAACGGCTCCAGCAGGAGGACCGCAGCCAGTTCGACAACTTCCTCTACTACGCCAGCCGGCTGTACCTGGAACATCCGGAATACCGGGAACAGGCCCTGGAGCAGCGCCGACGGTCCGAGCAGGCCGCGGGCATCACCCGGATCGCGGATCCCCACTGCCTGGATGTGCAGGCCCAGGTGGTGGACATCGGCCGCCTGGATCCGGACCGGCTGGATCCTCGGTTGGGGCCTTACTCTGCCCAGGAGTGGGAGCTGTTGCAGCGGAGCGACGCGGTCATCCTGAACATCGACTATCCCCTGGGCATGGCCGCCTACCACGTGCTGAGCCAGGTGAGCACCGCGGTGAACGAGCTCCTGGGGATCTACATCATGGGGAAGGCGGCCACCCTGAACGGCCGGGTGGGCGACGTGATGATCCCCAACGTGGTCTACGACGAGCATTCCCGGAATACCTTTCTGTTCCGCAACTGCTTCACCGCCCAGGACGTGGCCCCCTACCTGAACTACGGCACGGTCTTCGACAACCAGAAGGCGGTGACCGTCCGGGGCACCTTCCTCCAGAACCGCACCTTCATGCACGTGTTCTACGAGGAGGGATACACAGACCTGGAGATGGAGGCCGGCCCCTACCTCTGCGCCACCTACGAGGACATCTATCCCCGCCGCTATCCCCTGGACGAGATCGTGAACCTGTTCATCAACGCGCCCTACGACATCGGGGTGCTGCACTACGCCAGCGACACCCCCATCAGCCGGCGGCAGACGCTGCTCAGCAAGAGCCTGAGCTACTTCGGCGTGGACGCCACCTACGCCACCACCATCCCCATCCTCCAGCGGATCCTGCGCCACGAGATCGAACGCCAGCGCCGCCTACGGGAGAGAGGGACGCTGGTCCCCACCGCCCAATAGGAGGAGGCATGGAGCGCTGGAGCGAGACCCTGCCCCGTTTCCAGGCCGCGTTGGCCCGGGCCGGCACGCCGGTGGAGGAGCTGGCCCTGCTGGTGGGCGACCTTCTCCAGCCCGGGCTGGACCTGGCCCCCTATGGGCGGCAACTGGACCTGCTGGCGGCCCAGGTCGCCCGGCGCCTGGCCCCGGGGCGTCGGGGGCGCCCGGTGGCCGAGGCCCTGGTGACCACCCTGTACACCGATCTGGGCTATCGGGGCAACCAGGGCCACTACTACGACCCCTTGAACAGCTTCCTGCATCGGGTCCTGGAGCGACGTACCGGGCTGCCCATCACCCTGGGCATCGTCTACCTGGCGGTGGGGCGGCGGCTGGGCCTGGAGCTGGTGGCCATGGGCCTGCCCGGCCATTTCATGGTCGGCTACCCCGCGGCAGACGGTCTCTGGCTTCTGGACGCCTTCCACGGCCAGGTGTTGGCGGAGGAGGACGTGGGCGCCTACCTGGGCAAGCTCTTCGGCCAGGCCGTCGCGCTGCACCGCCCTCTGGCGGCCTACCGGCTCTCGCCTCGGGAGACGGTCCTGCGCGTCCTCAACAACCTCCGGGCCATCTACCTGGCCCATCGGGACTTTCCCCGGATCTGGGCCATCCTCCACTACCTGGTGGCCGTGGCCCCCGCGCGGACCGAGTTCCTCCGGGAACGGGGGCTGGTGGCCTACCACATGGGGCGCCTGGTGGACGCCCAGCGGGATCTGGTGCGCTATTTCATCCGCCAGGGGCGGAGCCCCCTCCTCTGGGCCCGCAACGGCACGGATGCCGTCTCTGGGGCCCGAACCCTTCCTGGCCGCCCGTTCCAGGGGGCTGGGGCCCTGGAGCCCGACGAGGACGAGAGCGCCCTGTTGGGCGTGTTGGACGAGATCCACCGGAGCCTGGCCCAGCAGAACTGACGGGGAAGAGCCATGCGCATGCCCCGGGACGCCACCCGACTGTGGAAGAGCCTCTACCTGGTCGCGACCGTGCTCAGGCCCTTCCTCTGCCGCCTGGTGGTGGAGGGCCGGGAACACGTGCCCGCGGCCGGCGGTGTGGTCCTGGCGGCCAACCACCCCGGCGGCATCGATGTGGTCTTCCTGGGCTATGCCTCCCCCCGGCAGATCCACTACATGGCCAAGCACGAGCTCTTCCAGATCCACCCTCTCTTCGCCGGCTTCATCCGGGCGGCCGGCGCGTTCCCGGTGCGCCGAGGCCAGAAGGATCGGGAGGCCATTGCCTACGCGGTCCGGCTGGTCCAGGAGGGCAAGGTGTTGGGGATGTTCCCCGAGGGCACCCGGAACCGGGGCCGAGGACTGTTGCGGGGCAAGCCGGGAACCGTGCGGATCGCCATGGAGGCCGGTGCGCCCATTGTGCCCACGGGGATCGTCGGGGTGCCCGAGTGGCACCGCACCTGGTATCGGCCGGGGCCGCGCCCCCAGGTGACCGTGCGCTTTGGCGAACCCCTCTTCTTTCCCAGGGACACGGAGGACCCGGCCATCGTCCAGGCCCGAACGGATCAGCTCATGCTGGCCATTGCACGGCTGTTGCCTCCAGACCAGTGGGGGGTGTACGCGGAGCGGCTGCAGGGGGCGTTGGCACGGCCGTGACCGGAGATCCGGGCCGGCCGGAAAGGCGGGGAGGAAAAGGAGAGGAAGGGCTGGGGGGTGCCCTCGCGGCACCCCCCAGGGGCCCTCACAGCTCCTCCAGGATCCGGTCCAGCACCTCCTTGGAGGGGCGGAGTTGCTCCTCGGGCAGGTGGACCAGGGGGGTCTCCATCAGGTCCAGCAGCTCGTCCAGGGCGGGCTTGCCTTCCTCGATGTAGAAGAGCCCGGTCAGGAGCTTGCCCTCCTGTCGGCTCCGCTCCAGGGCCTGGATGGCCGCGTGCTTGTCCCGGGGATCGTGCTCCGGGTCGATCCGCTTGAGGACCAGCAGCGAGCCGTCGTGGAGCTCCACCTCGATCTCGTCCTCGTACTCCTCGATCTCGATCTCCTCGAAGGTGGTGGGCACGTACTGGATCTCGTGCAGGGGCACCTCGTGGGAACGGGCCCACGCGTAGCTCTTGGTGGAGCTCTCGTGGTTGTTGAAGGTGACGCAGGGGCTGATGATGTCCAGCACAGCAATGCCGTGGTGGCTCAGCGCGGCCTTGAGGAGCTCCTCCACCTGCTTCCGATCCCCGGCAAAGGAGCGGGCCACGAAGGTGGCGTTGGCCGCCAGGGCCTCCAGGCAGATGTCCAACGGGGGCAGCCGGTTCACCCCCTGGTATTTGAGGACCTGGCCCTCGTCCGCGGTGGCGCTGAACTGGCCCTTGGTCAGGCCGTAGACCCCGTTGTTCTCCACGATGTAGACCAGGGGCAGGTTGCGGCGCACCATGTGTTTGAACTGGCCGATGCCGATGGACGCGGTGTCGCCGTCGCCGCTGACGCCGATGGCCTTCAGGGTATGGTTTGCCACCAGGGCCCCGGTGGCGATGGACGGCATGCGGCCGTGGAGGCCGTTGAAGCCGTGGCTCCACCCCAGGAAGTAGGCCGGGGTCTTGCTGCTGCAGCCGATGCCGCTCAGCTTGATCACCTGGGTCTGGTCCAGGCCCAGCTCCCAGGCCACACTCATGATCCGCTGGTCGATGCTCTCGTGGCCGCACCCCTTGCACAGGGTGGAGGGACGGCCCTTGTAGGCGCTCTTGGGCAGTCCCAGGCGGTTGAGCTGCTCTCTGCGGGCGGCCGAGGCCCGCTTGGCCGCGGCGGTTCGTGGGTCGCTCATGGTCGTTGTTCTCCCTCTCTCGGTCCCTGGACGTCTCTTTCTCCTGGCCGGCCTGCCTCGTTCGCCTGGAGGGGATGGCTCAGCCCTGGGCCTCCGGCGCCAGCCGTTCCAGGATGGACTCGGCGATGAAGCGGGCGCTCAGGGGCAGGCCGTCGCACTTGTTCACCGAGAGGAGCCGGGCCGCGTGCTCGGGCTCCTCGGTCTGGAGGATCTGGCGCAGCTGGCCGTCGAAGTTGTTCTCCACCACGAAGACCGGGCGGTGCCGGCGGATGAACGCCCGAACGGGATCGTGGATGGGCAGGGCCCGCAGGCGCAGGTAGCTGGTGTGGACGCCCGCGTCCCGCAGCCGATCTCGGGCCTCCTGCACCGCCGGGTCGTTGCTGCCCAGGCTGATGATGCCCACGGTGGCCTGGGGGTCCTCCTCCACCACCGGGGCCGGGACCAGCTTGCGGGCGGTCTCGAACTTGCGGTGCAGGCGGGCCAGGTTGTTCTCCCAGTCCTCCGGCCGTTCGCTGTAGATCGCGTACTCGTTGTGGCCGGTACCTCGGGTGAAGTAGGCGGCCAGGGGGTGTGGGGTACCGGGCAGGGTCCGATAGGGGATGCCGTCCCCGTCCACGTCCCTGTAACGGCCCCAGGAGCCCCCCAGCTTCTCCAGATCCTCCGCGGTGAGCACCTTGCCCCGGTCCATGGGCCTCTCCGGATAGGGGAAGGGATCGCAGATGTGCAGGTTCATGCCCAGGTCCAGGTCGCTCATCACGATGACCAGGGTCTGGAGCCGCTCGGCCAGGTCGAAGGCCGTGCCCGCGAACTCGAAGCACTCGGTGGGCGTGGCCGGGAAGAGGAGGACGTGGCGGGTGTCCCCGTGGCCCAGGTAGTAGGCGAAGAGGATGTCCCCCTGGGAGGTGCGGGTGGGCAGGCCGGTGCTGGGGCCCATCCGTTGGATGTCCCAGATGACTGCGGGGATCTCCGCGAAGTAGGCCAGGCCCGCGAACTCGGCCATGAGGCTGACCCCTGGGCCGCTGGTGCTGGTCATGGCCCGGGCACCGGCCCAGCCTGCCCCCACCACCATGCCGATGGCGGCCAGCTCGTCCTCGGCCTGGAGCACCGCGTAGGTGAGCTTGCCCGTCTCCGGATCCTTGCGGATGCGAGGGCCGTACTGGTTGATGGTCTCGGCCAGGCTGGAGGCCGGGGTGATGGGGTACCAGGAGACCAGTTGGACCCCGTTGAAGAGGGCGCCCAGGGCCGCGCCGGTGTTGCCGTCCACCAGGATCTTGCCCTCGTTGAAGCCCTGCATGGGCTCTACCCGGTAGGGGTCCTGTTTGACCAGGTGTTCCTGGGCCCAGGAATAGGCCCGCCGGACCATATCCATGTTCATGGCCACGGCCTTCTCCTTGCCCTTGAAATGCCAGTTCAAGGCCCCGTGGATCTGATCCAGGTGGATGCCCAACAGGTGGGCCAGACAGCCCACATAGACCATGTTGGCCACGTAGTCCCGGAGCTGGACCGGGATGTCGGCCTCCCGGACCAGTTTCTTCACCGGCATGGGGTAGAAGGTCACGTCCTTGCGGTGGTTGGCGATGGGCAGGGCCTCGTCGTAGAGGATCATGCCCCCGGGCGCGACCCGCTCCATGTCCTCGGCCACCGTGGCCGGGTTCATGCATACCTGGACCTCGGTGGTCTCTCGGCGGGCCAGATAGCCGTCCTTGCTCAGTCGAATGATGTACCAGGTGGGCAGTCCCTGGATGTTGCTGGGGAAGAGGTTCTTCCCGGTGACCGGGATGCCCATCTTGAACAGGGCCCGGATCAGCACGCCGTTGCTGGTCTGGCTGCCCGAGCCGTTGACCGTGGCCACGTTGATGGCGAAGTCGTTCACCACCTCCTCGGGGCGGTCTTGGACTGCCGGGGCTTCCTGCAGAGTGACGCTCATAGGCATGGCTCCTTTGGACCGTTCAGGTGAAGCACCTGGGAAGGAACAGATGGGTAGACGTGTCCATGCACGGAGGGCGGCCGGAGGGCTGCTGTCGATCCTCCGGGCTGGGCCCCTGGCCTGGGGATATCAGCGTTCCGGGGCGGGATCGGGGCCATCCTGCACCTCGCTCCTCTCCAGGGCCGTCGCCCCGTTGGGCTTGCCCGGGGCCCCCTCCGGGGAGACCCCTCGGGCCTGCAGCAGGTCCATATGGTCCCGGTGAAGCTCCCGAGCCCGCTCGTCGTTCCCCGCGGCCAGGGCCTGGGCAATCCGCTCGTGGTAGTCCCAGACCTCGGTCAGGTAGGTGTAGTCCGCGTAGGTGTTCATCTCCACGGCCTCGTAGGCGTCCCAGTAGGCCTGCAGCAGGCCGGTGACAAAGGGGTTGTCCAGGCGACGGAAGATGGTCAGGTGGAAGGCCCGATGCTCGGGGTGGGGGATCTGGATCCGGGGCATGCGGAGCTTTTCCCAGGCCCGCTCCACCAACTGGAGCAGCTCGGCCTTGTCCTCCGGGGTGAGACGGGCCACGGCCTCGTCCCAGAAGGCCAGCTCCACCTGTCGGCGCAGCTCCCCGTAGGCCTGGAAGAGGTCTCGGTCCAGGTGAAGGGCCACCAGCAGACTGGTCCGCACCGCGGGGGCAAAGGCGTATCCCCGATACTCGATGCCCCGGCGGGGTCGGGCTTCCACCAGGCCCAGGACCCGGGCCACCTCCAGTTGCTCGCGGAGTTTGCCCACGCTGACCCCCAGCTCCTGGCCGATCTGGCTCAGGGGAGGCAGCCGATCCCCGGGCTCCTGGGCATGGGCCAGGAGATAGCGGAGGAAGTCGGAGTCCAACAGGGAAAGGGCCATCTTGTGCCTCGGGCCGGGGTGCTGCCCCGCGGCCCACCCGGCCTGACGACCGGGGGATGAACGCTATATCGCCTAATTTATCCGATCAATATAAACGATGCAAATAATCTGCTTGATCTGTGGGCCCAGTATACCACGGAAGCCGGAAGCAGGCAACTTGTGGGATCCGCCGCGCGGGAGGGGAGCCGGTCCCTGGATCTCCGAGGAGATCGGGAGTGTGGCGTTCCGCGTTTGCCTTCAGTTCAGCCGACACGGGGACAGCCAGGCGGGATCGCCTTGGGGGAGAAAGCGCTGGCGAAAGCTGCCGTTCCCCAGGAGGGCCTCGGCCTGGTGGGGGGGGACGGTGGGGGAGAAGAGGCTCCCCTGGCCGTACCGGCAGCCCACCAGCCGCAGCCAGGACGCGTGTTCCGCGCTTTCCACCCCTTCGGCCACGGTCTCCAGCTCCCACTGGCAGGCCAGGTCCAGCATGGCCCGCACCACCTGGGCGTTGCGCCGGTGAGAGCCCAGGCCCTGGATGAAGACCTGGTCGATCTTCAGGGTGTCCACCGGATACAGATGGAGGGCATGGAGGGAGGAGTAGCCGGTGCCGAAGTCGTCGATGACCAGGGAGAACCCACGAAAGCGCAGGGTCTGGAGAAGCCCCAGGGTGCGGTGGTTCTGGGAGAAGGCCACCCGTTCGGTGATCTCCAGCTTCAGGCTCTGGGGCGCGATCTGGGCCTCCGCGATCACCTCGTCCAGGTAGTCCACGAACCCTGGGCTGTGGAGGACGCTGTCGGAGAGGTTGACGGAGATCCAGAGGGCCTGGTTTCGGGTAGCTCGCTGCCATCGGCCCAGTTGGAGCGCGGCCTGGCGGATCACCCATCGGTCCAACGGGCACAGCAGGCCCATCTCCTCGGCCACCGGGAGGAAGTCTCCGGGGCTCAGCCGGCCCCGCAGGGGGTGGTGCCAGCGCACCAGGCCCTCGAAGCCCGCGATCTGGCCGGTGTGCAGGTCCACGATGGGCTGGTACCAGGCCTCCAGCTCCTGGGTCTCCAGGGCTCGGTGGAGATCCATGGCCATCTGATAGAAGTGGAGGGCTCGGGAGTGCATGGTGGGATCGAAGACCCGCAGGCAGTTGCCCCCGGCCATCTTGGCCTGGTACATGGCCGTGTCGGCATCCCGCAGCACCTCCTCGGTGCCGTGGTAGGTGGGCTGCCCCAGGACCACCCCGATGCTGCCGGTGACGTAGATCCGGTGTTCCTCCACCAGTATCGGTGCCCTCAGGGCCCGGAGCATGGTCCGGGCCACCTGACGGGCCTGTTGGGCCCTCTGGGGGCCGGGCAGGAGGACGATGAACTCGTCGCCGCCGAAGCGGGCCAGCAGGGCCTCCTCTGGGAGCACTTCCCGGAGCCGTTCGGCCAGCCGGATCAGCACCCGGTCGCCCATCACGTGGCCCAGGCTGTCGTTGATGGTCTTGAAGCGGTCCAGGTCCAGGAAGAGGACGGCGAAGCCCGGGCTGTGTTCCGAGCCTGTGGCCAGGTGTTCGTTCAGGTTGTACTCGAAGCAGGCACGGTTGGCCAACCCGGTGAGGCTGTCGTGGGTCGCGGCGAAGATCAGCCGGGCCTCCGCCTCCTTGCGTGCGGTGATGTCCGTCTGGGAGCCGACGAGCCGGAAGGCTCTCCCCCGGCTGTCCCGCCGGGCCACGCCTCGGGCCACCATCCAGAGGTAGTGTCCGTTCCGCGAGCGGATCCGGTATTCCACCTCGAACCGTTCGCTGTGGCCCTGCAGGTACTGTTCCAGGGCCCGGTGGACCCGAGGCCGATCTTCTGGATGGAGCCGGTCGAACCATTCCTCCGGTCGGTCGCTGAGGGCCTCGGCCTCGTAGCCCAGGATCTCGCACCAGCGTGGGGAGAAGTAGATCCGGTTCCGGCGAAGGTCCCAGTCGAAGAGGCCGCTGTTGGTGGCCTCTACCGCCAGGGCGTAGCGGTCCTCGCTCTCCCGGAGGGCCAGTTGGGTGCGGTGGCGCTCGATCGCGTAGCGGATGGCCCGGTCCAGCAGGGTGACGGTGAGCTCGTTCTTGGCCAGGTAGTCCTGGGCCCCTGCGTGGAGGGCTTCCAGGGCCAGGGACTCGTCGTCCAGCCCGGTGAGCACCACTACGGGCAGGCTGGGGTGTTCGGCCAGGAAGGTGTGGAGGGTGTCCAGCCCCTGGCTGTCGGGGAGGATCAGGTCCAGGAGGGCCAGGTCGAAGGAGCGTCTCTGCAGGGTGGAGAGGGCCTCGGCCAGGGAGGAGACATGGGTCAGCTCCATGTCGAAGCCCTTCACCCGGCGCAACAGGGACGTGTACAGGTGGGTTTCGCCGGGATCGTCCTCCACCAACAGAAGGGTGTACCGCGGTTTCGCCATGGAGTGGGCCTAGGGAGCGCTGTCTGCCGTGTGTTTGCCCCACGATCCTACGGAATTCTATGGCCTATCTCGGCAGTTTAGAATTGTACCGGAGACCACCCGGCCGCGCATCCCGGTTTTGTCGCAATTTTTGCTGGATGCCCTGGGGCAGGTGGGGGAGGGGGCTGGGCAGGGGGTCATCGCCGCCACAGGTGGCTCAGCAGGAACCACGCGTTCGCGGGCCGTTCGGCCAGCCGGCGCATGAAGTACGGGTACCAGTCCGAGCCCCAGGGGACGTAGATCCGGGTGGGATGGCCGGCCTGGGCCAGGGATTGCTGGAGCTCTCGGCGAATGCCGTAGAGGAGCTGGAACTCCAGGGCGGCGTTGGGCAGCCCATGGCGTCGGGCGGCCTCCCGGCCGTGGGCGATCCGGCGGTCGTCGTGGGTGGCCAGGGCCACCAGGGGCGGGAGGCGGCCGTCTGGGCTGACCGGGGGCGCCCCGGCCTGGACCGCGGCCCGGATGAGCTGTTCGGCCAGGCCATCGAACTGGGCGTCCACCTCTTCCTTGTCCTGGAAGGCCACGTGGGCGGGCTCCAGGTATGCGCCCTTGACCAGCCGGATCCGGGCCCCCTCCTCTGCCAGGGCCGTCACATCTCCGGCCGTGCGGCGGAGATAGGCCTGGAGGACCACGCCCACGTTGTCAAACCCTTCCCGGCGCATGGCCCGGAACAGGGCCAAGGTGGGCGCGACCAGCTCGGACTCCTCCATGTCCACCCGCACGAACAGGCCCCGTTCCTGGGCCTGGGCCAGCACCCGGCGGAGGTTCTCCTGGCAGAGCTGCCGGTCGATGTGGATGCCCAGGTGGCTCAGCTTGAGGGAGATGGAGGCACCCAGCCCGTGTCGGTCCAGGGCCTCGGCCATCTCCAGGATGGCCTCTGTGGCCTGGATCGCGCCCTGTCGGTGGGCCACGTGTTCCCCCAGGTGGGCCAGGGTGACCCAGAGCCCCTGCCGGTTGAGCTCGCGGGTGGCCTGGATGGCCTGCTCCAGGGTCTCCCCGGCCACGAAGCGCCGGGCCATGGAACGGAACACCGGCGCCTCGGTGGCCAGCTTCCGGGCCCAGCGGGCTCGGGAGAGGTAGATGAAGAGGGCCCGTGAGGGGTTCATGGGGAGCGGTTCCCTTGGCTGTGTCGTTCTTCCAGGAAGCGCCAGGCCGCACCGGCCAGCAGGGCCACGCCGGTGGGCAGCATCCGCTCGTCGAAGTCGAAGGTCGGGCTGTGATGGGGGCTGTGCCACCCCTGTTCCGGATCCGAGGCCCCCACCAGGATCAGGCATCCGCCCACCCGCTGGAGGAACTCGGCCATGTCCTCGCCCACGGTCATGGGGCGGATCCGGGCGATCCCTTCTGGGCCCACCACCTCTTGGGCCACCCTCTCCATGAGCCGGGCTCCCTCCGGGCTGTTGACGGTGGCCGGCACGCCCTGGGTGTAGCGCACGGTGTGGCGGGCGCCGAAGCTCTGGCAGATCCCCTGGACCATCTCCTGGATGCGGCGTTGGACCTGGGCCCGGACCCGTTCCTCGAAGGTGCGGACCGTGCCCTTCAGCTCGGCCACCTCCGCGATGACGTTGCCGGCCGTGCCCGCGTGGAAGGCCCCGATGGAGATCACCACAGCCTCGGCGGGGTCCACGTTCCGGGAGACGATGCTCTGCAGCGCCACCACCAGGTGGGAGGCCACCAGGGTGGCGTCCACGGTCTCGTGGGGTGTGGCTCCATGGCCGCCCTTGCCCTGGACCACGATCTCCAGTTGGTCTGCGGCGGCCCACAGCGGGCCGGCCTGGACCACCACCTGGTTCAGGGGCAGGCGGCTCCACAGGTGGAGCCCGAACGCGGCCAGGGGGCGAGGCGCCTCCAGCACGCCGTCCCGGATCATGGCTCGGGCACCTCCCAGTCCCTCCTCCGCGGGCTGGAAGACCAGCTTCACCCGGCCAGGGAGCCGTTCCCGGTGTCGGGCCAACAGGGTGGCCACCCCCATGCCGATGGCCGTGTGGCCGTCGTGGCCGCAGGCGTGCATCACCCCGGGTACGGTGGAGCGGTAGGGGACGTCGTTCTCCTCCTGGATGGGCAGCGCGTCCATGTCGAAGCGCAACATCACCGTGGGGAGGGCCTCTCCACCCTGGGAGGGCTCCACCAGGGCCACCACACCGGTCTTCCCCACACCGGTGTGGACCTCTAGTCCCAGGCTTCGGAGGTGGTCCGCGACGATGCCCCCGGTGCGTACCTCCTGAAAGCCCAGCTCTGGATGGCGGTGGAAGTCACGTCGCCAGGCCACCAGCTGGGGAGACAGCTCCTGGGCCTCTGCCGCGAGACGGGCGATGGTCGGGTCTCTCTCCATGGATGGTTTCCACCTCTTCACAGGGGGATGGCTTGGGTGAAGGCCGCCCTCGCGGACAGGCAAACGGACAGGGCAGGGGCTTCCGGAGAACAGCCCCGGCCGTGCACTTCCATTGTACCACGGACCCCATGTGGGAGACAGCCCAGAGTCGACGGGTTGGGCGGATGTGTGGGCCGGATGGCCACCGGCATCGTGCCTCCCCCGATGCCGGACCCGGTGCGGCTTTCCGGCGGCTGAGGATGCCCTGCCAGGGGGTTTTCTCCTCTGGGAGATCCGGGGTACAATACGGTCATGGATCGCGATGCGCCCTTGGAGCGAGAGTCCACCTTGCATTCCTTCGCCAAGGTCTACCTGTACGGCCCCTTTGGCGCGGGCAAGACCACAGCCGCCCTGGAACGGATTCGCTGGCTGCTGGACCAGGAACGGGTGCGCGGCGACGACATCCTGGTGTTGGTCCCCCAACGGACCCTGGCCCATCCCTATGAGCGGGCTCTCCGGGGGCCGGACATGCCCCCGGGGCCGCCCGTGCGCATCACCACCTTTGCCGGGTTGGCCCGGGCCGCGGTGGCCCTCTACTGGCCTCTGTTGGCCGAAGAGGCCGGCTTCGCCGATCCCCATCGGGAGCCGATCTTCCTCAACCTGGAGACGGCCCAGTACCACATGGGTCGGTTCGTCCAGGCGGCCTTCGAGCGGGGCGAGTTCGACGCGGTTCGGGTCCAGCCAGGCCGGGTGGTGAGCCAGGTACTGGACAACCTGAACAAGGCTGCCCTCCACGGTTTCACCATCGACCAGGCCTATGCTCGGCTGGAGCTGGCGGTGCCCCCGGGCGAGCGGCGGATGGCCCGTATCCGGGCGCTGCAGGCAGCCCGCCGCATCAGCCACCAGTTCCGGGCCCTGTGCCTGGAGCGTTCCCTGGTGGATTTCAGCCTGTGGATCCACCTCTTCAACCACCATGTCCTGGCCAACCCGTGGAGCCGAACCCATCTCTTCCGCTCCCACCGCCATCTGGTCATGGACAACGCGGAGGAGGACACCTACGCGGCCCACGAGCTGGTCCGGCAGTGGATGCCCTATCTGGCCAGTGCCCTGGTGATCGTGGACCAGGATGCCGGGTATCGGGTCTTCCTGGGAGCGGCCCCGGACCACGCTCGACGCCTGGCCGAGCTCTGCCCGGTCCACATCCACATGGCCGAGAGCCGGGCCGTGTCCCCGGCCATGGCCCGGCTTGCCCATCTGGTGGATGTCGCGGTGCAGGGCTCGGCCAGTGGGGGGGCGCCCAGGGACAGGGAGGCCTGGGACCCGGCCGATGCCCCGGCTCCCCTGGTCTTCCGGCGGACACGGTTCTATCCCCAGATGATCGACTGGGTGGTGGACCGGATCGAGCAGTTGGTGCGGGCCGAGGGCCGCGATCCGGGGCAGATCGCGGTGCTGGCCCCCTTCATGAGCGATGCCCTGCGCTTCAGCCTGCAGACCCGGCTGGCGGAGCGGGCGATTCCCTCCACCACCCATCGGCCCAGCCGGCCGCTCAACACGGAACCGGCGGTCCGGGCCATGCTCACCCTGGCAGCCCTGGCCCATCCGTCCTGGCAGCGGATCCCGCCCCCCAGCGATGTGGCGCTGGCCCTGCACGTGACCATCCAGGCCCTGGATCCGGTCCGGGCGCATCTCCTGGCCCAGACGGCCTACCGAGCCCAGGGCCAGGAGGCGGGCACCCTGCAGGCCTTCGACCGGCTTCGCCCTGGGGTGCAACAGCGGATCACCTACCAGGTGGGCGAGCGGTACGAACACCTGCGGGGCTGGCTGGCCACCTATCGGGCCGAGCCCGAGCCCCTTCCCCTGGACCAGTTCCTGGCCCGGCTCTTTGGAGAGGTGTTGAGTCAGCCGGGTTTCGGCTTCCACCAGGACGGCGATGCGGCCCGGCTCGCGGATCGGATGGTCCGCTCGGCTCGGAACTTCCGTTGGGCGGTGACCCCCCAGGTGGCGGCCCGTGAGCACCCGGACCCGGTCCGGGTAGGTCAGGCCTGGGTCGAACTGGTCCAGAGCGGTGCCATCGGCGCGCTCTACATTCCCGGGTGGCAGGAGCCGGCGGATGCGGTCTTCATCGCGCCGGCGTACACCTTTCTCATGCGGAACCGCGCGGTGGAGATCCAGTTCTGGCTGGACATCGGCGCGAGCGGATGGTGGGAGCGGCTCTACCAGCCCTTGACCCATCCCTACGTCCTCTCCCACGACTGGCCGTCGGACCGGCCGTGGACGGATCTCCACGAGTTCCGCACCCGCCAGGAAGCCATGCGGCGGCTGGTCCTGGGCCTCGTCCGCCGGGCCCGGGACCGGATCTACCTGGCCATGAGCGACTACGGGGAGAACGGCACCGAGCAGCGGGGCCCCCTGCTCACCCTGCTCAACCGGGTGTTGGTCCAGGCCGACCGAACGTCCGTCCCCATGCCCTGAGCCGCCACCGGCTGTACCCTGGGCCGGGGGAACGGCACTCGCTGGGTCGGGGCGGTGGGTACCGGCGATGTGCCCCTTTCTGGATGTCGGGTTTGAGACCCCGGTTGGCCTGTGCTAGAATGCCGCTCTGTGGCCGACCTCAGGTCCAGAGCTCCGGATGGCGGTGTCCCGACCCTTGTCTTCGAGGATCTGCTTGGGCTCAAGGGCCGGTGTTCCCGTCCCCTCCGGGGGACGGCAGGGGAGCAGCGTTTCCCGGGCCCTCCTGGGACGGCCATCCCTTCTGTTGGCCATCTTCTGTTGTAAAGATCCCTGTTTTTGTCGAACGATCTTCGCATTGTCCTTGTCGAAAGAGCCGAAATGCCCGAGATCGACGATTCCAGGCTTGTCAGCGAGCGCGACCTGTCCACCGAGCTGGATCTGGCCGTCCAGGTGGCTCGGGAGGCCGGTCTCATCGTGAACACCTTCTATGTGGGGGCCGCGGAGGTGGAGTACAAGGCGCCGGACGAACCCGTCACCGAGGCGGATCGCTCGGCGAACCAACACATTGTCACCCGGCTGCGGGAAGCCTTCCCCGAGGACGGCATCCTCTCGGAGGAGGCCAAGGACGACCTCACCCGTCTGGAAAAGGAACGGGTGTGGATCGTGGATCCTCTGGATGGCACCAAGGAGTTCATCGCCCGCAACGGCGAGTTCGCGGTGATGATCGGGCTGGCCATCCGCGGCCGGCCTGTGCTGGGGGTCATCCACCAGCCCGCGACCGGCCTGCTCTACACCGGCGTGGTGGGCCAGGGGGCCTACCTGTACGAGGCCGATGAGCGGATCTCCCTCCATGTGAGCCGCAAGGCGGATCCTCGAGAGATGATCCTGGTGAGCAGCCGCAGCCATCGCCGCCGGATCATGGACGAGATCCGCACGGCCCTGGGCATCCGCCGGGAGACCGTGACCGGCAGCGTGGGGCTGAAGGTGGGGCACATCGTGCGTCGGCTGGCCGACGTCTACATCCACCCCAGCCCGGGATGCAAGGAATGGGACCTGTGTGCCCCCGAGGCCGTGGTGCGCGCGGCCGGCGGGATCATGACCGACTGTTGGGGCAACACCCTGGTCTACAACCAACGCGATGTCCGGGCCCACAACGGCCTCATCGCCTCCAACGGCACCGTCCACGATCGGATCGTGGAGACCGTGGTCCAGGTGGTGGAGGCCGCCGGCTACAACCAGGACGATGGTTTCTGGTGATCCCTGGGCCCGGCCGCCATGGGCCGGCGGCCGGGCCCAGGGCATCTCCGTGAGAGGCAGCGACCGCCCGAGTGCCTGCCTTGGATCGAGGCCATGACGAGACGTCCCTTCGAATCGCCCTACATCTTCGGCATCCACGAGCCCGGCGGCGAACAGTACATGCTGGAGGCCGGCCGCCCGGGCTGGGTGCTGTTCACCGAGGGCATCGGACGGGATCCCTACAACCGGAGCGGCCGGGACTATCGCTCCTGGGCCACCCGGGAGCTGGGGGTCATGGTGCGGCTGAACCACGGCTACTATCCCCTGGGCACCATCCCTCCCAGCGACGAACATCCCCACTTCGCCCGCCGCTGCGCGAACTTCGTCGCGGCCAGCCAGGGGTGCCACATCTGGATCATCGGGAACGAGATGAACTACGCGGCCGAGCGTCCGGGGATCGGCATCCGCTCGGGGCCTCGCCTGCTGGCCGACGACCCAGCCCACGCGGACCCCTTCCTGCGGGGGCTGCCCAGCCGTTTCGGGGCCCTCAACCCGGTGCTGGCCATGGCCGATGCCCGGACCCGGAGCGCGGAGGGCGAGATCATCACCCCAGAGGTGTACGCCCGCTGCTACCGGCTGTGCCGGGACGCGATCCACCAGGTCCCTGGCCACGAGGAGGACCTGGTGCTGGTGGGCGCCGTGGCTCCCTGGAACGTGGACACCCGCTACAGTGGGAACCCCTCCGGCGACTGGATCCGCTACTTCCGGGACATCCTGCTCCTCCTGGGGCCCGAGGGCTGCGACGGCATCACCCTCCACACGTACACCCATGGCCCCGATCCACAGCTCATCCAGGACGAGACCCGGCTGTCCACCTTTGCCCAGTACCACCAGCAGTTCCGGGTCTACCGGGACTTCCTCCACGCCGTTCCGGCCAACATGCGCCACCTGCCCGTCTACATCACCGAGACGAACCAGGGAGACCCCTGGCTGGATGCCAACAACGGGTGGGTGCAGGCCGCCTACGCGGAGATCCATGCCTGGAACTCCCGACCGGATACCCAGAAGATCCGGGCCTTGGTCCTCTATCGCTGGCCCCGGATGGACAAATGGCACATCGAGGGCAAGCGGGGCGTGATCGCCGACTTTCGGGAAGCCCTCCAACACGACTACCGATGGGACCGGGATCCGCCGGCCCCGACCCAGACATCGCCGTACGGTGTGGAGTGGATCCAGGCC
The DNA here is from genome assembly GCA_026989655.1 of Caldilineaceae bacterium. Classification (GTDB taxonomy): domain Bacteria; phylum Chloroflexota; class Anaerolineae; order Caldilineales; family Caldilineaceae; genus JALSIX01. The sequence goes on from JALSIX010000130.1 coordinate 33,697, forward strand.
GAGATCCCCGCGCCGCTCCGTGCGGGGGACACGGTCGACGTCGCGGTCACCGTGCGCAACGCGGGAACCCTGCCCTGGCCTGCCCAGGGGGCCAACCCGGTCCGGCTGACGTATCGGTTCTACCGAAACCGGGTGGCGGTGGCGTTCCCCCATGCCCGGGAGCCCCTCTCCGACCTGCCCCACCATGTGCCCCCTGGAGGCACTGTGACCATCCAGGCCCGGGTCGCCCTTCCCCCGGAGCCGGGAAGCTACACCCTGGAGATGGACCTGGTCCACCAGGGCATCACCCGGTTCAGCGATGCCGGTGCCCCTGTCCTGCGTCATTGGGTCACCCTCCGACCTACGCCCGTTGCCGTTCCATCCAGCCCCACTCCTGGCCAAGAGGTGACTCCAGTGGAACCGCCGCCCATCATCGACATCCGACGCAAGCTGCCCCGTGGCGATCAGCCCTACCAGCGTCGAAGCCTGCGACAGGTGCGCTACCTCATCCTCAACCACACGGCCGCGCCGCCCACCATGCCTGTCCAGGAGATCGCCCAGGCCCATGTCCAGGCCGGTTACCCCGGCATCGCCTACGACTACTTCGTACAGGCCGACGGCACCATCTACCAGGTCTCGGACCTGGAGGAGGTGATCCAGGCCGACGCGATCTGGTCGGGCGGGGGGATCAACATCTGCCTGGAGGGCAACTTCAACGAGGAGCCGCCCCCCTCGGCCCAGGTGGAGGCCACGGCTCGGCTCTGTGCCTGGTTGGTGGACCATCTGGGCCTTGGCCCAGAGGCCATCGTCGGCCTCCGAGAGCTGATCCAGACCACCAGCCCCGGCGACACCTTCCTGGAAGGGCCGGGCTGGAAGCAGGCCCTGGTGGAACGGGTCCGCCAGCTCCTGGGCCAGGGCGTCCCGGCCCGGGAGGCCCTGGCCTCTGCCGCGGCCGGGGGGGCTGCCCCGGCCAGCCCGGCAGCGGAGCCCGTGTTCCCCGCGGCGGGCGAGGCCGTCCGCCGTCCGCCTATCCAGGACGTGATCCATCGCCTGCCCCGGGACCCCATCCGGATGGCCCGTCGTCGGGCTGAGGACATCCGCTATCTGGTCATCAACCACACGGCTGGCCCCGCGGACCTCTCCCTGGAGGTCATCGCCCGGGCCTTCCGGGAGCGCCTTCCGGGCATCCTCTACCAGTTCTACATCACCGCAGACGGCACCATCTACCAGACCCAGCCCTTGCTGGAGGCGGTGGAAGGGGAGAAGCCCTACATCTTCAACGCCATCAACATCGGCTTTGCCGGGGACTTCACCGACACCGTGCCCACACCGGCCCAGATCCTGGCCGGAGGGTGGCTCATCGCCTGGCTCCTCCAGCAGTTCCCCGGCCTCACCATGGACACGGTGAAGGGGGTCCAGGAGTTCATCTCCCACAGCTCGCCGGGGCGCCAGTGGCTGGAGGGTCGGCGGTGGAAGGACCTGCTCCTCAACGCGGTGCGCCAGGTCCAGTCGGGGATCCTGGCGGAGGAGGCGGTGTCGGACCTGGCACGCTCCCCGGCACCGCCCCCACCGCGTGCCCGGGCATCTGCCCTTCCCGCGACCGGTGAACTGGAACGGCTTCGGCAGGAGAATCGAGCTCTCCAGGAGGAGAACCAGACCCTCCAACAGGAGAACCAGGACCTGCGCCAGGAGCTGGGACGGCTCCAGGCCGAGCTTTCCCGGATCCAGGAGGCCCACGAGCAGTTGGTCCAGGAGATGGAGAAGCAGCGGGAGAGCTCGCCGGCCACAGCTCCCCTGGGCCCACCGCCCATCCACGACATGGTGGAGCGGCTGCCCCGACACCCCACCCTTCGCTACGAACAGCGCTCCCGGCGGGAGATCACCCACCTGGTCATCCACCACACGGGGGCTCCTCTCCATGTGGGGCCAGAGCAGATCGCGGAGCTCCACATCGAGGAGGACCCGGACCAGGGCAAGGTGGCCTGGCCGGGCATCGGCTACCATTTCTTCATCCACGCGGACGGCCGCATCGACCAGACGAATCGGCTGGAGACGGTCTCCTACCATGTGGCCGGCCACAACCGGGCCTCGGTGGGCATCGCGTTCGCGGGCAGCTTCATGGCCGGCAGCGTTCCCACCGAGCGCCAGATCCAGGCCGGTGCCCATCTCCTGGCCTGGCTCATGCACGAGCTGGGCATCCCGCCCTCCAATGTGGTGGGCCACCAGGAGTTCCCGGACAACGACACCACCTGTCCGGGCCTGGAGTGGCGACAGGGCCGGCGCTGGCGAGAGGAGCTCTTCCGGGAGCTGACCCGCCTGCTCAGCGGCCAGGGAGGCCGCCCCATCTACCACTATCTGCTCTTCAGCCCCCGCTCGGATCCCCGTTCCAAGGTCTCCACCTACCTGCGCCATGCCGTCTCCTACATCGAGCGCTTTCGGCCCACTGTGGGCTTTCGGGTGGAGGAGGCCATGCTGGCCCACTACGTCACCATCGTGGGCGACGAGTCCCGGGTGAGCGTCCAGGATGAACAGCGCCTGCGGGAGGCCGGGGTGGCTGTGGAGCGGCTGCCCGGCGCGAACGAGGTGGACACAGCCCGGGTTCTGTCCGAGCTGGTGGAGCGACGGCGCCGTTTCTGGGCCTTGGAGGAAGAGGGGTAACCGGTGGTCCTTCTCCCCAACACCCTGGGAGCCGCCTATCCGGTCCGCCTACCCGTCTTCGAAGGCCCTCTGGATCTCCTGCTCCACCTGATCGAACGGGAGGAGCTGGACATCACCGCGGTGAGCCTGGTCGCGGTGACGGACTCCTATCTCCAGGCCCTGCGGACCCTGGAGACCATCGAGCCCGGCGCATTGGCCGAGTTCCTGGTGGTGGCGGCCAAGCTCCTCTACCTGAAGTCCCGCAGCCTGTTGCCCCAGCCCAGCCCTCCCGAGGACGAGGAGGAAGAGGACCCAGGGCAGGCCCTGGTCCGACAGCTCCTGGAATATCGTCGATACAAGGAGGTGGCCCAGGGACTCCAGGCCCGGCAGGAGGCCGGACTGCGGGCTTTCGTGCGCACGGCACCCCCTCCACACCTGGAACGCAAGCTCGACCTGGCCGATCTGACCGTGGAGCGCCTGGCCATGGCCGTGCATCGGGCCCTGGAGCGGATGCCCAGCTCGCCTCCGTCCCCAGCCCTCCAGGGCTATCGGATCACCCTGGCCGAGGCCATGGACCGGGTGCGGGACCGGCTGCGATGCCGGGCCCCGGAACCCCACACGGGCCTGCCCTTCTCCGCCTTCCTGGCCGAGTGTCGCACCCGCCGGGAGGTCGTCCTCCTCTTCCTGGCCGTGCTGGAGATGTTCAAACAGCGCGAGATCCTGGTGGAGCAGGCCGAGGTCTTCGGCGAGATCTTCCTGCGCCTTCCGTCCCCGGAGCTCGGGCATGACCCGGACGAGACCCCGATCCAGGCCTGACGGTCTCCGGCCCAGGCAGGCCCCGGATTCGTCGGCCGTCTGTGCCCTGTGGGCCCAGCACGTGTCCAAACGCTACGGCGCTGTCCAGGCCCTGGTGGACGCCTCTCTGGCCGTTGCCCAGGGCGAGATCCTGGCCCTGCTGGGGCCCAACGGCGCGGGAAAGACCACCTTCATCAAGATCCTGGCCACCCTGTTGGTCCGGGATGCCGGGGAGGTGCGGATCTGCGGCCATGACCTGGACCGAGACACGGAGGCCATCCGCCACCTGGTGGGCTATGTGGGCCAGGACACCGAGCGTTCGGCCTACGCGCGCCTCACCGTTCGGGAGAACCTCCATTTCTTCGGCCGCCTGCGGGGCATGACGCCCTCCCAGATCCGGGATCGGATCGACCGCCTGGCCACCTACTTCGACTTCCACGCCCACCTGGATCGGCTGTTCGTCACCCTGTCCGGTGGCCAGAAGCAGACCGTGGTGATCATGCGGGCCTTCCTCCACGATCCGCCCCTGGTCTTCCTGGACGAGCCCACCAAGGGGCTGGATCCCATGGTGGCCCGGCGCATTCGCACCTACCTGCGTCGTCTGGTCCAGGAGGGGGGCAAGACGGTGCTCCTCACCTCCCATGTGCTCTCCGAGGTGGAGGCCCTGGCGGATCGGGTGGCCCTGATCCACCGGGGCCGTATCCCGGTGGTGGGCACCCCGGACGAGCTGCGGGCTGGGGTGGGCGCCACCGAGGTGGTGGAGGTCCGGGCAGACCGGCTTCCTCCAGCGGTCCAGGAGCGCCTCGCGGGCCTGGACCCGGTCCGCTTCGCGGAGGTCCGGGAGCCTGGCTGGATCGCCTACGGGGTGGAGGATGCCCTGGCCGGTGTGGAGGCCATTCTCCGGGTGCTCCGGGCCGAGGGGGTGGTGGCCGAGTTTCGCCACCGGCCCACCACTCTGGAGGATGCGTTCGTGCACTACTTCGGTGTGTTGGAGGAGCGGTTCGAGCGATGAAGGTCTCTGTGGAGGAGTCGGCGCCTCTCCACCCTGTCCATGGGTGTCGCCCTGCTCCGGCCCCGGATTCCCCCGTCCCCGCCACCCTCTCCCGGCCTGTCTCTTCCGGGGTGGTGGCCTATGCGACCATGGTGAAGGGGCTGCAGATCGCCCGCCGCTACGTGCCCAACCTGGTGGGTCGTTTCGTCAACCTGGCCCTCCGGATGCTCTTCTTCCTGCTCATCGCCAACGCGGTCTCCTTCAAGACCGGATCCGGGGAGGCCGAGCTGGGAGGACGAGAGCTCTTCATCTTCTTCCAGGGCGGGCTGTTGATCCTGGTCTTCCAGGTCCCGGCCCTCTGGGGCCCCATCCACAGCGTGACCTCGGACCTCTACAACGGGACGCTGGAGTATCTCTACAGCGGTCCGGGCTCTCGATACGCCTACTACGTGGGCAACGTCCTCTCCGAGGTGGTGCTCAGCCTGGTGTTGTTCGTGCCCTTCTACCTCTACCTGGTGGCCTACAGCCGGCCGCCCCTGGGGGCTACCCTGCTCATCCTGCTGGCCACCGGCGTCGTCCTGGTGGCCCTCACCGCGTTGGGGGTGATGATCGGGATCCTGGCCCTGCTCTGGCGCCAGGTGAACTCCCTGGCCCAGGTGCTGGGCATCCTCTTCGATTTCCTGGCCGGGGCCTACCTGCCGGTGAGCACCTTTCCCGAGCCGCTGCAGTGGCTGGCCTATCTCCTGCCCTTCACGTGGGGCTTCGACCTGGTTCGCTACTACAGCATGGGGGCCCAGTGGACACCGCTCCTCCCCATATGGCAGGAGTGGACCATCCTGTGTGTGTACGCGGTGGGGTACACCCTGTTGTCCCGCCTCTTGCTGGATCGGGCCGAGCGGATGGTGAAGCAGCGCGGCCTCCATATCATCTGAGAGGGGGCTGGAGAGCGGGGGAAGAGAGCCGTTTCCATGGAGTTCCAGGGGACTGAGGGAGGAAGAGAGCCATGCACACCATCCATCTCCAGGAGAAGGTCGTACTGGTGACCGGGGGCGCCCGGGGGATCGGACGGGCCATTGCCCGGGCCTGCGCGCGGAACGGCGCGGACGTGGCCATCCTCGACCTGGACCTGGAACAGGCCCAGCGCACGGCCGAGGATGTGGCCCTGGAATCGGGGCGCAAGGTCCAGGCCTTCGAGGCGGACGTGGCCGACCTGGTGTTGGTGCGGGCTGCGGTCAACGCGGTTCTGGCCGAGTTTGGCCGCATCGACGTGCTGGTGAACAATGCCGGCTGGGACCGTTTCGCCCTCTTTCTGGAGACCACGCCCGAGTTCTGGGAGAAGGTCATCCAGGTGAACTACAAGGGGGTGCTCAACTGCTGCTACACCGTCCTGCCCCATATGGTGCAACGGCGGTCGGGCGCGATCGTGAACATCGCCTCGGATGCCGGTCGTGGGGGCAGCATGGGGGAGTCCATCTACGCGGGGGCCAAGGGGGCTGTCATCGCCTTCTCCAAGACCCTGGCCCGGGAGCACGCCCGGGATCAGATCCGGGTGAACGTGGTCTCGCCGGGGATCACGTCCACCGAGCTGTTTCGGGCCATGCAGGACCATCGTACCGGCGCCAAGGTGATGGAGGCCATGGCACGCTCGGTTCCCCTGGGCCGTCGGCCTGCGGAGCCGGAGGAGATCGCGCCGGCTGTGGTCTTCCTGGCCTCGGATGCGGCCGGCTACATCACCGGCCAGGTGCTCAGCGTCAGCGGCGGGCTCACCATGGTGGACTGAGCGGCGGGGAAGCGGTTCTCCTCTCCCCTGCCGCGGCCCTGTCTCTTCTCAGAGGAGACGGAGCTGCAGATCCTCTGGGCGAGGTCTGCGGGGGCTTGTTCCCCCGCGAACGGCCCGCAGGCCCTCCTCGATCTCCTCCACGAACCGGGAGATGGCGGGGTGTACCGTGCGGCCGAAGAGCCGTCTTCGGCGGGCATGGGTCAGGATAGCCGCCTCCCGGGCCCGGGTCAGGGCCACGTAGAAGAGGCGGCGCTCTTCCGGGACGCGCTCTTTTGCCTCCTCATCCGGACGATAGGGAAGCACTCCCTCCTCGCATCCCACCAGGAACACCACCGGGAACTCCAATCCCTTGGCCGCGTGGATGCTCATCAGCGCCACCCGATCGGCCCGGGGATCGTAGGCGTCGGTGTCCCGCTCCAGGGCCAGGGTTTCCAGGAATTCCCGGGTACGGGGGCCGAAGGGCTCGGCCCGGAGACACAGCCGCTCCAGGGCCTGTTGGGCCGCGTCCTCCAGGCCGTTGGGGAAGAGCTGGGCCGCGAGCTGCCGGAGCTGCTGGCTCACCGGGAGGGCCTGCCCTTTTGGCTGCTGGACCAGCCTGGCCAGTCGGGTGCCGGCCTCCTGGAGCTCCGGAGGCCAGGGAAATTCGTGTAGCGATGTTGGGGGCGTGCGGGCCAGCCGGGAGGCGAGAGCTCCGCGGCTCGATTCCGGCAGTTGGGGGAGGGCATGGGCCAGCAGCGCCTGCCAGTGGAGCGGAGATGCCGGCGTGGCCTGGAGCCAGAGCAGGGCCAGCAGAGGGCGCAGGGCCTCGGGGCGGGCACGGTCCCGGCGCACCACCTGGTAGGGGATCCCAGAGCGGGCAAAGGCCTCCTCCAGCGGGGCCGCCAGGGCGTTCATCCGGTAGAGGACCGCGAAATCTCCGAAGGAACGGTTGACCCCCTCGCTGCTCTCCACCCGACCGGAGTCCAAGGAGAAGTAGCTGGTGCCGCCCACCATCTGCTCGATGCGGTGGACCACGTACTCTGCCTCGGCCCGCTCGGTGGGGGCGGGGTGGACCTCCAGCTTCACCTCCTGGGTGAACTGGGACCAGAGACGGAGGGACTCCCGATCCGGGTTGTGGGCGATCACCTGTTGGGCGGCATCCAGGATGGCCTGGGCAGAGCGGTAGCTCTGGGTGAGCTGGACCCGGTGGGCGTCGGGGTAGTCCTCCTGAAAGCGGAGGAAGAAGCGATGATCGGCTCCTCGGAAGCCGTAGATGGCCTGGTCCGGGTCGCCGATGACGCAGAGGTTGGCTCCACCTGCGGCCAGCAGCCGGAGCAGCCGATACTGGGCTGGGTTCACGTCCTGGTATTCGTCCACGGAGATCCATCGGTATCGGCCGTGGATGGCCTCTTGGGCCGGCAGGTGATGTTCCAGCAGGTGCACCGAGTAGACCACCAGGTCATCGAAGTCCAGGGCTCGGGCCTCCTGCAGCGCTTCCTGGTATCGGGCATAGTCCGCTCGAAACCCCGGCTCCTGGTCGTCGGAGATGGCCCCTGGGGTGTTGGGAAGCTGGAGCCGGGCCTTGGCCCAGGAGATCCGCTCCAGGAGTCGGTCCACCTGGGGGCGGGATCGGTTCGGGAAGGCGGCTTGGGCCAGCTCGCGCCGTTCCTGTTCGTCCAGGATGACGAAGTGGGGGGACAGGTCCAGGGCCTGGGCCCACTCTCGCACCAGGCCCGCGCCCAGGGCGTGGAAGGTGCTCACCGTGACCTGGGCAGCCACCTGGGGTTCCAACAGGCCGGCCAGGCGCTCTCGCATCTCCTCCGCGGCCTTGACCGTGAAGGTGATGGCCAGGATCTGTTCCGGCGGCACCTGCCGGTCCAGGATCAGGTGGGCGATGCGCACGGTGAGGGTACGGGTCTTGCCCGTGCCCGGCCCGGCCACGATGACCAGGGGCCGGTCTGTGCACAGGACCGCCTCCTGCTGTTCCGGATTGAGCTGTTCCCACCAGGCATGGAGCGGATGCGTGTGGGAGGCGTCCAGGCGCTCTGGCCTCCGCGCCCTGGGGAGCTCTTCGGAAGGAGATGCTCCTGGAGGCCAGGTGTCCACCGGCTTCGGGCGGGCTGAGGGGTGGCCTGAGGTCGGGGAGGTCGCGGTGGGCTCCTGGGCCTGAGGAACGTGGAAGAGTCCGGCCTGAAAGGAGCGGGTCAGCTCGTCCTCCTGGAAGAGACGCACCACCCCATACTCGCCATCGTAGCCGGCCTGGGCAACCACCTGGCCCGTGCGCATCCGGCGGATGGCCTCGGCCAGCAGGGGGCCGCCGGCCCGCCGGATCTCCTCCAAGGGCACGTCCATGAGAATGGCCAGCTCGGGACCCAGACGGTCCAGCAGGGAGGCGTATTCCCGGCGGATCCGTTTGCTGCCGGCACCCACCCGGTGGATCTCGGCCAGGACCTCGGGCAGGGGGATGAGGCTGTGGAAGGGCCGGGCCCGGGAGGGGCGTGCTCCCGGCGGCCGGTCGGCCAGTTCCTCCACTCGGTGCATCACGCCCACGGTGACGGGTTTGGCGCAGACCGGGCAGCGGCCCCGGTGCTCTCGGGTGACGGTGGGCTCCCAGCGGACACCGCACTTGCGGTGGCCGTCGTAGTGGTACTTCCCCTCCTCTGGGAAGAACTCCACCGTGCCCAGGAAGGTGTTCGGATCGCCGCTGCGCATGGCCTGGTACAGGGCGGAGTAGCTCAGCTCGGTGTCGAAGAGGGTGGCCTCCCGGGCCAGCTTCCCCGGCGAATGGGCATCCGAGTTGGAGACCAGGGTGTAGCGATCCAGGCTGGAGACCCGCCAGTTCATGGGCGGATCCGAGGAGAGGCCGGTCTCCAGGGCAAAGATATGGGCCGCGAGGTCGCCGAAACACTCCTCCACCGAGTCGAAGCCGGACTTGGAGCCCAGGAGGGCGAACCAGGGCGTCCAGATGTGGGCGGGGATCAGATAGCCCTGCTCGTCGGTCTCCAGGACGATCTCCAGCAGATCTCGGGAATCCAGGCCCAGGATGGGGCGGCCATCGGCCCGGATGTTGCCGATGGTTTCCAGCCGCTGCTGGAAGCGGCGCACCGCGTCCAGGTGGGGCAGGAAGACCACGTGGTGGATCTTACGGACCTTTCCACCCCGTTTGTAGATGTTGCTGATCTCCCCGGCCAGGAGAAAGCGGACCGGGGCCCGACAGGCCCGGGGTGTCTCCTGGGCCACCGAGTGCTCCAGGTCATCCCGAAGGCGGTAGAGCCCCTCCTCTGCGGGGACCAGGTGTTCCTCCATTTCGGCCAGCCAGCCGGGATGGGCGATGTCGCCGGTCCCCACCACCTGGACACCTTTGAGCTGGGCCCAGCGGGCCAGGTGGGGGAAGGTGAGGTCCTTGCTGGTGGCCCGGGAGTAGTGGGAGTGGATGTGCAGATCCGCGACCAGTTTCATGGGGCTTTCACTCGATGGAGATGGTGAGGGTGTAGGTGGAGGTGCCCTGGGGGCGGGCCACGGTGATGCGGTAGTCCTGGGTGGAGGGGAGGACGAAGCGGAAGGAGCGGTCCTCGTTTTCCAGGCGTTTGAAGGGGATG
>JALSIX010000131.1 GCA_026989655.1 Caldilineaceae bacterium
CCATCCGCCACCCCCACCCCCACCTCGACCCCTACACCCAGCCCCACACCCACACCGGACTACCCCTTCGCGCTGGAGGCTGCGGAGCGGTTCCCCAGCCCCATCACCACGGTGGACGAGGTGCGGATCTACGTCTACGTCTACGGAGAGGACGCGCTGGCCCTGGAGGGCTACACCCTCCGGGTGCTCAAGGATGGCCGCCCCCTGGAGGTGCTGGGCCGATCCAGCGGTGGGCTCCCGGGAGAGACCCGCCCAGGGCCCAGCCCGTACACCCGTTTCGCCAACCTGGGCCTGGCCTTCTTCGAGCCACCGGCGGGCGAGTGGGTGGTCCAGCTGGTGGACGGAGCCGGCAATCCGGTAGGGCCGCCGGCCCGTTTCACGTTGGAGCCGGATGACCTTCGTCGGGAACTCTACGTCCGCTACCGCAGGAAATAGGAGGGTGTACCATGGAAACGCGTCGCCTGGGCAGGACAGAGCTCCAGGTCAGCCGCCTGGGCATCGGCCTGTGGGAGATCGGCGTGGCCGATGCCGTGGAGCCGTCCCAGGCAGATCGGGTCCTCAACCTGGCCCTGGACCATGGGATCAACTTCCTGGACACCGCGGCCTGTTACGGCCTGAGCGAGGAGCGCATCGGCCGGGCAGTGGCCCATCGTCGTGACGAGTTCATCCTGGCCACCAAGGCCGGCCACCGGGTGGAGGACGGCGATCCGCCCGAATGGAGCGCCTCGCTGGTCACCCATAGCATCGAGCGAAGCCTGCGTCGGCTCCGCACGGATGTGCTGGACCTGGTCCAGCTCCACTCCTGCGAGGTGGAGGTGTTGGAACGGGGCGAGGTGATCCAGGCCCTCCAGGACGCCCGGCAGGCGGGGAAGGTCCGTTTCATCGGCTACAGCGGCGACAACGAGGCCGCCCGCTGGGCTGTGGAAAGCGGCTGTTTCGACACCCTCCAGACCAGCTTCAACCTGGTGGACCAGCGGGCCCGCGAGGGGCTCTTCCCTCGGGTGGCGGAGCAGGACATGGGGCTGATCGTCAAGCGCCCCATCGCGAACGGTGCCTGGGGTGCCCCCCGCAGCCCCCTGCCCTATGCGGACGAGTACTTCCGTCGCTATCGGATCATGGCCCAGGATGGCCCGATTCCTGGGGCGCCGGATGACCGGATTGCCCTGGCCCTGGGCTTCGTCCTCAGCCATCCCCAGGTCCACACGGCCATCGTGGGCACCCGCAATCCAGAGCACCTGCTCTCCAACATCCGGCAGGTGGAGCAGGGGCTTCGCCTGGCCCCGGAGACCCTGGAGGAGCTCTATCGACGTTTCCAGCGCCACGACGATGGCTGGATCCAGCAGATCTGAGGGGGCGGCTGTCCCGGCTCCGCGGATTTGGGGCTCCTCGGGAGTTTGGGTATAGTGGCCGATTGGGGGGCGTGCGTTCCCGGGGTGGCCATCTGCGCCCCGGGGGGCCCTGGAGAGGGCCGGCCCCTTGGGCCGGTCTCCTTGCGGTCTCCCAGGCCTCTCCAGGCCTCTGTCGAGCTGTCGAGCCGGCTGTGCAGGTCGGGCGTTTTCAAGGAGGACCAACCCACCCATGATCGATCCCATCACCCGCCCCACATCTGCCCCGTCTCGGGTGCCGGGCCCCCGGGGATTTCCCCTGCTGGGTAACCTGTTCGACCTGCGGGAGGGGCTCTTCCACGAGGTGCTCCTGCGGATGCACCAGGAGCACGGCGATCTCTTCCGCCTGCGCTTTCCCGGTGGGCGGGATGCCTACGTGGTCCGGGATCCCGAGGTCCTGCGCCATGTGCTCCAGATGAACAACGGGAACTATGTGAAGGGCGCGCGGATGCAGATCGCGGCGCCTCTGATCGGCAACGGCCTCTTCCTCAGCGAGGGGGCCTTCTGGAGGCGCCAACGTCGGCTGTTGCAGCCGGCCTTCGTGCGTCCTTCCATCGCTCTCCTGGTGGACACCATGGTCCAGACCGTCCAGGAGATGCTGGACCGCTGGCAGATCCACGCGGGGACCGGCCAGCCTCTGAACATCCAGGACGAGATGATGCGGTTGGCCATGGAGGTGGTCACCCGGACCCTCTTCACCAACAGCCTGACCCCGGAGGAGGTCCGGGAGGTGGGGGAGCAGTTCACCTTCCTGCTGGAGGTGATCTCCGAGCGGGGCCAGGAGATCGTGCCCATCAGCCATCGTCTGCCCTCGCGCCGAAACCGGCGCTTCCGCCAGGCCCTGGAGCGGATCGATCGGCTGATCTACCGGCTCATCGAGGATCGCCGTCGTTCCGGGGAGTACGGCACCGATCTGTTGGGCAAGCTGCTCCAGGCCCGAGATCAGGAGACCGGCCAGGGCATGGACGATCGGCAGCTTCGGGACGAGCTGGTGACCCTCTTCCTGGCCGGCCACGAGACCACGGCCATCACCCTTACCTGGGCCCTGGGCATGCTCTCCACCCACCCGGCCGTGCGTCGGCGGCTCCAGGCCGAGGTGGACATGGTGTTGGACGGTCGGCGGCCCACGGCCCCAGATCTGGACAGGTTGACCTACACCCGGGCCGTCTTCTCCGAGACCTTGCGGATCTATCCGCCGCTGCCTGTCTTCATGCGCGAGTCGGTGGGGCCGGATGAGCTGGCCGGGATTCCCATCGGGCCCGGCGAGACCCTCCTCATCCACGTGTACGGCGTACACCACCACGAGGGCTACTGGGACAACCCCGAGGGGTTCGAGCCCGAACGGTTCCTGCCCGGAGGGCGGGGGCCGGGCCACCGCTTCGCGTACATCCCCTTCGGCGCGGGCCCGCGCCAGTGCATCGGCAACCACTTCGCGCTGGCCGAGGGCACCCTGGCCCTGGCCATGATCCACCAGCGCTATGTGCTGAACCTGACCCCTGGGGCCAAGCTGGAGGTGGACGCGGTGGGCACGCTGCGTCCCAAGGGCGGACTCTGGGTCCACATCCAAGGCCGTTGAGCGCCCATCCCAGGCGGGCAAAGGCATGGGGGGCGCAGTCCCCGGATGACGGCCGCCTGCGGGCGTTGCCATCCCCGCGCTCCGGGAGACACGATCCTTCAGGAAGGGGGGGCGGGAGGGGAGTTCGCGGCCGGGGCCGAGACCGCGGGCTCTGGGCCGAAGATGAAGGCCGAGACCAGTCCGGCCAGAACCACCAGGACCCCGGCGATCAGGAAGACGGGGCGCACGCCCATGAGGTCGGCCAACACCCCGGCCAGGGCCATGGAGGTGATGTTGGCCGTCCCCACCACCGTCTGCATGGCTGCGCTGGTCCGACCCCGCAGGGCATCGGGCACCGCGGTCTGGGTGAGGGTGGCCACAGAGGCGTGGACCGGTGCGGACACCAGCCCGGTGGGGAACAACAGGGCCAGCACGTGCCAGATGTGGGTCACCTGGCTGTAGGTGGCCAGCATGATGCCGGTGCCCACCAGGCCCAGGCTCACCACCCGGGTGGGCTGGACCCGGTTCCCGGCCAGCGCGGTCAGGGTTCCCCCCAGCACCATGCCGGTCACCTGAGAGGCGTCCATGGCTCCGAACCAGGTCTCGGGCATCTGGAGCTCGTTCACCAGCAGGGGGACGTAGAGGACGTTCACCGCGCCCACACCCAGCATGACGATGGTGGAGGCCACCATGACCCCCAGGAGGATCCGAGAGGCGAAGATGGTCGCCAGCCCCTGGCGCAGATCGGCCAGGATGGCCCCCATGTCCCCGGCCTTCGGGTCCTTGGAGCGGGGCGGTGCGATCACCCGCCAGGTGAACCAGGCCGAGGCCGCGAAGGTCAACGCGTCCAGCCCAAAGAGCAGGGCGAAGTTATCCCACAGGCCGATGACGAAGCCGGCCACACCGGTTCCCAGGGTGTAGAAGACGATGCGGCTGGTCTGGGCGATGGAGTTGGCCGCCAGGAGCTCCTCCGGCTCCACCACTCGGGCCAACAGCGCCATGCGGGCCGGGGTGAAGAAGACACCGGCCGAGGCCTGGAGCAGGGTCAGGAGGTAGAGGAGCCAGAGATCCTCCGGCTCTCGCACCAGGGCCAGGCCCAGGATGAACAGGGCCCGGATCAGGTCGGACAGGATCATGGTGGTCCGGCGATCCCAGCGATCCACCAGGACCCCGGCCAGCAGGCCCAGGGTCACCTGGGGAACCGCCATGAGGATGGCCACGGTGGCCAGGGCCGCGGTGGAGCCGGTCAGGCGATTCACCAGGATCAGGAGGGCCAGGCTGGTGAGGCTGTCGCCGAAGTTGGAGATGACCTGGCCGAGCCACAGCCAGCGGTAGTTGGGGTTGCGCAGCAGCTCCCGGAGACCGGGTTCAGCCTTCGGCGTGGGGCGCTCGGACTCCATGGTGCGGTCTCGTAGCAACTCGCCTGGAGCGGACAGGAGGTCGGGCCAACAGGGGGCCAGCGGCTTCGGGCCTCTTTTCTTTCGTCCGGATGACGACAACCCAGCGATCGCTGTTATGCCGCTCATTGTACCATCCACATCTGTTCCAGCCAACCGGGGAGATGGGGAACCATGGAAGCCATGCGGTGGTTGGGCCGAGCCCTGACCATGGCGGCCCAGGCCACGGCCGTGACCTGGACGGTGTGGGGGCGGATCGCGCCCGAACGTCCTCTGGAGATCGACGAGAACGACGCCCTCTGGGCGGCTGCGTACACCCCGGACTATCGGCCGAACCCGCCCCTGAGAGGTGCCCTGCGCGCGGACGTGGCCATCATCGGTGGGGGGTTCACCGGTGTCTCCACCGCCTATCACATGAGCCGCCGCTTCCCGGATCGCCGCATCGTGCTCCTGGAGGCCCGTAGCCTGGGCAACGGTGCAACGGGCCGCAATGGAGGCATGATGCTCCACTGGCTGCCCCCGGAGGAGTCCCTGGGCCCCGAGCTGGACCGGCGGATCTACCAGGTGACGGACCAGGGCATGGACACCATCCAGGCCATCATCCGGCGCCACCGCCTGGATGTGAGCTGCCGGCGGGACGGCTGTCTGACCGTCTTCACGGATCCCCGACGGGCCGAGGAGGCCCACGCGGAGGTGGAGTACCGGCGCTCCCTGGGCATTCCGGATCGGTTCGTGGACCGGGAGACCCTGGAACGGGAGCTGGGCTTCCAGGCCGGTTATGGCGCCATCCTGGATCCCCGAGCCGGGCAGCTCAACGGGGCCCAGTACGTCCGGGCCCTGCGGCCGGTGCTCCAGGACCAAGGGGTGGAGATCTACGAGCAGACCCCGGTCTATCGGGTGGACGAGGGGCGGATCATCCGCCTGGTCACCCCTCAGGGCGAGGTCCGCGCGGATGCCGTGGTCCTGGCCACCAACGGCTACACGGGCAAGCTGGGATATTTCCGGGACGCGGTCTTCCCGGTCATCGCCCATGTCATGGCCCTGGGCCCGCTGACCCCAGAGGACTGGGAGGCCGTGGGATGGCGTCGATGGGCCGGCTACAACGACGATCTGGACCGGATCGCCTACTCCACCCGCACCCAGGAGGGCTACATGGTCTTCGGCGGCGGCAGCCGCCACGCGGTGGAGTACATCTTCGGCAACGGCACCGCCTATCGGGGGGATGCCCGGCGCTCTGCCCGCGCCCTGGCGGGGATGCGACGTACCCTGCACCGCTATCTGCCCGGCAGCCGAGACCTTCCCGTGGTCTCCCACTGGACCGGTACCCTCGGCCTCACCCTGCGGCGCAATGTGCTCATGGGCGTCCGGGGGGAGTACCGCAATCTCTACTACGCGGTGGGGTTCAGCGGCCACGGCGTGACCCTGACCAACGTGGCCGGGGAGGTGTTGACGGATCTCTACGCGGGGGATGACTGTCGTTGGCGGGGCCTTCCCTTCCTCTTCGACAGCTACAGCCCCTTGCCTCCGGAACCCTTCCGGTGGCTGGGATACCAGCTCTTCACCCGGGTGGTGGGCCACCTGCCCCGGGAGCGACGGTGAGAGGGACCCCGACGTGTCCCTCCCGGCCCGGGGAGCGTTCCGGCCTCCGACCCCGGGCGTGCTTCCCCCTCCCAGACCTAGGAAGACCGGGCTCCCTGAGGCCGCCGGAGGTGCGGGGACAGGGCGCTGTCACCTCCTGTCGCCCGTTCCGGCCAGCCCCGGGCTGGGCCGCTCCGGTCGGTGGCCGACCACCACCCGCATACACCGCCAGGGACCGAACTCCTCTCGGGCCATCACCTGTAGCCCGGCCCGGGCCATCAGGATCGGTTCGTCCCGCATGTGTGCGCCAAATCGTTCCCAGATCCGGGCCAGGCCTCGGGCCATGGGGTTGCGGTCGTCGGGAATCCCCGCGTCCACCAGCACGGCCCGGCCCCCGGGTGCCAGGACCCGGGCCACCTCGCGCAGGGCCCTGGAGCCGTCGGGGATGGCACTGAACGCGAAGGTCAGGACCACGGCCTGGAAGCTCTGGGATGGAAAGGGGAGCGCGCAGGCGTCCCCCTGGACGAGCTCGGCCCGCACCCCGGCCCTGGCCAGGCGCGTCCGAGCCTGACACAGCATGGCCCAGGAAAGGTCCACCCCCACAGCCGGTAGCCGCCGGGCCATGGTGGCCAGGAGATAGCCCGGGCCGGGTCCGATCTCCAGCACCGGGCCCTGGGCAGGCAACCAGGACAGGGCCCGGGCCGTGTACGGCCACCACAGCCTGGCCATGGGGGCGTAGATCCGGGCCAGGCGGTCGTAGAATCTCCGGTAGTCGAAGGTGTTGGGCATGGCCATCTCCTGCCCTGGGCTTTGTTCCCCGGCCACGGCTCTCTCGGCCCCGCTTCCCCGTCTCCCTCTCCCTGTCTTCCAGGGTATCCGATTTCTGCGTGCGGTCAACCCCACGGGAATCGCTCCCTCGGGTCCCCGCGGCGTGGTGTGTGTTTGGGGCGGGTCTTGGCAACACCCTGTCGGAGAGGGCGGCCCTCCTGCGCCCGTTGAAGCCCCTTTCCCTCCCATGGTATACTGCCAACCACAGGCGGTTGCCCTTCCCTCATTCCCGGAATCTCCAGGAGCGCACTTGGCGGGCATCCTGCCCGATGGGACCCGGCTGCCGGCCCCCGAAGGCCGTGGCCGCCATGCAGGTTTCCCAGGTCTTCCTGGGGGCAGATCGTCGTGGCGGCCTGGCATGGATGGTGGAGGACACAGGCGGTGTGCGCCGGATCTTCCACGGCGCCGCGACGGTAGGCCAGATCTCTCTGCTCACATGGGTGCCGAGTACCGCTTCGCCGTGGCCACCCTCACGACGCGGACCCGGGGCGCCGACTGGCCCGAAGGGCGACGGAAGAGACTCCTGGGCCTTTCTCTGCCCCGGCCCCAGTCGGTGGACCAGGGCCGGGAGAGGACGGCCGCCTATGCGGGCCGTTATGCCCATCCCTGCAGCCAGATCGAACGGGCTCTGTTGAACGAGCGGAGATCCTGGGGCCTCTCCGTGGGGAGGACGACCAGGTCGGCTGGCTGCGTTTTCAGGGCAGGGTGCACCTCCGGCCGATGTGAAAGGATGGCCCCATGGCCTCTGCGTATCTGGACTTCGACCTCATGCTGGAGCCTGTGGAGGGTGGTTACCGGGCTCGGGTGTTGAGTTCACCCGCGGGCCAGGCCCAGGAACCCTGCTCGCCGGACCTGGACCTAGCCGCTTGGTGGGCGAGGGCGGGACGTCTGGGGGGCACGGGAGCTCGGCAGCTCCCCGAGGTCGAGCTGCAGAGCTGGGGGCAGACCCTCTTCCGGCAGGTGTTCCGTGGACAGGTGGAACAGCTCTTCCGCCGCAGCCTGGACCGGGCCGCGGGCCAGGGCCAAGGGCTGCGTCTCCGCCTGCGGCTGCTGGACGCGCCCGAGCTGCTCCCGGTCCCCTGGGAGATCCTCTACGATCCCCAGGGCCGGCGTTTCCTGGCCCTGTCCGGACAGACGCCTTTGCTCCGCTACCTGGAGATGCCGGAACCCGATCGCGCCCTGGCCCTCGCGCCGCCTCTCCGCATCCTGGCCCTCCTCGCAAGCCCCACGGACCTGCCTCCTCTCTCGGTGGAACGGGAGCAGGCGGTGTTGGCCCAGGCCCTGGCCCCCGCGGTGGACCGGGGTCTGGTGCAGATCCGGTGGGCGGAGCAGGCCGATCTGCCCACCGTCCAGGGATGGCTGCGACGGGAGCCGGTCCACGTCCTCCATTTCGTCGGCCACGGCCTGTTCGACCGGGATCAGGGCCAGGGCTTTCTCGCCTTCCAGGACGAAGAAGGCCGGACACGTCCGGTCTCGGCCAGCCAACTGGGGGTGCTCCTCCAGGATCGGCCCTCCCTGCGCCTGGTGGTGCTCAACTCCTGCGACACGGCCCAGGCCACCTCCGTGGACCCCTTCGGCGGCATCGCCCAACACCTGGTCCGCCAGGGGATCGCGGCCTGCGCGGCCATGCAGGCGAGCATACCCGACCGGGCCGCGGTGACCTTCGCCCGTGTCTTCTACTCGGCCCTGGCGGAAGGCCTTGCCCTGGACACGGCCCTGGTGGAGGCCCGGAAGGCCATCTACTTTGCCGGATACACGGCCGCCTGGGCCGTTCCAGCCCTCTACACCCATGCAGCGGACGGCCGGATCTTCGCCCGACCCGCGGAGCCGGTCCACCGGGCCGACGAACCGGAGCCCGAACCCGAGGGCACGGTCCGCATCCACATCGGCGACCGTGGAGGCAGTGTCCGGGACAGCACCATCTCCATCGGCGACGTGGCCGGCCGCGATCTCCGTCCCCCAGAGGAGGACCCGGAGGCGTGAGGGTTGCCCATGACCCAGCCCCAGTACCTGGCGTGGTTCGTCAACCGTGAGAAACAGCATCGGGGCTTCTTGAAGATGTTGGCCCGGGAGACCCCCAAGCAGATCATGGTGGTGGAGGCCCCGGCCAACATGGGCAAGACCTGGCTGATCCAGGTGCTGCGCCACGAGTGCCGCGCGCAGGACGTCCCTGTGACCCACTTCGACTTCCGAGATCGGCGTCCCTGGGACTACCTCACCTTGGTTCGCCAGGCTCGAGACCAGCTCGGGCCGGCCTCCTTCAACCCCATGACCCAGCTCATCAACGACCTGACCGGCATCGAGATCCGCCTGACCACCGGCCCAGGCCGGGGGGAGGTGTCCCTGGGCGTGGCCACCGAAGGAGGCACCCTGGCGGACAGCACCGTCTCGATGGGCGACGTGGCCGGACGGGACATCGTCAAGGACAACTTCTTCTTCGTGCACGCGGACAGCGAGAGGGCCCGTCGGGCCGTGGAGATCCGCATCACCGACGCCTTCTTCGCCTGCCTGGTGCGCCTCACCGAGGCACGGCTGGCCGTCTTCCTGTTCGACTCCTACGAGGAGGTGAGCCAGGAGGCCGATGCCTGGATCCAGGGCCAGTTCCTCTCCCGGGTCCGGGATGGCCAGCTGCAGAATGTCCTGGTGGTCCTGGCCGGCCGGCAGGTGCCGGCCCTCGGCTCCGCATGGCGGCACATGGTGGCCCACACAGGCCTGGAG
>JALSIX010000132.1 GCA_026989655.1 Caldilineaceae bacterium
AGTTCCGGTGGCAGGGACAGCCAGATCTCCACCGGGCCGGGCTGGCGGTTGGCGTAGACATAGTGCATGGTCGCGGTGCGCACGAAGGTGTAGGTCAGGAGGCCTGCGCTCCGCGTCTGTGTATCTTCCTTCTCCGGGGATACTTGCTTCTCGCGGCGGGTGCTGGCCTGGGGCCATTTTCGAGCCAAGGCAAGCAGTTCCATAGGGACCAGTTGAGTCACAGCACCATCGCTCCTGTGTTGTTCTCATCCGTCACAACGAACGGACATGTGGTTTACCCACAGTTCTGGGCTTGTTGGTTTGATACTGGTTCTGTCATACGGTTCAGCCGATTCCAGTCCACAACTTGATGTGCATTGGACGGGAATGGTTTGACGGCGTGCAGCCACCCAATCGTACAGGCGTTGGCCTATGCCCAGATGCTCCGATATGTACAGAAACGGCCACATGGGCCACAACGCAGGAAGCCGCGAAGCAATTAACCGGAATGCACCGATGCCTTCGGCGGGTTCACTATCGTTGATGGAGCGAGCCTGGATTCGGGCTTCAATTCGAGTTTCATCCAGTCCATAGTGTTCCACGACTCCGGGTTGACGGAACGGAATCGGCTCCAGCAGCCCAAGCCAGTCTAGTTTCTGCAGGCGGACCAGGGTGCGCTGACAGAACGGACACCCATTATCATAGAAGACCTGAACCCGGAATGGTTCCAACAGGTCCTTGTGACTCGGGCCTACCACTCGGACAGCGAACCGACGCCAGATTCCCACCCCGAGATCTCTGAACCAGCGCCCAAGGGAGCGGTATTCATCGTCGCTGACGAGAGCGAGCTCAATGCTGATCATGATCGCTGAGAAGGTAATGAGCCCCATGAACAGGGCAATTCCAAGATGGAAGCCAAAGGCAGCCAGCAAGGCCAACCGGCGTGTCCAGCGATTCAGGAAGAAGAGAAACGGAAAGCTCACTTGAAAAGCGACCGTTGCGTAGCTTGATGCTACGATGAGCGGTACGTTGAGGTACACGCGTTCACTATAACCCGGCCAAGTGAATTCGTCTACCCTCATGACGTAGTACAGTGCCGTGCCGCTTTGCCACATCTCGCCTTGGACTTTGTAGAGTCCAGCCGTGGCATATACGATGCAGAGCTGGAGTGCGAAGGCCAGCATGGCTCCATTATGACACATGGCTGCTATCTGCTGCCATGTATTCGGTCGCCGATGTGTCATTTCCCGCCGTCGTTCCGCATCCAGGGAGAAGTGAGCTCCCAGGTTGGCAAAGATCGCGTATACCATGACAATCTGCAGTACATTGTCACCACCGTCCCATAAGGTGGGGTTGCGTTCATGTAGGGACCACAGAAAAATATATGTGAGAGGTGTCATGATCCGGGTGCGCCATCCCAGCACCCAGAGGGCCGTCACCAGAATGCCCAGATGGAAGATCGCCTCGAACACCATCGGGTGATTGCTAAATGCATATAGAGAAAAGGAACCGGCTTCACGTAATTTTTCGAGAAATCGATCGTATGGCCAAACCGCATTGGGGCCGTAGAGGTAATGGCGTTGGTGGTAGTTGATCAGATATTGATAGAGCAGGGTTAATCCAGCACCGATTCGAAAGAAGCTGGCGCCGATCAAATGCCGTTCCTGACCGAAGGTCTCGGTCCATCGTTGCCATGTTTGAAGGACGTTCATCGGTTCACCTCCGCCAGAACCAGTGGGGCAACCTCCTCATAAGGGGCCCAATCCAGGAGGATGTAGCTGAGTTCGCCTGCTTCATCGGGCAAATGACGCTGGGAGAAGCGGGGAAAGCGCAACACGACGATGCGCACCTGCACAGCCTCTGTACGGCCGTGACCGTAGAGTCGGTCACAATGGGCCGATGCAATTCGGTTGAGCAATAGCACTCCGTTTTCCCGTTCGCGTGCGTCAATCTCGACGAGCTCATCGACCAGAGTGTTGTATTCTGATGGTTCCTCTGTGCGACGTTTCAGCAAAGTATTCAGGGTCTCGTCGCGGTTGAAAATGGCATGGACCGCGCTGGATTGGGGACGGTCAAGCCGGTCCGCCGGCGTGAATCGGTTGCGATAGCGTGCCTGTCGGAGAGGTGTGGAGATATCCGCCCAAGCCGTGACCGATGTGCTGCCGTCTGGATTTCGTAATCGACATGCTACTGTTAACACCCGGGTATCCTTGACCGGGTCAGGGGCGAAGAGGTGCCAGTTCTGGACGAAGAATGGATGCATATACGCGATGATCGAGTCGTAGACTCGAAGTTTGATGGGGTTCAGCGGTGTTAGATACGCCATCGTGAACCCAAAGTGGACGATTAGCACCAAGGCTATCCCGATGGGAAAGAAATTCAACAGCCCGCGCGTGAGTCCACAGAAACTACTCTTCCTTCCTGGATGGAGATGGATGCTCATCTTCTTCTCTCCCCCCTGTCTTGGCCATCCGTGTATATGGATGGAACCCGACTTTACCGGGACTCGCTATGATGCCATTGATCGTGTCGTCCGCGCCCCTCTCTGTCTCTTATAGGTCGGGCACGGAATCAAGCGATTCCGTGCCCGACGAACTCCGCACGTCTAGTAGTCGAAGGCTGGTTCCATTCGAGAATCCAGGAGTTTGGGCTCCTCGTTGTCCCAGATCCAATTCTGGTGTTTGGCATAATCGTAGGCCGCGTTAGCCACGAAGCTGGCCGCGACCCCCAACAGGAAAGCACCAGCGAGCGCTGGGACAGCTTCTGGCTCTGCTTCAGCAGTTGTTCCAGGTTGCCCGGTGTAGAGATTTGGAACCGGCTCCGCCGGAATGGTGGCCGCCGCCGCGTTCAACACCGTGGTGAAGAACAGGACCATCACGACGAGCGCCGAGATAGCTTTGTGTTTCACAGTGCACCTCCTCATGGCATTGTGGTGAGATTGGCTTTGTAGTCGAGACAGGTAAGGCCCCACCCATCTGAGCACAACTATAGCGACCACAGGCCGAAAGTCATCCCCTTTCGGTGTCAATTTCAGATCCCCAAGGGGGGTCATTTTCGTCCTCCCCCATCGGACCTTTCAGTGGGACGAGTGCGGTCCATACCACGGATATCCGTGACCTTTAGGGGCGATGCCTCGGGACAGGTACGATTGGCTGGCCCGTTTTCAGCTTTCCTTTCTGTCATCCAGGTTTTCCCATGGAAGTTCCAAGAGGGACATGAGGAGCTATGCATGATGGGAACCGGATTTCGTGGCGGAGCTTCACGTCTGGCTTTGGCCGTGCTCATAGTGATCGTTCCTGTAGCTGTGCTCACAGTGGGTTTCATGCGCTTTCACGCTACAGGCTATACGGGGATGCAGGTGGATTTCCGCAATCGGGTGGCCGTCATCCACCCGGATAGTCCTGCAGCCCAGGCCAATCTCCGGGTAGGCGATCTGCTGCTTGGTGTCAACGGCTCCACCGATCGTCACCTTCTCGATAGCCTGGAACCAGGCGAGAGAGTGGTATTGGAGTGGGAGCGTAATGGCCAGCGCATCACAGCCCCTCTGCAGGCCACCGCGCTTCCCTGGCGTCGGCTTGGCACTCTTGGATGGCCGCTGCTCTCGGCCTTGGCCTTCTGGGCGGCCGGAGTCCATGTGTTCTTGCGGACACGTCGACCCTCCGACGACGCCAAACGTTTCATCATCTTTGCCTACCTAGCGGCGCTCAACATTCTCCTCAACCAGGTGTACACGTTACAGGAGATGCCGTATCTGGTGCTGCTTTCGATAATCACAGCCTTCAGCTACGTCCACTTCCACCGTTTTTTCCCTTTCCCGATCCCGCCAGGTAAATTCCTTCGCGCACTTGTCTGGCACCGTCGAGCCGGGATGTTCCTATTGGCTTTTGGTATCCTGATAGGTCTTATCTCCCTTGGACGTCCTGTTGCCATTCTCACGGCTATTTTCATCCTCAGTGCATTCGTCTACGATGTACTTGCACGAATTCTCGTCGGAGGCACGCTCCTCTACGGCTATCTACGTAGCGATATCCGACGGGTTCATAGCCGTATTCGCCTTATCGCGGGGGCCACTGGGCTGGTCTTGCTCTTCACTCTTACCGCGCTGGTGATGCTGTTTGTCCTTCCTAGCTGGCAGTCTGTTCCGGCCCGCCTCTCTATGATGAGTCAGGTGCTCATCCCGGTAGCCTATCTGATCGCCCTCCGCCGAGAGGATTTTTCTGCCGTCGATCGGGTGCTCAATCGAGCCCTGGTCTATACGTTGGCTGTATTGATTCTGTTGGGGTTACATTGGGCCATCGTCTTTGCCCTGATGTGGGCGGTTGGACAACATATGGGAACATCCCTGCTTCTACATTCGGTTCTTGGTGCCTCGCTGGCAGTTCTCTTCGTGCCGTTGCGAGATCGGGTTGGCAAAGGTATCAACCGACTCTTCTATGGATACGAGGGTGATCTGCTGCGCGCGGGACAGAGGATGGCCCGGGAGCTCGCCCACAGCCATACTGAGGATGCTCTGCGTCACCTACTCACCATTCGTCTGCCCAGGCTGTTGGATGCCTCGGGAGCTGTGCTCCTGGTCTGGCAGCAGACCAAAGGATGGACATGTCATGCCGAGCCAGACCAGATTCTCGCGCCTCGAACTATTGAGGCTATCCAGGCCCTCGCCCACCAATTGGTGGAATCGCCTGTGCAGAGAGCTGCCCAGGTGCATCGGCTTGCCCCTTCTGTTGCTGTGGATCCCAGTGCCTTGCCCCCCAAAGGTCTTTTTCTCGGTTTTGCCTCCGATTTCGTACGGGGTGTGCTTTGGTTGGCTCCTAAAGCCTCTGATGACATCTATACCGAACAGGAACTGCGTCTTCTGCACCTACTCGTCGCGCCTAGTACTCTGGCTTTGGAGAACTGGGTTCTGAACCAAGCTCTTGTGGCAAGGACGACAGAGCTGCAGTATCTTCACCATGCTCTGGTGATGGCGGACGAGCGCATCCGTCGTGATCTGGCTCGTGAGTTGCACGACCATATCATGCAGGATATCTACGGAGAGCTCTACGCCTTGCGAGCACGACACGGATCCGAGGGCCTCGTTCCTCAAGATTTTCGACGGGTGCTCCATACGTTGGAGAAGGTAGTCACAGATCTGCGGCGATTGTGCCATGGTCTGCGTCCTCCTGTCTTGGAAGAGCTGGGACTGGTGCCCGCGTTGCGGGCGTTGGGGCGTGAATACAGTGCAAATCTGGCTCCGCACATGCGCTTGGACGTACAGGTAAGCGAGCTGTCTACCCGTCTACCTTCTGAAGTCGAGAGTAGCCTTTTCGCTATCGCTAAAAGTGCCTTGGCCAATGCAATCCGTCACAGCCAAGCCACTCAGATCAGTCTCTCTCTCGAGCAGAATGGTGCCATCCTTGTTCTAGAGGTGTGGGATAACGGTGTAGGATTCACCGTGCCGGCCAACTGGGCCCCCTTATTGAGGGAAAGACGTTTTGGACTTGCGGGCATGAGCGAGCGGGCCCGTATGATCGGTGCTACTTTTCATGTCGCTTCTTCCCCAGGTCATGGAACACGAGTGGCAGTGCGTTGGCGGGTGGTTGCGGATAGTCACCTTCTTGCGTCCTCCTTGGAGGGAATGGAAAAGGAGATCTATTTCGATTCTCCATCCCTCTAGGCCGTTTTAGGGATCCAGCGGGATGGGTATCGTCCTTGAGAGTTTTGGCCAACTGGTAGGAGCCGGTAAGATACCCACCGGAATCCAGGATAATCGGGTGTGGCAATTTGTTCTCCGCCACCTTTCCATTGAAGAGACCTATTTGTAGTCAGACCACGTCGAAGGAAGGGTCACTTGATCTGAGGATCTCTTTTGATATCTGCAAACGGCGGGGCGGCGTCTCCACAGAGACGCCGCCCCGTGTGCTGTGGCGGTTGGACCTATCCCGGCCTTCGGCTCACCGGGTCACCAGGGGCAGGTAGAGGAGCCTGGGTTCCACGGTGAAGGCCACAGGCTCGGAGACGGGGGCATCGGGGCCGGGGTTGCGGACGGCCACGCCCACCTGCCCCCGACGGGCCAGGTGAGCCGGGGCCACCGTGGCCCGGAGCCGGGTGGCGCTGATCCAGGTGGTGGGCAGGGCTGTGCCGTCCCACAGGACGGTGGCACCGTCCAGGAAGTTGCGGCCCTCCACGGTGAGGGGGAAGCCGCTGCCCTGGACCGGGGCCCGGTCCGGGGAGAGGCCGGTGATGGCCGGGGTGGGGCTGCGGATCGGGAAGGGCAGGGCGTTGGAGACCAGGTCCGCACCGCCGGGGTTGCGCACAGTCACCGTTGCCGTGCCCGGGGAAGCGATCCGGGCCGCAGGCACGGTGGCCGTGAGCACCGTGCTGCTGCCGAACCGGGTGGCCAGGTCCGTGCCGTTCCAGCGCACCACCGCGCCGTCCAGGAAGTTGCGGCCCTGGACCACCAGATCGAGGTCGGCTCCCCCCGCTGTGGCCGAGCTGGGGGTCAGGGCATCCAGGCGGGGCAGCTCGCCCAGGGCGGTGAGGGCCCAGGTGTTGGGTCGGTTGTAGACCGTGTCGAAGGGCCACTCGTAGTCGTCCCCCTGGAAGCGGACCCAGTAGTGGCCCAGGTTCAGGCCCACCCGGTGATCCCAGCCGCCCAGCACATCCTTGGCGATGCGCAGCTCGGCGTTCCAGGTGCTGTCGCTGGCGCTGACCCGGGCAGTGAGCCCACCCGGGCCGGGATCATCGAAGCCGCCCGCGCCGTCCGCCGCGTAGGTGAAGGGCGTGCCGTCCTCGGCCACAAAGAAGCCGTAGTCGTCGCTCTGGGCCAGGGCATCCCGGCTGTTGTCCACGTCCACCCGGAGCCCGGCGAAGGCCGTGGGGCCACCGCTGCCCTTGGCCATGTTGGCGAAGCAGGCCCACAGGTAGTCCCCATTCCGGACCAGGCTCACCTGGGCCTGGCGGCCGTCGCTGTAGGGAGCCAGGAGCAGAGAGACGCCGTCCCCGTAGGCCGCCTCGTCACAGAAGCCGTCCAGGGTGGGCGTGGCGCCCTGGGGGATGCCCAGAGCGGTCACCTGGAAGTTGACCGTCGCCGTGTCGCTCTGTCCGTCGCTGTCGGTGGCGGTGAGCTGGGCCTGGTAGTCGCCCGGCGCCAGGCCGGCCACTTCCACCTCCTGGCCGGTGCCCCTGTCCTGGCCGTTCAGCCGCCAGCGCAGCGCGTTGCCGCTCAGGCCGCCGTCCTCCACGTCCATGCCCGCGCCCCGCAGGATCACCGTTTCGCCGGCAGGGACGCTCTCCCCCGCTGTGGGCGAGGCGATGAAGGCCTGGGGCTTGCGGTTGGTCACGGTGAAGCCTGGGGAGGTGGCCAGGCCCGTGTGGTAGCCGTCGCTGGCGGCCACCCGGATGCGGGCCTGGCCCGGCCGGCTGCCGGGGATGGCCAGGTTCTGGAGGGTGAGGGTGACCGTGTCCGCGCCGGGCGGGGCCGGGTAGTCGGTGAGGAGGGAGAACCAGGTGGCGCCGTTGTCCGGGCTGTACTGGACGCTGAAGAGGAGCTGGTCGTCGGGGTCTGGGTCCTGGGCCTGCCATTGGAGCTCCAGGACGTCGTCCACCACCTGGCCTGCAGTCGGTCTCTGGATGGCCACGGTGGGGGTGGCTGTGCCCGGGGCACGGCGGTCCAGCACCGTGCCGTCTGCCAGGAGCTCCACCGTGGCCACCGTGCCGCTGGGGGCGGGGAAGGTGAGGAGGAAGGCCCGGGTCTCGGTGTCCAGGTCCTCGCTCTCCAGGGGGGTCACCGGCTGTTCGGCCAGGAGGACGCCGCCGGGGTCCCGGAGGCGCAGCCGATAGGTCACCCCGTTCGAGGCCTGGGAGGTCTGGCTGCGGGCCATGGCGGCCAGCCACTTGGTCCGCATGCCTGCGCTCATGGCTGTGGCCGGGTAGACCCAGGCGTAGTTCAAGGTGCCTTCGCCTGCGGTGGGGTTGATGCCCCCGGTCACCAGGACCATGTCCCCGGCCAGGACTTCTTCCACCTGGGCCGCTTGGGCCGCCCCAGTGGAGTGGAGGCTGTTGTAGATGGCCCGCCAGGTGTAGTCGCTGGTCCACTCGGGGTTGCAGTAGGACATGTAGTCCGCGGCCCCGTTCGGCGGGATCACGGTGCGGGTCTTGGGGTCGAAGCCGTAGTGGCCGGTAGGGCTCACGTTCCCGATCTGGTTGGTGGGGTAGGGGTAGTTGGGGTCGGGGTTGGCGGGGCCGCCGCAGTCCACATGTTTGCGTCCCTGGTTGTGGCCCAGCTCGTGGGCCAGGGTGATACCGGCGTCGGGCCAGTCGAAGGCGTTGGACGAGGTGGGGGATTCGGGCGGGAACTTCACCCAGGCCACATTGTCGTCCCGGTAGGCCACACCCAGGACGCCCTGGGTGGAGATGCTGTGGTGGACCATGCCCACGTAGTGGGTCTTGGCCCCCGCGTTGTCACATCGATCCGGGTCATCGGTGAAGAAGTCCCGGACGTTGAGGGAGGTGAGGACCTTCCAGTTGTCCTCGGGCAGCTCGTAGGGGTTGAAGGAGAAGAAGCCCAGCTCCGCGATGTCCTCGGTCTGGTAGTAGATCCAGTAGTCCGGCGTGGGCCAGAGCCGTTGGGCCATGTCGACCATGGGCCAGAAGTTGGGGTTGTCCAGGGAGGCGTAGGGCCCGTGGGTACGGACGGGGACGAAGACGATGCAGACGGGCGCCTTGCCGTGGAAGGTGACCGTGCGGGAGAGCCGGTTGTTGTTGGGACGGCTGTCGTCGTAGATCCCCTGGGGATCCACCTCCAGGCGCAGGGTGATGTCGCCCTCCTCCGTCCAGTTGGCAGGCAGGCGGAAGAGCCAGGTGTCATCCAGGTTGGCCCGATCGTAGGTGACGGCGCTGGAGAGGGCCAACGCGCCGTTCAAGGGGCTCAACGGCGAGCCGGGGAGGGGCACCCCGCCCCGACTGCCGTGGAGCCGGACCTCCACATTGCGGGCCGTGGGGCCGCTGAGCAGCCGGGCATAGGCCCGGACGTAGGTGGTCTTGTTCGCCACCAGGGGAACGTCGTTGTTGGGGTTCGGGTCCAGATCCTGGATGGCCTGGGTGATCTCCAGGCCGTCGGCCTTCAGGTCCCAGGTGATGGCCGCGGCATCCAGGGGGAGGCGGTAGACGCCGGCCTGGGTGTTGTCCTGGTCCATGAAGTAGACGTAGCGGCTGTCCACCTGGACCCCCGGATCGATGTCGAGGTAGGGGCGATTCACCACGATGGACTCCGCGGTGCCGCCGCCCAGGGGCAGGCGGCGGATGCGGCCGTCCGGATCTTCGTTGAGCTTGGCGTACTTCTCGGCAAAGTAGAGGTTGCCGCCCTGGGGCAGAGGGGTGAAGATGCTCCAGTCGTTGTTCGGCGCGGTGTAGAGGACCGAGTCGCTGCAGATCCAGCGGCCGGGGAGGGGCAAGGGTGTGAATCGGCAGTGGTAGCGGCGGATCCGTTCGGGGCTGGTGTCCTCCACCCAGTAGAGGCTGTATCTCCGCTGGAAGAAGGGGACGAGGGTGGTCTCATTCGCGTAGTGCAGGTCCCGACCTGTGGTTCCGGGAACGAGCACCTGGGGAGCTGTACAAGGGGTGGAGCTGCAGTCCATGCGGTTGAGGCCGTTGGTGTCCAGGAAGTAGACCACGCCGTTGACGGCCAGGATGTTGCGGCCGGTGCCCGGGTTCACCCGCCCTGCGTCCAGGATCTGGACGCCTCCGCCACCGTCCTTGCGCACCCGGAGGACGTTGGCCCGCAGCAGGCCTTCCACGGTGTAGGAATCCATCCAGTAGATGTAGTCGCCGTCGACGGCCAGCTTGCCCAGAGGCACTCGGGTGGTGGAGATCACCGTGACCGGGTTCTCCGGGTCGTTCGCGGGCCGGAACTCGATGCGCTTGGCGTCCCGGCTGTAGTAGTAGAGGCCGCTGTCGTCCGCGGCCATGGCCAGGAAGGTGAAGCAGTTGTCCCGGTCCACCGTGGCCAGGGTGCGGATCGTTCCCCGGTAGATGGGCATGCGCCGCAGGTAGCCGTCGCCGCGGAATTCGCCGCCGTAGCAGCGGTTGGCCCAGTAGAGCAGGCCGCCGCCGGTGGTCCACTCGTTGGGCACGGTCGCGCTGCTCTCCGCGACGATACGCTCTGGGGCCTCCGTGGGGCCGGTGGGTTCCGCGTGGGCTGGCTGGGGGGCTGGCAGGCCGATGAGGGCCACCAGAAGCCCGAGCCGTACGATTCGGGAGATCCACTGTCGGGGGATGGCCATGGCTGTCCTCCTCTCTGGTTGGGGGTACGCTCTCCATGGGGAACAGGGGTGGGTCTGTGCTGCACGTCTCCGTTCCGGGTTCGGGACGGGAGTAGGGCACGGGGCTCACCTCGGGGGCTCTGGGCCCGAGTCGTCTCGGGGCAGAATGGGGCCCTCGGACAGCAGCGACTCGGGGGTGGCCAGGAACGCGAGCATCTCCTCCAGGCTGTAGAAGTGCCACCGTTGTCCGCTCGGGATGTGCTCGACCTCGCTGTGCCACGTCCTTTCGGGCGCGTCCAGGCCGGGTGGGCACCACATGCGGACGATGAGGCAGATGTACACCCGGCCGCGTTCACCCATCATGCCGGCCGTCCACGCGGTTCTTCCAGGCGAGCTCTATCCCCTGTCGCGGGTTCCAGTGGGGCGGGGCGCTTGCTCGCCTCCATCGTCTTCACTGTAGCAGGGGAGGTTCTACAGAGTCTCCACGCGATGAAAGGAGGGGCGGAACAGGGGAGCGTTCTTGGACCTCACTCCAGGAGGGTCTCTTTCCAGAACCACCACTTGAGGGGCGATACCGGGAGGATGCGCACCCAGGGCTTGAGCACCAGGGACCAGCGGGAGTAGGCCAGGGGCACGATGGGCAGCTCCTCCATGAGGAGAGCATCGGCCTGACGGGCGAGTCGGGCTCGTTCTTCCGGATCCCGACTGGACATGAGCTCCCGTACCCGGGCCTGGTAGTCCGGATGGCACCACCCGGTCCATGCCTGCAGGGGGAGGACCCGGAGGAAGCTGTCCGGGTCGGGGTAGTCGGCCACCCATCCGGCCAGGAAGAGGGGCGGATGGGGCCCCTGTTGGATCCGGTGCATGTAGGTGTCCCAGGGGAGGGTCTCCAGCCCGATCTCCACGCCCAGGACCTGGCGCCAGAGGCGCTGGAGGTAGGCGCCTGCGCTCTCGGCCCCGGGAAAGATGGGCATGGTCAGCTCTGGGAAGCCGTGTCCTCGGGGGTATCCGGCCTGGGCCAACAGGGCCCGGGCCTGGGCCGGGGCATAGGTGAGGCCTGGGTTGGGGAGGTGGCCGGGCATCTCGGGCGGAATCAGGCCTCCCTGGGCAGGGACGAGATCGCCCCAGATGACCTGGGCCAGGGCCAACCGGTCGGTGCCCAGGGCAAAGGCCCGACGCACCCGGACATCCGCGAAGGGAGGGGTTCGGGTGTCGAAGCCCAGGAAACGGACGAAGAAGTTGTGCGCCGAGAGGAGATGGTGGGCGTGTTGGCGTCGGATCTGGGCCAGGATCTGGGGCGGCAGGCCCCAGCGGAGGGTGAACACGTCCAGGCTGTCCTGGCGGAAACGCGCCCACTTGGCCTCCTTCGCGGCGGGGGAGAGGCCCAGGTAGAGGATCACGTCCTCCACGTTTCCGGGCCAACGGCCCCGGTAGTTCCCGTTCCGGGAGAGGATTACCCGGCCGTGTTCGCTCCATTCCACCAGCCGGAAGGGGCCATTGGTGACCAGTGTGTCCGGCCGCCACTGGCCGTGGGCTTCCGGGTCCATTCGGTGGTGCGGCACGGGCCGGGCCACGGGATGGGCGATCAGGTGCGGGAAGAAGCTGCAGGGGGCCTCCAGCTCCACCAGGAGGGTCAGGTCGTCCAGCGCGTGGATGCCCACCTCCTCGGGGTTGTCCCGGTGGCCCTGTGCGTAGGCGGCTGCTCCTCGGATGGGGAAGAGCAGCCGGGCCAGCGGGCTGGGGTGCTTGGGGTCCAGCACCCGACGCCAGGCCACCACGAAGTCCTGGGCGGTGACGGGATGGCCGTCGCTCCAGGTGCAGTCTGTCCGCAGGTGGAAGACATACTGGCGTCCGTCGGCCAGGATGTCCCAGCCCCGGGCCACGTCGGGAAGGACATCCATGTTCGGGTCCCACTCGGCCAGGCCGCTGAACAGGTGTTCGATGACGCCCAGGGAGTTGGGATCCTGGGCCCGGCCGGGGTCCAGGGTGGACAGGTGGGGCCAGTCCACCCGGAGCGGTCGGGGAGCCGGCGGCAGGTCTGGGGTGGTGGGGGCCCGTTGTTGCCGTTCGAAGCCCTCGTGGTAGGAGCGCTGGGCATGGTGGAAGTCGAAGGCCAGGTGGTGGGCCAGCCCCAGGCGCAGCAGGGTGTGGGCCGCGCCTTCCTCATCGTCCAGGGCCTGTTGGAGGGCCAGGGCCCGCTCGTAGTGGTGCACGGCGTCCCGGTAGGCGTGGAGGCGCCGGGCCTGGTCCCCGGCCCGCAGCCAGTAGGCCGTGGCCTCTCGGAGCTCGCCGGCCCGCTGGAGGTGGTGGGCGAGGGTCGGGACATCGCTGGGCGTGAGCCGCTGCAGGGCCCGGGCGGCCCGCCGGTGGAGGATCTGCCGCCGGCTGTGCAGCATCTCCCGGTACACCTGCTCGCGCACCAGCTCGTGGACAAAGCGGATGGTGTGCCCCTCCTCCCAGAGCAGGCCCCGGGCCACCAGGTCCTCCAGGGCATCCAGGGTCTGGTCCTCGCCCTGGCCGCTGGTCGCGGCCAGGGCCTCCACGGAGAAGCGGACACCCAGGACAGCCGCGGCCTCCAGGGCATGTCGGCTCTGGGGGGGAAGGTGTCGGAGACGGTGTCGGACGGTCTCCTCCACGGCCGTGGGAGGAGGGATCTGGTCCAGCCGGCGAGAGACCGCCTCGGGGTCCAGGTGGGGCTCCTTTCCCGCCAGAAGGCTGTGGAGGATCTCCAACAGGAAGAAAGGGTTGCCCCCGGTGCGACGGTGGAGGGCTCGGCTCAACGTCTGGGCGGCCTCTCCGTTGCCCAGCAGATGGTGCACCAGGAGCTGGACCGCGTCCTCGTCCAGACCTGTGAGGAGGATCTCCGGGGGAGCCTGGGGACCCAGGCGGCGTCGGAGCGGCTCGGCCTGGGGCCTGTGTTCGGTGCGATAGGTGGCCAGGACCAGGATGGGCCGGCTGTGGATGGAGGGCAGCCAGTGGCTCAACCAGTCCTGGGTGGCGTGGTCCAGCCAGTGGAGGTTGTCCAGGCAGACCAGCAGGGGTGGATGTCGGCGGGCCAGGCCGTGGAAGAGCTCGTCCAGGGCCAGGAAGAGCTGACGGGATTCGTGGCCGGGGGGAAGCTGTTCCGGGGGAGGCAGCCCGGGGCATGCCCGGTGGAGCTCGGGGAGAAGGCGGGCCACTTGGGACAGCCGGGTTGGGGAGACCGGCAGGCCCTGCCAGTCCACCTGGGGCAGGAGGGTGCGCAGGCCCTGGAGCAGGGCCCCGTAGGGCATGTCCTGCTCGCTCTCGTCGCTCTGGACACAGAGGGGCTGGGCATTGGAGGGCAGGCTGGCCACGAACTCCTGGAGGAGCCGAGTTTTGCCGATGCCCGGCTCGCCCGCGATGAAGATCCCGGTCCCTCGGCCCATGCGCGCCTGGGCAAAGGCCTGATGGAGCCGTTCCAACACGGGGCCCCGACCCACGAAGGGCGTGGTGATGGGGAAGGAGAGCCGCCAATGGAGCGTGGGCCGCATCGAGGAGGTGGGCTGCCCGCCCAGGGCGGCCTCGTACGCGGCCCGGGTTTCGGGCAGAGGTTCCACCTCCAGCTCCCGGGCCAGCACCTCTGCGCAGCGGGCGAACTGGCGGCCTGCGGCTTCCCGATCGCCCAGGGCTCCGTAGAGGCGGATGAGCCGGCGGTGGATGGGTTCGGCCAGCTCGTCCAGCTCCAGGTACCGTTGGGCCCACTGGATGGCCTGGGCCAGGTGGCCGGCCTGTTCCTCCCGCTCCATCAGCCCGGCCAACAGGGACAGGAAGCGACGTTCCCAGGTATGGCGCTCCCGGAGCAGCCAGATCTGGTACTCACCCGAGCCGGGAAGCTCGAACCCCTCCAGAAAGGCACCCCGATAGAGGCCGGCGGCCTCTCGCAGCGCGTCCAGGGTGGGATAGGCCTGGGCCAGGGGACGCTCCAGGGCCCAGGTGTCCACCCAGACCCGGTTGGGATCCAGGGTGAGATGGTCCTCTCGACGCTGGAGCAGGGAGGCATCGGGCAGGGTCTGTTGGAGGAGGTAGAGCAGCCGGCTGAGGTTGGTCCGGGCTGTTGCTGGGCGCCCTTCGGGCCAGAAGAGGGCACAGAGGAGATCCCGGGACACCGGGTGGGGATAGACGGCCAGGCGGTAGAGGAGGGCACGGACCTGGCGCCGTGGGATGGAGAGGGGCGTTCCCTGCCAGGTAAGCCGTGGAGGGCCGAGCAGCTCGATGCGCAGGGCCGGATTCGGAGGGACGTTCATCTGGGCCGGATGTGGAGGAGCGACGGCAGAGCTGCCGGCCGCGACCAAGATGCCCTTTGCCCTCAGGATAGCCTGGCCCGGCCCCCTGTGTCTGTGGGCTGTTTCACAGTTTCTGGGGTCCGGGTCTCGGTGCCCCAAGGACACCGAGGTCGGCTTCCTGGAGCGGCGTTCAGGGGCCGGGGACAAAGACCCGGAGCAGGTGGCTGGAGACGAGGGGCTCCAGGGTGAACTTCCCCAGGGAGGCCGGGATCAGGGTCCAGGAGGTGGGCTCCAGGGGCACCGGCTCCCCGGCCCAGTGGATCTGGGCCCGGCCCGAGAGCAGCCCCCAGATCTGGAAGGTCGCGTCGTCCGTCTCCCCCGGGAGACCATGCCCTGGGTCCATCCACCAACGCTCGGTCTGGAAGTGGGGGCAGCGGACCAGCAGCTCGGCCCGGTGGCCTGTGCCGCTCTCCAGGGGCTGGGGGGACACCGGGCCGGGCTCCACCTGGCCCCAGTCGATGACTTCCAGGGCCTTGCGGAGGTGGAGGGGACGGGGCTTGCCGTCGTCTCCCACCCGTCCCCAGTCGTAGAGGCGGTAGGTGGTATCGCTGGCCTGCTGGATCTCGGCCACGATGAGGCCGGGGCCCAGGGCATGGACGGTGCCCGCGGGCACGAAGATCACGTCGCCCTGATGCACCTGGAGCCGGTGGAGGCAGCTCTCGATCTGGCCCTCGGCCAGGGCCTGCTGGAACCTCGCCGGATCCACGCCCCGGCGCAGCCCCAGGATCAGCTCCGCGCCGGGCTCCGCGTGGAGCACCACCCACATCTCGGTCTTGCCCAGGTCCTGTTCGTGGGCCAGGGCGTACTCGTCGTCGGGATGGACCTGGACCGAGAGCCAGCGGTTGGCGTCCAGCAGCTTCACCAACAGGGGGAAACGTCCCAGCTCCAGGGCTCGTCGGCTGCGTTGGCCCACCAGTTCGACACCGAACCGGGCCACCAGGTCGCCCAGTGGGGTGCCGGCCAGCGGCCCGTTCGCGACAGGGGTCTGGCCGTGGGGGTGCGCGGAGATCTCCCAGCTCTCCGCGATCCGGCCGGGGGGCAGGGGACGGCCGAGCACCCGTTCCAGGTTCCGGCCTCCCCAGATGTAGTGCCGGTACACGGGTCGAAAGCGCAGGGGATACAGCTCCGTGGCCATGGTCCCTCGTCTCATCCGTCTTGGGGGGGATCGGACCCGACCCGGGTCTCGGGAAATGGAGGCAGATCCAGCATCTTGCGCCAGGTGTATCGTCCCAGGATCTTCAGGGACGCCACCACGGGCGCGGCCAGGATGGCTCCCAGGATCCCGGCCAGGGACGCGCCCATGAGCACGCTGATCATCACCAGCAGGGGGTGGAGGTCCAGGGCACCGCCCACGATCCGGGGGACCAGGATGTTGTTCTCCAGCTGTTGGATCAGGAACATGGCCCCGGCCACCGCCAACACGTAGGTGAGGGGGGAGAGGCCCCACACGTTCTCCGGCTGGAACAGGGCCACCAGCACCGCGGCCCCGCCCGCGATGAGGGGGCCGATGATGGGAAGGAACTCCATGGCCCCGGCCAGGAGGCCCAGCCCCAGGGCGTTGCTCACATCCAACAGGCTGAGGGCCAGGCTGACCACCGCGAAGATGACCAGGGCCAGGATCACCTGCCCTCGGAGATAGGCGCCCCAGACACGGCTGATCTGGGCCATGAGCCGCTCCGCGTCGGCCCGATAGCCTGTCTGTTGGGCCGCGTGGGCGATGGCCCGGCTGAAGTGGGGCAGGTCGATGGCGATGTAGATGGAGATCACGGAGATGAAGAAGAGCCAGCCCACCACGTTCACGGTGGCGCTGACGATGCCCGCGGCCAGGCTCCCCCCTCGGGTGAAGATGGGCCGGATCAGGTCCACCAACTGGGCGGCCAGTACCTCGCCGTTGGGAAGCTGGGGCCACAGACGTTCCAGGGGCAACACCGCTGGGCCTATGGCCACGGCCTCGGGCAGCCGTTCCGGTAGGGTCTGGGCCAGGGCCACGGCCTGTTCGAACCAGGTGGGCACCCGTTGGGAGAGGACCACCGCCTGTTGGAAGGTGGTGAAGCCCACCGCGGAGAGCCCCACCAGCACCGCCAGAGCCAGCCCGCTGTAGACCAGGAGGACCACTCCGCTCCGGTGGAGGCGGGTCCGGCGATCGATCTGGGTGATGAGTGGGTGGGTGAGGTAGGCCAGCAGCATGGCCAACACCAGGGGCTGGATCAGGGTGCGAAAGCGCCAGACCAGGAGCCCCGCGAGGACCAGCCCGGTGACGGCCACAATGGCCTTGGTCAGGGGGCTCCAGGGCGGCGACTCCTCCTGGGGGAGGGGGAGGAGGACCTGGGGCTCGGGCCTCTGGGGTGGCCCGGAGTCGGGCCGGGCCTCCACCGCCGCGGTGGAGGCCTCCTGGGGCGTCAACGGGACAACGGGCTCGGGCATGGTGGGAGCTTCGGCCATGGCAAGGACGCTGGGTCGGGTGGGGCAGGGGCCCGGGCCCCCGCGGTCAGAGTTTCTCCAAGGGCGCAAGGGAGGCCAGGAACTTCTTGATCCCGATGCCGGGGAAGGCCACGGTGACCTCCTCATCTCCCTGGACGGCCACGCTGTCGATCACGGTACCCACCCCATACTCGGGGTGCTGGACGCTCTGGCGACGTTGGAAGCGGGGCTTTCGTCGTGGGGACCCGGAGGCCGTCGCCCGGCGGAGGGGGATGGAAGGCCCGGAGCCCCGGGAGGGGCGGCGGGTGGACCCATCTCCGTTCCAGGTGGTGGCTCGCCGATAGGCATCCCGGCGGCGGGCGTGTCGGTCCACGGTGCCGGTGAGCAGGTGGGTGGGGATGTCCGCCAGGAAGCGGCTGGGCTCCTGGACCTGGCTGTCGCCCCACAGGGTGCGTCGGAAACAGTGGACCAGGTAGAGACGGTCCTTGGCCCGGGTGAAGCCCACGTAGGCCAGGCGGCGCTCCTCGGCCAGATCCTCGGGGTCCTCGCTTTCCAGGCTGCGGGCGTGGGGCAGCAGACCTTCCTCCATGCCCACGATGAAGACCACCGGGAACTCCAGCCCCTTGGCCGCGTGGAGGGTGAGGAGGGTGACCGCGGCGGTCTCCTCCACCAGGTCGTCCGCGTCGCTGACCAGGCTCACCTCCTGGAGGAAGAGCTCCAGGGGAGACTGGCCCGGCTCCAGGCCGGGAGTGTCCCAGGTGTACTGGGCGGCCACACTCCGCAGCTCCTGCAGGTTCTCGAAGCGTTCCTCCCCTTCCGGGGTTCCGTCCCGGAGCCAGTCCACGTACCCGCTGTTCTCCAGCACGGCATCCAGGAGCTCGGCCACGCTGCTGTACTGCTGGTCCTGGGTCAGGGCCCGCCATGCCTCCAGTTGGGCCGCGAACTCCTGGAGCGCCCGGGCCGCCCGGCCCTTCAGCCCCGGGCCCTGGCGCAGGACGGGGTTGTCCGTGGCCTGGGGCACTAGGTCGGCTCCCCGGTGGAGGACCTGCAGGGCCACATGTTCGGGCACCTGGGCCTGGGCGGCCCATTCCTTCAGGGCCTGGTAGGTCCGGCTCCCGATGCCCCGGCGGGGGCGGTTGATCACCCGGTCCAGGGCCATCCGGTCGGCGGGGTTGTGGAGCAGGCGCAGGTAGGCCAGCGCGTCTCGGATCTCCATGCGGTCGTAGAAGCGGGTGGCACCCACCAGCCGATAGCGCAGGCCCCGATGGACGAAGGCCTCCTCCAGGGCCCGGGACTGGGCGTTGGTGCGGTACATGACCGCGAAGTCCCCCAGGCTGTAGGGCTTTTGGAGGACCAGGCGCTCGATCTGGTCGCAGACGTAGGCCGCCTCCTCCACCTCGTTGTAGGCCTCGTAGAGCACGATCCGGGAGCCGGCCCCCCGGTCCGTGTGGAGGCGCTTGGGGTGGCGGTGGGTGTTCCGGGAGATCACGGCCCGGGCCGCATCCAGGATGTTCTGGGTGCTGCGGTAGTTTCGCTCCAACAGGATCACCTGGGCGTCGGGGAAGTCCTTGCGGAACTGGAGCACGTTGCGGTAGTCCGCGCCCCGAAACCGGTAGATGGACTGGTCCTCGTCCCCCACCACGAAGAGGTTTCGCTGCCCTGCGGGCGGCCCCACCAGGAGCTTCATCAGGGTGTACTGGGCCGTGTTCGTGTCCTGGAACTCGTCCACCAGCACGTAGGGCCAGCGTTCCTGGTACTTGGCCCGGACGGTCGGGTCTCGGCGGAGGAGCAGCACGGTGTTGAGCAGGAGATCGTCGAAGTCCATGGCGTTGTTCAGGAGCATGAGCTGCTGGTAGCGGCCATAGACCCGAGCGGCGATCTCCTCGAAGTAGCTGGCAGGCTGCACCTCTTCGGGCACCCGGAGCTCGTTCTTCCAGCGGCCAATGGTGGCCCGAATCGCCTGGGGGGTGAAGCGCTTCTCGTCCAGGTTCATCTCCTGGAGCACCGTGCGCACCAGGGCCAGCTGGTCGCCCCGGTCGTAGATGAGCCAGTTGCGCTGGTACCCCGCGGCCTCCACCTCGATGCGGAGGATGCGGGCGCAGAGGGCGTGGAAGGTGCCGATGGTGAGTCCCCCCAGCCGAGGGCGTTGTCCCGGCGGTGGGGGCGGGAACCGGTCTGCCAACAGGGCCACCAACCGTTCCTCCATCTCCCGGGCCGCCTTGTTGGTGAAGGTGACGGCCAGGATGTTCCAGGGACCGATGCCCGCGCGGTCGATCATGTAGGCGATCCGGTGGGTCAGGGCTCGGGTCTTGCCCGAACCGGGCCCGGCCAACACCAGAACCGGTCCGTGGACTGCCTCCACGGCCTGGCGTTGTTGGGGGTTGAGGGCATCCAGGTAGCGGTCGCTCATGGATTCGTCCTGTCCATGGGCCGGGGGCACCGTCTCCTCCGGGGGGTTCCTCGGGCTCTCGACCTCAGTAGCCCGGCGGCTGCAGGTCCTCGCCGGCCAGGATGTGGAGATAGCTCTCGTAGCGCTGTTGGGGAATGGCCCCGGCCTCCACGGCCTGGCGCACCGCGCACCCGGGCTCGTGGGTGTGGGTGCAGTCGGGGAAACGGCACCGCTGCGCGTAGGGGGCCATCTCCACGAAGTAGAAGCCCAGGTCGCTGGGCTGGATGTCCACCAGTCCGAGCTCGCGGATGCCCGGGGTGTCCGCGATGTAGGTCCGCTCTCCGAAGGGCAGGCGGATCAGGTGGGCGGCCCGGGTGGTGTGGCGCCCCTTGCCCAGGACCTGGCTGATCTCCCCCACCCGCAGGTTCAGGGCCGGGTGCAGCGCGTTGATCAGGGCGCTTTTGCCCACGCCACTGGGGCCGGTGACCACGGTGACCCGGTCTGTGAGCAGCTCCCGGAGCTCGTCCACGCCCTGGCCGGTGATCGCGCTGGTGTAGAGGACCCGGTAGCCGATCTCCTGGTAGAGGCCGAAGAGCCGGCGCGCTTCCTCCAGATCGGCCAGGTCGACCTTGTTCGCGACCACGGTGGCCGGGAGCTCGTTGGCCTCTGCGACCACCAGGAAGCGGTCCAGCATGCGCAGGTTTGGCTTCGGCTGGCGCACGGCAAAGACCACCAGCACCTGGTCGGGGTTGGCCAGGATGACGTCCTCCACGGGGCGGTGGGTCCCCGGACGTCGGCGGCTGAGGACGGTGCGCCGCTCCTCCACCCGGTCGATCAGCCCCTGCCCTTTCTCGGTGGGGAGCACCTGGACCCGGTCGCCCACGGCCACCAGGGTGGTGTCCTTGGGGGCCTCCTGGAGAAGGCGGCCTCGGACCTGGCAGACCAGGGTGCCTTCCGGGGTCTCCACGTCGAAATGGTGTCCTCGGGCCCGGACGACGATGCCGGGCAGGGTCCTCTCCCGTTTCCGCTTGGGCTTGGGTTTGCTGCTGACCGGCGCTTCGAAGTAGGCGTCCTCGAAGAGCTCGTCGTACTCGATGTAGTCCTTCCCGCGTGGCTTCGGCACAGACGTCTCGTTTCCCCGACGGCGGTTTCACCTCCCGGAGCCTGTTGGACCCGGGTCTCGGCTGGGCTCTCGATGTTCCGCTTCTGTCCGCCCAGTGTAGCAAGGGGGAACGGGGGTGTCAATTCGGGATCGGCCCTCCCTCCAGGTCCCCCGGGTGGTCCACGTCTCGGGCCAGGCCCGGGCTCTGCCACACGGTGACCGGGACGCCGTGGCGTTGGGCCTGGGCCAGGTGGCGCTGGAAGCTCTGGGGCCCGAAGGCCGGCTCCAGGAGTCCGGGCGGGGACAGGTAGAGGGCGTTGGTGCCGCCGTCTCGGCTGGGAACCAGGACCACCCGGGGGGAGCCCTGGCCGGCCGCCAGGATGGCCTGGATCTCCTGGGGGGTGACGTGGGGCAGGTCCCCTGGGAGGACCAGGACGGCCTGGGCTCCGGCTGCAGCGGCCCTGCGGATGCCCGCGACCACGGCCCGGTTCAGGGACACGTCCAGGGACGTCTGGGTGTGCTCGGGGGTGAAGGGAGCGGGATCGGGAATGGCCTGGGCCCCGGCTGCTCGGGCCATCCGTCGAACCTGGGGATCCCGGCTCACCACCACGATGTCGGCCAGTTCGGGCAGGGTCGAGGCCACGGCCAACAGGTGTCGGAACCAGCGGACGATCAGGGCGGCCCGTTCCCCGGCAGAGAGGGCCGGGGCCAGGCGACGTTTGCCCCCGGCCAGGGAGCGGATGGGGAGGACCAGCCACACGGAGGCAGGGGACCAGACGTCCATGTCGGGGGGCTCATCGCTGGGGGTGCACGGGCAGGGAGAGGCCGAACTCCACCACCTCCTGGGCCAGGCGGGCCTGGGCCTGGCCGTCCACCATGATGGTGTCGGTGACCAGGGTGGGCAGGATCACTGCGTCGGCCAGGGCTGCGTCCTCCTGGTCGATGACGAAGCCGTCCAGGAGATCGCCGAAGTGGTCCACCACGGTCAGGGGGCTGATGAGTTCCCCCAGCTCCCGCATCATCTTGGCTGCGGGGCCCTTCAGTGCCCGTCCTCCCACAATGGGGCTGACACCCACCTTGGGGCCTGGGGCCCTCTGGATGGCCGCCCGCATCCCCGGCACGCTGAGGATGGGATCCAGGCTCACGTAGGGGTTGCTGGGCCCGAACACGATCAGGTCTGCCTCGGCCAGGGCCTCCAACACGTCTGGGGTGGGCCGGGCTTGCTCTCCGCCCACGAAGGAGAGGGCCACCAGGGTGGGCTCGCAGCGGCGACGGACGAAGTAGTGCTGGAAGGGAAGATCTCCCTCGTCCGTGTGGACCAGGGTGCGGACGGGTTCGTTGCACATGGGGAGGATGCGGCTGGGCACCGCCCACATGTGGCGCAGTCGGTCCGTGATCTCGGTGAGGGAGAGGCCCTGGCGGAGCCACTCGGTGCGGCGCAGGTGCAGGGCCAGGTCTCGGTCGCCCAGGCGAAACCAGACCTCGCCGCCGTAGCGCTCCATCTCCTCCAGGACCTGGAAGCTCTCGTCGGCCCGGCCCCATCCGGTCTCCGGGTTGTGGATGCCCGCCAGGTTGTAGAGGACCGTGTCCAGGTCTGGACAGATGGTCAGGCCCCAGTGTTCGAAATCGTCTCCGGTGTTGACCACCACGGTCAGGTGGCCTGCGGCCAGGATCTGTTGCAGGCCTGCGGCCAGCCGGGCCCCGCCGACGCCCCCGGAGAGGGCCACCACGCGCACGGGGAGGGGAGAGCGGGACGTGTTCATGGTGGGTCTGGGTCGGGCCCGATGTTGGGCAGGGGGGGCTCGCCGTCGAGAGAGGGGGGAGGCTCGCGCCAGAGCACCCGGCTCTCCAGGGGGGCTCGTTCCGAGCTCCGCTCCTCTGCGGGGAAGCCCAGGGTGATCAGGGCCTGGGGCTCCCAGTCCGAGGGGAGGTCCAGGACCTGGGCCACCACCTGGGGCACGAAGAGGGGCGCGCACATCCAACAGGCGCCCAGCCCGTAGTGGTGGGCGGCCAGGAGGAGGTTCTGGCCGGCCAGGGCGGTGCTCTGGACGGCCATGGTCCACTCGGCCTGGGCTCGGCGCTCGTCCGGGTAGCGGTCCATGTCGGCCATGCTGAGGGCCAGGAGGATCAGGGCCGGCGCGGCGGTGAGCCGGGCATGGCTGATGGCCACCCGTCGCGCGATGCGATCCGGGGGCCAGCCGTCCGCGGCCAGGTCGGCCTGCCAACGCGCGGCCATGGCCCGGCTGAGCCGTTCCTTGAGGGCCGGATCCGTGACCACGCAGAAGCGCCAGGGCTGGCGGTTGTGGGCCGAGGGGGCCCACGTGGCGGCCTGGAGCACCGCCTCCAGGAGGGCGCGAGGCACCGGCCGGTCCCGGTACCGGCGGATGGACCGGCGTCCTTGGACGAGGGACCAGAAGGCCGGGTGGGACGATGGATGGTCCATGGCGCTGGACAGGGAGAGAGAGGCGGTGGCATCCATGGCAGGCATTATAGCATGGTGGAAGAGGCCGCCCCAACCCGGCGTTCCCCGGTCCCCCGGGCGACCGGGCTGTGGTTCTGTCCCTCTGCCCGCCCTCCTTTGCCGGGGCCCCGAGCCAACGGCTGCCGGGGATCACTCCCCGGCATTCAGGAGAGCCTCCTCGTGTGCGCTGTGGACCAGCAGGACCGTGCCCACGGAGCGGACCAGGCCGTCCAGGCGCTCCGCGTAGCCTTCCACCTGTTCCGGGGCAGGCCGTGCCATGCCCAGCAGGGTCAGGTCCGTGTCGGTGCTGTATCGACGCACGGTCTCGATGAAGGGCTCGTCCTCCGGCGCGACGATGACGTGGGGCTCCGCGTCCACCCGGACCTCGGCCAGCAGGGAGCGGAGATGGGCCTCGGTCATCTCTCGGCCCTCGGCCCGGGAGATGACCCGGCGCAGCCGGATGCGGGCACCGTCCCAGGACGGATGGCGGGCGATGATGTAGGCCAACAGGAGCATCAGCTCGCCGTTGTGGCTGCGGCCCCGCCACCAGACGTCGATGGTGGCCTGTCGGCCCACCCCTCTGGCCGGGTCGTAGTGGAGGAAGAGGACCGATTTGCCCAGGTGCCCCAGGGTGCGAAGCAGGCGCACCAGGGTGCGTCGTCCTTGGGGGGTGCCGCTCCACCCCAGGAGGACGGTGTTGGGTTCCAGCCCGCCTACTCCATGGGACTGGGCCACGGTCACCGCGCCGGTGAAGAAGTCCGGCACGATGTCCGCCTCGGGGAAGGCCGCCATGTTCCGCCCCAGGATGTAGCTCCGGATCTGGCGGCGGGCCACGGCCCGGAGGCGGCGCAGGGCCAGCTGTTCCACATCCCCCACGATCAGCTGGAAGAAGGAGACGATGCCCTGGCCTCGGCTGAGCCATTCGGCCATGCTCACCAGGTGTTGGCGGTTGTGGGGCTGGCCGGTGAAGACCAGGATGTTGGGACGCCAGTTCTTGGCATGGTAGGGCTGGGACTCCAGGTTCAGCAGGGCCCAACGGGCCAGCGCGAACCAGATGCCGCTGCGCACATCGCCCCAGGTGTGGGCCACGGCCCGGCGCTGCAGGTAGAAGTAGATGCCGTAGCTGCTCACGATGGCCACCACCGTGGCCAGGGGGTTGATGAGGAACATGGCCCCGTAGCAGCCGGCCGCGCCCAGCAACGAGAGGCTCCAGTGGATGTGGAACCGGGGCCGAAAGCTCGGGTTGCCCACCAGCCGTTCGATGCCGGCCGCCAGGTTCATCATGCCGTAGGTGTTGAGGAAGAACATGGTGATGATGGGGGCCACGAAGTTCAGATCCCCGGCCCAGATGACGGCCAGCGCGATGGCCGTGGTCAGGAGCACGGCCATTCGAGGCTCGGTGGGGCTGCCCATCTGTGCGGCCAGGATCCGGGGCACGATCCGGTCCCGGGCAATGGCCTGCAAGGTCCGGGGAGCGGCCATGATGCTCCCCAGGGCCGAGGAGAGGGTGGCCGACCAGACACCGACGAAGATCAGCAGGGGCCAGCGGGCGATCTCCTGCATGATCAGCGTGTTCTCGATGAGCTCCTGAGGGGTGCCGTGGAGGGCCAGCCAGACCACGGTCGCGAAGTAGATGGTCCCGGTGAAGAGGATGGAGGCGATG
Source organism: Caldilineaceae bacterium (assembly GCA_026989655.1). Classification (GTDB taxonomy): domain Bacteria; phylum Chloroflexota; class Anaerolineae; order Caldilineales; family Caldilineaceae; genus JALSIX01. Next base: position 24,561 of record JALSIX010000132.1, read on the forward strand.
GTGCCCCGAGGGATGCTCTTGCCCGGGTCCTTCAGATCTCCGGACATGCTCGCGCCCACCGCGATGCCCGTGACCGCGGGGAAGAAGACCGCGAAAACCCGCCAGAAGTTCAGGCCCTCGGTGTAGCTGGGTGTGAGGACAGGGGGCTGGATGGCGTCCCACCCCCCCGCGAAGAAGGAGGCCAGGGCCCCCATGAGCGCGGCGAAGATGAAGTACTGGACCTTGATGGCGAAGTCCGCGCCGATGAACGCGATCCCGCCGAAGAGGAGGACCACCCCGGTGGAGATGAGCCGCGGATCGAAGGGCCGGAAGAACTCCAGGGCCCGGATGGACTCGGTGAAGCCGATGATGTAGAAGGCCACGGAGATGGCCTGGGAAAGGTAGAGGGGGATGCCGATGGCCCCGCCGACCTCCAGGCCCAGGGAACGGGAGATGATGTAGTATTTGCCGCCAGCCCGCACCTGCATGGCCGTGGCCACCGCGGCCAGGGAGAGGCCGGTCAGAAGGGAGATGGCGTTGGCCAGGGCAACGATGAGGAGGGCGTGGAACAGCCCCGCTTGGCCCACCACCCATCCGGTGCGCAGGAACAGGATGATGCCCAGGATGGTGAGGACGTTCGGCACGAAGACGCCGCCAAAGGTCCCAAAGCGGGCCGCTCTGGACTGCAAGGACGTCGTCGAACGGGTTGTCTGAGCCATGGGGACAGGGATGTCGATGCTGCTCTCGGGCGTTGTGGGCCTCCACCGGTTCGAGCGCCGGCGTTCGGGGCCCTACCATACCAGCCCGAGGGGAGAAGGGCAAGTTGCCCTGTCCCCCGGGGATCCCCGGGGGATGGCCCTGCCCTGGGTACGGGAGGGACCCTGTCCGCGCGGGCGGGCAGCCCGCCTATGGCCGCATCGGGTCGACGATCGGGCGCCGTCCTCCGCGGTGGTGGCCTGTTTGACCTCCCCTGGCGGTCGGGGTACAATGGCCCCACCCCGTGATTTGTCCGACAAATGCCGGCGCGGGGCCCCGCTCGCGCGACCCCCACCAGGAAGGAGACCATCGCCATGAGCCAGGAGACCAAGTACACCCGGGTGGCCCTCTACCTGCAGGACAAGCACCCCATTCGAGAGGGCATGGAGTACGCCAGGTACGCGGAGGCCAAGGGCTTCGAGGCCGTCTGGCAGGCGGAAAGCCGTCTGGTCCGGGATGCCATCGTTCCCATGGCCGCCTATGCCGCGGTCACCGAGCGGATCCAGGTGGGCTCCGGGGTGATCAACAACTGGACCCGGAACATCGGCCTGTTGGCCGCGACCTTTCTCACCCTGGACGACCTCGCGCCGGACCGGATCATCTGCGGTATCGGTGCCTGGTGGGATCCCCTGGCCCGCAAGGTGGGCATTGTCCGCCGCAAGCCCCTGACGGCCATGCGGGAGACGGTGATCCTGTTGCGGCGGCTCCTCAACATGGAGCGGGTGACCTTCCACGGCGAGTTCCACCACCTGGACGAGGTGGAGTTGGACGTGGTCCACGGCCGCAGGGAGCCCCGCCGGGTGCCCATCATGATCGGGGCCACCGGGCCCAAGATGATGGAGCTGGCCGGAGAGATCGCGGACGGGGTGGTGCTCAACTACTGCGTGCCGCCGGAGTACAACCACATGGCCATGGAACATCTGGAGCGAGGGGCTCGTCGGGCCGGCCGCAGCTTGGACGAGATCGACCGCCCCCAGTTGGTGGTCTGTTCGGTGCATCCGGACCGCCAGGTGGCCCTGGACGGTGCCCGGGAGCTGTTGACCCAGTACCTGGCCCAGCAGCCCCACATCGCCCAGGCCAGCGGTGTGAAGCCCGAGGTGGTGGAGCAGATCCAGTCCATCCTGGGCTGGCCGGCTACCAAGGAGCAGGTCCGCAAGGCCATGCACCTGGTGCCCGACGAGCTGGTGGTCCGCATCACGGCCAGCGGCACCCCGGAGGATGTCCGGGCCAAGGTGCGGGAGTACATGGAGGCCGGCGCCACATGTCCCATCCTCTACCCCCTGGGCGATGTGAAGCTGATGATCGATACCTTCGCGGGGGGCTTCTGAGGTGATCGTGCGGGAGCTGCCCGACGGTGGGCTGCTCTGCATCCCCCAGCCCACCCACGCCCTGATGGCCGCCCAGTTCTGTCGCCACTGGGGCAACCGGGATTTCGTCCGGCCGGAACCCTGGGAGCTGGTCCTGCCGGGGGTGGCACAGCACGACAACGGCTGGGTGGAGTGGGAGGCCGCGGCCCGGCTGCGGTCGGACGGGGTGCCCATGGACTTCGTCCACTACGCGGACGTGGCAGGCAAGGCAGCCCTCTGGCGGCGGGGCGTGGAGCGGGCCTGGGCCCAACACCCCTACATGGGGCTGTTGGTGGCCCACCACGCGGCCCTGCTCTACCGGGTTGGGCTGGATCGGGGCCAGTACCGGGCGGATCCGGCCGGGGCCCGGGTGGTGGCGCAGTTCCTGGCCTGGGTGGAGGGACTGGAGCGGCGGGCCAGGGCCCATCTGGCTGGCGTCCCCGAGCTGGTGGCCGCATTGGCCCCGGATGTGTTGGCATCCAACACCCGGCTGCTCCAGTTCGGCGATCGGGCCGCGCTCCAGGTGGCGATGCCCTGGCCTCCCGAGTCGTGGATCCGGGTGCCGGTGGACGGCCGGGGAAGCTACACAGAGCTCCGGATGGTCTACGACCCGGACGAACGGGTCATCGCCTTCGAGCCCTGGCCCTATGGGGTGGAGACCTTCCCGGTGGTGTTGGAGGGGTATCGGCTGGCCCGGCGGACCTTCCCGGACGAGCCCACCTACCAGGAGGCCCTGGCCCAGGCTCCTTGGGAGCGCCAGGAGTGGCGGGTGGTGCGGGGATGAGCCGGCGGGGATGTGTGGCGGCGGGTGTCTCGCGGACGGGGGAGGGCTCCAGCCCTCCCCCGTTTGGTCTGAGGTCATAGGATCTGGCTGAGGAAGAGCTTGGTCCGTTCGTGCTGGGGATTCGTGAAGAAGTGTTCCGGGGTGCCCACCTCCACGATCTCGCCGCCGTCCATGAAGACGATGCGGTCCGCGACCTCTCGGGCAAAGCCCATCTCGTGGGTCACCACCAGCATGGTCATCCCGGACTGGGCCAGCTCTTTCATCACGTCCAGCACCTCCTTGATCATCTCCGGATCCAGCGCGGAGGTGGGCTCGTCGAAGAGCATGATCTTGGGCCGCATGGCCAGGGCCCGGGCGATGGCCACCCGCTGCTGCTGGCCTCCGGAGAGCTGGCCGGGGTACTTGTGGGCCTGTTCCGGGATCCCCACCCGCTCCAGCAGCTCCATGGCCAGGGCCTCGGCCTCCTCCTTCTTCATCTTGCGCACGTGGATGGGGGCCAGGGTGATGTTCTCCATCACGGTCAGGTGGGGGAAGAGGTTGAACTGCTGGAAGACCATGCCCACCTCGGAGCGGATCTTCTCGATGTTGCGCACATCGTGGGTGAGGGGGATGCCGTCCACGATGATGTCGCCCCGCTGGTGTTCCTCCAGCCGGTTGATGCAGCGGATGAAGGTGGACTTGCCCGAGCCCGAGGGGCCGATGATCACCACCACCTCCTGGGGCTTCACGTTCAGGTTGATCCCCCGCAGCACGTGGAAGTCGCCGAACCACTTGTGGACCTCGCGGCAGACGATGATGTGTTCGTGCTCGGTGGACGGAGATTCCTGGACGGTTTCGGGTGTGTGCACGGTCATGGCGATCGCTCCATGGACTAGAACTTGCCGACGCCCAGGGCCTCCTCGACCCGGCGGCTGCTGTAGGACATGAGGTAGCTGAAGATCCAGTAGAGGAAGGCGATGAAGACGTAGACCTCTCGCTGGGTGCCCAGCCAGTCTGGGTTGGCCAGGATGACCCGGGCGATGCCCAGCAGGTCGAAGAGGCCCACCAGGGCCACCAGGGAGGTGTCCTTGAAGAGGCCGATGAACTGGCCCACCAGCACCGGGATCACCGCGCGCAGGGCCTGGGGCAGGATGATCAGCCGCATGGTCTGGTAGCCGTTGAGCCCCACCGAGGCCGCGGCCTCGTACTGGCCCTTGGGGATGGACTGGAGGCCGCCCCGGACGTTCTCCGCGGTGTAGGCTGCGGAGAAGAGGGTGATGGCTGCCAGGGCCCGCAACATGTGATCGATCTGGGGGAAGTCCTCGGGCAGAAAGAGCTGCAGCATCACCTGGGACATGAAGAGGAGGCTGATCAGGGGAACCCCGCGGATGAATTCGATGTAGAGGACCGAGATGGTCTGGATGGCCGGCATGCGCTCGGCCGTGCGTCCCAGGGCCAGCAGCACCCCCAGGGGGAAGGAGAAGACGATGCCGAAGAAGGCCAGCAGCAGGGAGAGGAGGAGGCCGCCCCAGAGGCGGGTGGGCACCATAGGCAGGGTCGGATGCCCCTCCTGGAGCCCCCGCAGCAGGAGGAGCATGGCCAGGAGATAGGCCAGGAACGCGTAGACGGCCCACTGGGAGCGCTGTTTGGGCGTGATGCGCCCCAGGGCATAGCCCACCAGCCCCACCGCCTCCACGATGAGCAGGTTCAGCCGGGTTCCCCAGCTGAACCAGGGCACCAGCATGAGGAGCCAGGGGATGGCGAACGCGGTGATCAGGGCAGGGCCCACGGTCTTGGACCAGACGCCCCAGTTGTAGCCTCCCGCCAGCGCGAGGAGGAAGATCACCGCCCACAGGCGCCAGGCTTCCTCGGCCGGGTACTGCCCCCGCATGAGCAGGTTCAGGTTCGCGGGGATCACCGCCCAGCGGGCGCCCGTGAAGGCCCAGGTCAGGGCCGGCTTGAAGATGGCGTAGAGCAGGAGCCCGCCCACCAGGGTCAACACCAGGTTGTACCAGGGGCTCAGCAGGTGTTTGTAGACCCAGCCCAGGAGGGTGTAGCGTTCGGTGGGGGGGGCCAGGGTCTCGGCCTGGGATGTCTGCACGTAGGATGCCATCGTTGCGTCTCTCCGCCTCTGTTCAGCGTTCCACCAGGCGAATGCGCCGGTTGTAGATGTTCATGAAGAGGGAGGTGGTCAGGCTGAAGAACAGGTAGATGGCCATGACCAGGATGAAGACCTCGATGGCCCGGCCGGTCTGGTTCAGGATGGTGTTGCCGGCCACCGCGAACAGGTCGGGGTAGCCGATGGCGATGGCCAGGGAGGAGTTCTTGGTCAGGTTGAGGTACTGGCTGGTCAGGGGGGGGACGATGACCCGCAGGGCCTGGGGAAAGACCACCAGGCGCAGGGTCTGGAAGGGGGTGAGCCCCAGGGAATAGGCCGCCTCCCGTTGGCCCTTGGACACGGACTGGATGCCCGCCCGGACCACCTCCGCGATGAAGGCCGCGGTGTAGATGACCAGCCCGGAGAGCAGGGCCATGAACTGCTGGCTGAAGACCCGTCCGCCCTGGGTGTTGAAGCCCTCCAACACCGGCCGGTCCAGGGTCAGAGGGGTCCCCACGGTCAGGTCCACCGCGAACCAGCCCACCACCCCGGCCCCGATCCAGGTGACCAGGAACCAGAGGGTGACCAGGGGCATGCGCCCGGTCCGCTTTCCCTGTTCCCGCAGGAGATAGGCCACCACCAGGGCCAGGATCAGGCCGGCCACCAGGGCCAGGCGGTAGGCGGGCCAGCCCTCCGCGGGCACGGGCCAGGGGGTGGCGATCCCCCGATTGCTGATGTAGGTGGGACCAGGCCAGATAATGGCTTCCTTCATCCGGGGCAGTTTCAGAAAGACCGCCTGGGCCCAGAAGATGAGCAGCACCAGCAGGGGGATGTTGCGGAAGGCCTCCACGTAGATGGCCGCCACCAGCCCCACCAGGAAGTTGGTGGACAGCCGCATGACGCCGATGATGATGCCCAGCAGGGTGGCGAAGACAATGCCCAGCACGGCCACCTGGAGGGTATTGAGCAGGCCCACCAGGAAGGCCCGGCCGTAGGTGTCCGCGCGGCTGTACTCGATCAGGCTCTCGCCGATGTCGAAGCCCGCGGTCTGGCGGAGGAACTCGAAGCTGATGGGGATGCCCAGGGTCTCCCGGAGCTGGCGCATCATGTTGCTGTAGAAGAAGTAGAGCAGCCCGAAGACCACAGCCAGGACCAGGACCTGGCTGAGGACCCGGAGCACCCGCTCATCGCGCCAGAAGGGAGGACGGGCTTGGGCAGCGACAAAGGACTCGTGCATGGCTCGTCGGTCCTGGAGGGTGGAGGATGGCGGTCACACGGAACGTCTGCGCCGACCGCCGGGCGTCCTTCTCCAGCGGTCGGCGTCTCTCCACCGGAACGCCGGTGTGGGCGGTGCTGGATGGGGTGCGACGCGGCCCGGAACCCCGGCCGCGTCGCACCCGATTCGGCGGGAGGGAGCTACCGGATGGGCGGCGCGTAGAGCAGACCCCCATCGGTGTACAGGGAGTTCAGGCCTCGAGGCAGGTTGAAGATGGTGTCCGGGCCCAGGTTGCGGTTGTAGATCTCCTCGTAGTTGCCCACCATCTTGATCACGTTGTAGAAGCAGTCGTTCTCCAGGCCGACCTTGGCGCAGAACTCGCCCTCCAGGCCCAACAGCTTGCGGATGTTGGGGTCCTTGGAGTCCATGAAGGTGTCCACGTTCTCGGAGGTGATGCCGTGCTCCTCCGCCAGGAAGGTGGCGTAGACCACCCAGTTCACCAGGTCGAACCACTGGTCGTCGCCGTGGCGCACGGCCGGGCCCAGGGGCTCCTTGGACAGGGTGACGTCCAGGATCACGTGGTCCGCGGGGTTCTTCAGCACCGTCTGGCGGGAGACCAGGCCGGACTTGTCCGTGGTCCAGGCGTCGCAGCGGCCCTCCTCATAGGCGGTGGTCACCTCGTCCGCGGTCTCGAAGACCACGGGCTCGTAGGGGATGCCCCGGGCCGCCATCTGGTCGGCCAGGTTCAGCTCCGTGGTGGTGCCGGTCTGGACGCAGATGGACGCGCCGTTCAGGTCCTCCAGGGTCTGGATGCCGCTGTCCTTCCGCACCATGATGCCCTGGCCGTCGTAGAAGGTGGTGGGGCCGAAGTTCAGGCCCAGGTCCGTGTCCCGGGACATGGTCCAGGTGGTGTTGCGGAAGAGGACGTCTCCCTCGCCGCTCTGGAGGACGGTGAAGCGCTCCTTGGCCGTGGTGGGGCGGATCTCCACCTTGTCCGGGTCGCCGAAGATGGCCGCGGCCACGGCCCGGCAGAAGTCCACGTCGAAGCCGGAGAAGTTGCCCTGCTCATCCAGGAAGCCGAAGCCCGGCAGGTTGGCGTTGCCCACGCAGATCAGCTTGTCCCGCTCCCGCACGATGTCCAGGGTGGACTTGGTCTCCTGCTGGGGAGCCGGGGCCGCGACCTCCTCCGAGCCCACGGGGGTGGGGGCCGCGCCCGCACAGGCGGCGATGATCATGCCGATCACCATGGCCGCCACCAGTCCGGCAATGTACAGTCTGGGTCCTCGCATCATGGTGTAGCTCCTTCCTTGGCTGTGAATGGAGATGGACGGAAACAACGGTTGACAACGGCAGAGAGAGGGCCTGGACAGGGAGATGTCCGGACCAGGCACTCTCCTGTCCAGAGGTTCTCCTGCCGGAAAACGAGGTGTTTGCAGGATGACGGCGCACGGAAGGCCATGCGTTCCTGGTCCTCGTTTTCGCTAACGATGTGCCGGATGCTGCGAACTACGGGGGTGTGTCTCGGGTGGGGGAGGGCCCAGACACGGGGACCTGCTCGGCGGTTCCCCCTGGACCTTGCCGGGATCTGTATCCGGACCTCAAAGAAAGGCCGGATCCCCGAGGGGCCACCTGAGAGCAGGGCCTTAAAACGTTGGGCCAACTATAGCATGGCTCCCTGGCAGTGTCAAAAATCGAACTTGCGGACGTGGAAATGTACATGGTATACTGGCCCGTGGGCCGGCCACCTGGATGGCCCTATGGCCGTGTCCCTGTCCTCGTGGATCTTCTGGTCGTCAGCAGTTCACGAATTCGTAGCGGAGTCGGCATCCTCAGAGCCGACTCCAGAGGGGCGATGCCGCATCGGAGGATGCTCACTCCTCCGTTTGGCTAAAATCGTGAATGACGGGTCGTGGATCTTCTGGGCCTGGAAAGGAGGTGAAGCCGAGACAGACGCGCCAGATCCCCCTTGTCCACCCTGCCCCCATTGTGTGCCGGCGGTCTCCCGCCATCGCTGGAGAACCCATCTGTTCCGAAGCACTGTCCGGGGACGTTGTCTGGGCGGTTTCGGCCCTGTGCCCGCCGTGGCCGGTGGAGACGAGCTCGCCCCGGCCCGACGACCGAAGAGTTCTGCTGGACGGCGTGCCCCTCATCTTGTCCAAAGGAGCCTCCCAACCATGGCCAGCGTCACCTACGAACATGTCTACAAGCGCTTCGGCGACGTGGTCGCCGTCAACGATCTGAACATCCACATCGAGGACAAGGAGTTCCTGGTCTTCGTAGGCCCTTCCGGGTGCGGCAAGACCACCAGCCTTCGCCTGTTGGCCGGCCTGGAGGAGATCAGCGAGGGCAACATCTACATCGGCGATCGGCTGGTCAACGACGTGCCCCCCAAGGACCGGGACATCGCGATGGTGTTCCAGAGCTACGCGCTCTATCCCCACATGAGCGTGTACGACAACATGGCCTTCGGCCTGAAGCTGCGCAAGGTGCCCAAGGCCGAGATCGATCGTCGGGTCCACGAGGCGGCCACGATCCTGGGCATCGAACACCTGTTGGACCGCAAGCCCAAGCAGCTCTCGGGCGGCCAGCGCCAGCGGGTGGCGGTGGGCCGGGCCATTGTCCGGGAACCCCAGGTCTTTCTCTTCGACGAACCCCTGTCCAACCTGGATGCGAAGCTCCGGGTCCAGACCCGGGCAGAGCTCTCCAAGCTCCACAAGCGGCTGGCCACCACCTTCATCTACGTGACCCACGATCAGGTGGAGGCCATGACCATGGCCACCCGCATCGCGGTGATGAAGGACGGGGTGTTGCAGCAGGTGGACACGCCCCAGATGCTGTACGATCACCCGGCCAATGTCTTTGTGGCCGGCTTCATCGGCAGCCCCAGCATGAACTTCTTCGACGCCACCCTGGTGGAGCGGGACGGCAAGCTGGAGGTGAACAGCGAGGGCTTCCGCCTGGAGGTGCCGGAGCCCAAGGCCACCGAATGGCGCCCCCACGCGGGCGGTGAGGTGATCTTCGGGATCCGGCCCGAACACATCCACCACAAGGAGTATGCGCCCCCCGGCATCCTGGGCGTGCCCCTCCAGGCGACCGTGGACGTGATCGAGCTCATGGGCAACGAGATCTTCCTCTACTGCCTGACCAAGGACAACCGATCCTTCATCGCCCGGGTAGATCCCCGGGTGCGGGCCCAGCCGGGCGACGAGGTGGAGCTGTTGGTGAACATGGAGAACGCCCACATCTTCGACCCCAAGACCGAGGCCGCCCTGGCCGGTTGAGGCCCGGGTGTTCCACACCAGCCCTCTGAACTGTGCAGGCGGGGCCCTCCTCGGCCCCGCCCTCTTCGTTGCGGCCCCTTACCCGGAATCCAGCCCCAGGAGCTCCACCCCACCCCAGATGGCACAACCCTGGACCCAACGTCGCCCCAGGGAGCGGCCCAGGGCTCCCTCTTCCAACCGGGCGGCGGTGGTGGCCCGACAGCGGATCTCCACGTGGAAGCCGCCGGCATGCCGCCGGGCCCGACGGATCCGGCGATGCAGGTCCTCCAACCCTTCCAGGATGGCCACCACCTCGGCCTCTTCCGGCCCCTGGGCCGCCGCGGTTCCCCGGGCCCGATCCGATTGGCCGTCCTGGAGCCGGAGCAGATGCCAGCTCCATTCCCAGGTTCGGCTTCCCTCGGAAGCCTCCTCTTCCTGGCCCGCGGGCTCCCGAGGCCAGGCCCAGACGTTGAGCGCGAAGTCCGCCCGACGCCCTTCGCCCTCCCGGAAGAAGCGGTGGACGTGGGAGAGGGCCCGGGTGAACCGGGCTGGGGGCAGGTTCTGACGGGCCTGTCGGCCGTAGGCCTTGCGGGTCAGCCGTTCGTCCAGGATGGCCACCACACCCCGGTCGTCGGCCCGGCGGATCAGGCGTCCGAAGCCCTGTTTCAGGGCCAGGGTCATCAAGGGCACCATGTACTGACTGAAGCTGCTGCCGGGATGGAGGGCGTCCAGGGCCTCCATGCGGGCCCGGTGGATGGGATCTGTCGGCGAGGGGAAGGGCAGTTTGTCCAGGACCACCAAGCTGAGCCCTTCCCCGGGCAGGTCGATCCCTTCCCAGAAGGAGCGGGTGGCCAACAGCACACTGTGGGGCGTGGCCCGGAACCACTCCAGGAGGGCCTCCCGAGGTGCGTCTCCCTGGGCCCGCAGGGGCCAGATCAGTGGCTGTTGGGGATCCACCAGGAGCTCTCGGACCTGGCGGAGTCCGCTCCAGCTGGTGAAGAGGCAGAGGGCTCGGCCCCGGCTGATCTCCACCAGGCGTCGGATCTCCTGGGCGATGGCCCGGTAGTAGGCGTCCGGTGCCTGCCAGTCGTAGGCCGGCAGGGCCGGCTGGTAGAGGAGAGCCTGCTTCGGGTAGTCGAAGACAGGGGGCAACACCTGTTCCACGACGGTGTCCGTCACCCCGCACCGGGCCTTGAAGTGTTCGAAGTGGCCGTCGGTGGCCAGGGTGGCGCTGGTACAGATCACCGTCCGTCCCCTCGGCTCGAAGAGGATCTCCTGGAGAAGCTGGCCGGGGGCCAGGGGCGCGGCCTGGAGGTGGATGCGGGGGTGTCTGCGGGAGCCCCCTTCGGGGGTCCGTTCCACATATCGGACCACTTGGGTCGGATCCCCGGGAGAGGCCAGGTAGCGGTATCGGGCCGCCAGGTTGGCCAGGCTCTCCAGGGCCTGGGCATAGGCGGCCCGGGCCTCCGTGCGCTCCTCGTCCTCCTGGGGAGAGGGCTCCTCCGGGAAGGGATTGGCCGCGGCCATCTCCTGGCGGACGCGCTCCAGCTCCCCGGCCAGGCCCTTCAGCTCCTCCAGTTCCCCCTCCACCACGTGGGTCGGCCCTGCCATCTGCTGTTCCAGGGCCAGGAAGGCCAGGTCGTTTCGGTAGCGCAGCTCGTCCAGGCGGTCGGGGGCCAGATGTTGGGCGTAGACCGTGCGGGAGAGGAGCTGGTCCAGGGTGGTGTGGGTGACCGCCACCCGGAAGACGCCGGTGGCCGTGGACTCCAGGTGGTGGGCCTCGTCGATGATGTAGATGGACGCGGGGGGCAGGAGCATCTGGCCGTGTTCGCCCAGGGCCAGGGCGTGGAGGAGAAGGTGGTGGTTGGTGACGATCACCTGGGCCTGGGCAGCTCGGCGACGCATCTCCACCACGAAGCAGCCCTCGTGGTAGAAGCGGCACTCTCGGTGGAGGCAGTCGTCCGGGTAGCTGACCACTCGGGGCCGGAGATCCGCGCGGAGCTGGAAGGGGAGATGGTCCACGTCGCCCGTGTCCGTCTCCTGGAGCCAGGTGCGGAGGAAGGCCACCTGGTCGTCGGTACGGTCGAAGAGCGCCAGGCGCTGCTGCTCCCGGTCCTCCCGTTCCCACTTGTACAGGCAGATGAAGTTGCTGCGCCCCTTCACCAGGGCTGCGTGGATGGGCTGCTCCAGGGCCTGGGCCAGCAGGGGGATGTCCTGGGTGAAGAGCTGGGCCTGGAGGGACTTGTTCGCGGTCGCGATGACCACGGTGCGGCCGCTCAACACGGCCGGCACCAGGTAGGCCAGGGATTTGCCCGTGCCGGTGGGCGCTTCGATGAGGCCTACCCCCTGTTGGCGAATGGCCTGGGCCACGGCCTGGGCCATGGACACCTGGCTGGGGCGGCTTTCGTATCCTTCCAGGATGTGGGCCAGGGGGCCTTTTTCCCCGAAGAACCCGGCCATGTCCGCGGCCTCCAGGGCCGCGTCCGGGGCGCCCGCGGGCTCCGCCTCCAACGGGGTCGAGCTCCCGTTCTGGAGCGTGTCCAGCTCATCGGGGGGCTCGAGTTCGGCCCATAGCTCGAGGGGTGGAACGGATGGGGACATGGCGATGGCGCACAGGACGGTGCACGGGACTGGGTCCTGGCTGGGAGGCGGGCGGTCTTCTCGCCGTCCTCCTCAGCCCTTCAGCCGGGGCAGGCCATCGGCCAGGAGCCAGAAGCGCTCCCGCAGGAGATGGCGCTCCCATTCTTCCTGGAGCAGGAAGTGGAGGCCCTGGACCAGGCTCTCCACACCCTGGGGCGGCTGGGCGGTTCGGGGCCGATCCGCCTGGACAGAGACCAGACGAACGCCCTCATCCGCGGGGACACCCAGACAGCGGCAGGCGGCCTCCACCGCGGTGTGGAAGTCGCCCAGTTCGTCGATGAGCCCATGTTCCAGGGCCTGGAGCCCGGTCCACACCCGGCCGCCGGCCAGCGCCTCCAGGCGCTCCTCGTCCAGCCCTCGGCTTCGGACGACCCAGCCCTTGAAGGTCCGGTATATCTGTTCGAGCTGGGCGGCCATGGTCTGGCGCTGGTCCCTGGACCAGGGCTGGGTGCTCGCGTAGAGGTCCGCATGTTGGCCCCGCTTGAAGGTGTAGCGCCGGGCCTGGGCTCGGGCGTAGGCCCCTTCGCTGACGATCTTGGCCACGATGACCCCGATGCTGCCGGTGAGGGTGGCGGGCTGGGCCACGATGTGGGTTGCCGGCAGGCTGATGTAGTAGCCTCCGCTGGCCGCGACGTCGCCCATGTAGACCACCACGGGCTTCCTCTGGGCCAGGAGGTGGAGCTCCCGGGCGATCTGGTCGCTGGCCAGCGCGGAGCCTCCTGGGGAGTCCACGTGGATCACCAGGGCCCCCAGCCGGGGGTTCTCCCCCGCTGCCCGGAGCTGCTGCTGTACGGTGGCGCTGCCGATGGTTCCCGGGCCCAGTCCAGGGAGCTCGAAGGGAAACTCCCGGCTGGTGCCGGTGACGATGGATCCCCGCAGGCTGAGCACCCCGATCTCCGTGTGGACCCGGGGCCTCAGGCGACGGCGGAGGTAGCCACGGGCCCGGTCCAGGGGCAGGAGCCGGGCAGGGCGCCGGTCCTGGCCCAGGAGCCGGGGCAGCTCGTCCTCGTAGGCCACCCCGTCCACCAGGCCGACCTCCGCGGCCCGGTGCGCGTCCAGGGGGGCCTGGTCGATGAGGGCCCGGATCCGATGTTCGTCCAGCCCGCGGTGGAGGGCCAGGTGCTGCAGGAGCTGGCTGTACCAACTGTCCAGGAGCCATTCCAACTGTTCCCGATAGGCCGGGGAGATCTCGGTGTGGATCAGGGCATCGGCCGCGCTCTTCCAGGGCGCCACCCGGACCACGTCCGCGGCCAGGCCCAGCCGGCGCAGGGTCTCGGCCAGGAAGACGGGCTCCGCGCGCAGGCCCAGGACGTTCCACTCGGTCAGAGGAGCCAGGTAGATCCGATCCCCCGCGGCCGCCACCGTGTAGGTGGTGTTGGTGCATTCCTCCAGATAGACCACCACGGCCTTGGGCGTCCGGCTGGAGCGCCCGGCCGTGGACCATTCCCGGAAACGGCGCAGCAGGGTGGCCAGGCTCTGGGCCCGGGCCAGGCTCAGGCGGGTGTTGCGCAGCACCAGGACCACACCCCGGAGATCGGGATCCTGGGCGATCTCCCGGAGGTCTCGGGCCACGGACTCCAGGGTACGGGGACGGGGGATGAAGGGCAGCATCCCCAGGTACCAGGGCGGGCCGGGCGCCCGTTCGGGCAGTTCGCCGGTGATCTCAAGGACCACGTAGTCGGGCCAGCGGCCCTTGCGCAGGCGACGGCGCAGGTTGAGCAGACCCACCCAGGGGGCCTGGAGTACCTGCGCCAGGAGGTGGCCCAGACGTCGCCAGCGGCTGGAGCGCTCTGGACCCCGGCTCATGGGTTCAATACCTCATCCGGGAAAGGGCCTGGGGAGGGGTCCTCTGCGGCCAGGCGCTCCACCTCCAGGTCCAGGTGGTAGCTCTCCGCGCGCATGCGCAGATCGAAGTAGAAGAGGGTGTAGGCCATCACCGGTACGGGATACCACAGGATCTGGAGGAGGGTGGAGAGCACGGTGTGGGCCACGGTGGTGACGGTCAGGCTGGTGGGGCTGGGCGGCAGGAGCGTTCTCAGGATACCCTGGGCGATGGCCGCGGGCAGGTTCACGATGATACCCAGGACCATCAGCACCACGACCAGGCCTATGGCGCGCCAGGTGTGGCCTCGGGTCAGACGCCAGCTCCGGCGGAGGGCCTCCAGGGGCCCCCGATGTTCCAACACCAGGGCCGGGATGGCCACGGTCCAACGGGCCAACAGGAAGGCCATCAAGAAGAGCGCAAGGGCCATGGACAGGAGCCCGAGCCCGACCAGCATGAAGCCCATGCCCACGAGGCCCCATAGGCTGTCGCCTTCCAGGGCGGAGAGGGACGCAAAGGCCCCGGCCCCCATCGCGCCGACGAGGGCCAGGAGGAACACCATGGCGATGACTGCGGGCAGGACCACGGCCACCGTCTGGAGGACCACCATGAGCAGAAAGGCGCCGAGGCGGCTCAGGCCCCTGCGCAGGCTCTCCTTCCAGGAGGCCAGCCGTCCGTGGATGGTCTCGCCCACCTGGTGGGTCAGGCTCAGGGTGACCATCGCGTCGAGCAGGAGGCCCACCAGGGCAACCAGGAGAACGGTCACCAGGAAGTCGCCCATGACCCAGAGGCTGATGGACGCTTCCCTGTCCTCCATGGCCTGGGTGAGTGTGTTCAGGTACGCCACCGTGGCCCGGCCGGTGAGCAGGCCGGAGATCAGCGCGTAGGGCAGCAGGAGCAGGGCGACCAGCCCTGCCAGGGCCAGGAACCGCATCCGGTAGACTCGGAAGGCCCGATCCAACAGGTCCCCGATCCCCAGAGGGCGATCCAGCAGGACCGGTCCTCTCTCGGCAGAGGGGCTAGCAGGTGGATAGCTCATGGCCGAACTCCTTTGCGCCCGCGGGCAGACCACGTCACGGATGCGGCCCGAGGAGCCTCCCTACGCATCGGGGGCAGACCCTGTGATCTCCAACGGCCAGGGCCGTTGTCGGCGGCCGAAGGAGACGAGAGACAGCATCCTGGGGCTGGCTACGGTCTGGCGTCCCCGGGCGGTGGAACGGGGATATTGTACCGGCAAACCTGTCGTCTATCAAACTTTCGGAGGGGGGCGGGTATCGTGCCGGATCGTCGGCCAAGAGCGTCGGCGGGGCGTGGGCATGTGGGGGCTATCGGGCCGGACGGGGCCTTGTTCCTCGCTGGCCTGGGGGGACAATGTCCGGGGCGGCCGGCCATTCCACCCTGAGCTCGGCCCAGAGGGCGGCATGGTCCGAGCCGAAGGGGCCTCGGATCACCTCCATGGCCTGGACGTGGAGGGCAGGTCCCTGGTGTCGCCCGGTGAGGAAGAGGTAGTCCAGGCGCAGGAGGGGTGGGATGGCGAGATCCGCGAGGGGGATGGCGGAGCACGGCCAGGTCCACCCCGGTCCACGGCCGGCCTGGAGCCAGGCGTCCTGGAGCGTCTGGGTGGCCATCCGGTAGGCCCGGGTGCTCTCGGTGGTGTTCCAGTCGCCGGCCAGCAGGGCAGGCCGTCCTCGGCGGTGGACCTCGTCCAGGATCTGGCGGATCTGGGCCTCGCGGATCCGCAGCAACCGGGTGAACCCGTGGATGCGCACATCGTTGATGGGGGAGACGAAGTGGACGCTGTACACGTCCAGCTCGCCGGGGTTCTCCAGCCCCAGGGCCTCCATGGGGACGGTAACCCGGAGGGCATGGGCCTCGAAGTCCGGGTGGCGCCACAGGCCGGTGACCGCGAAGGGTACCCGGGCCATGATGCCCAGGCCCATGTTTCGAGCGCGGTCTGGGATCCAGGTTCGATAGGGGTAGAGGGGGGCCAGCTCTCGGTCCAGTTGGCCGGCGAGGGAGGGGATGGCCTCCTGGAAGAGGGCCAAGGTGGGGCGGCGTTCCGCCAGCAGGTGGAGCAGAGGGGTCAGGGGGCGTGGCCGGTGGAGCAGGTTCATGCTGAACAGGGAGAGGGGGGCTCCGTTTTCGGAGGGGGGCTGGGTGGCCGAACCGGGTGTCGCGGCGAGGGGACCCCGGGGCCGGGGGGGATGGCGTCGGAGGGGAGCGGTCATCCAGGGGGTGTGTCGGATCAGGTGTGCCGCGCCCAGTCCCCCGATGGCAGCGGCCAGGCCAGGCCGTCGGGGGAGCCAGGCCAGGATGCCGGCCAGGGTGCCGCTGCTCAGGATCCAGAAGGACCAGGCGTTGAGCAGGGCCAGCCAGCCGTTCCTGTCCCCCAGGAGCTGCCAGGCCAGGTTCCAGATCGCGACCCCTGTGGCGTGCAGGTGGAGGAGACGTCGCAGGGACATTGGGTGCTCTGAACATGCCGAACCGGGTGTCGGGAGACACCCGGTTCGGTGCGTGGGCTCCGTTGCGGTGGGCCAGGGGCCAGGGATCAGCGGGCCGCGGCCATCTTGCTGGGCAGGTGGAGGATGAGGTCCACGTCCGCGGTCTGGACCACGGGCAGCAGGTCTCGGACCGCGGCCAGGATCTCGCCCATGTCCATGCCCGGGGCCATCATGTCCCACAGGCCCAGCTGGTCGGCCACGTTGATCAGGTGGAGGGCCTTGCCGTCGGACCAGTCCAGGGTGGGCATCTCCTTGCCGTTGATGGCGATGTGGATGCCTTCCTGGTCGGTGCTGATGACCAGGGTCTCGATGCCCATCATGGCCAGGTTGCGGACCGTGTTGGGGTCCATGCGGAAGGCGCTGAAGGGGATGCCGGTCAGGGCCTGCCATTCCTCGGCGGTCAGGCCGCCCAGGGCCCAGCTGCCGTCCTCGTTGAACCACAGGGGCAGGTTGATCCGGGGCGGCGCGCCCACCGCGGCCAGGAACTCATCCTGGGCCTCCTTGGCGGCCATGGCGGTCTCCGGTGCCTCCACCACCAAGGGGATCACGGCCATGCCCGGCTGCACCGGGAAGCGGACGATGACGGCCACCCCCAGCTTCTGGACGATGGGGAGGATCTTCTCGGCCATGGGAATGGCCAGGCCGAACTCGCTCAGCACCTCGGCGGTGGTGACCAGCGTGTCCGCGCCCTCGTACTTGATGGAGGGGATGGGCTGGCCGTTCACCAGGACCAGCAGCTCGTTGGCCGTGTTGTCCACCTGGATGTGCTGGATGTTGCTGTCCACCATCCACTGCACCATCGCGGGATCCATCCGCAGGCCGGAGAGGTCCGCGCCGGCGAGCTGGCCCAACTGGGCCACAGGCACGTTGCCGATGGAGGGCGAGCCGTCCATCTGGATGTCCACGACCAGGGCAGGCAGGTCGATCACCAGCTCTGTCGGGTCCTCGGCCAGGGCGGCCGCCGAACCCGCGCCGAGCCGGGGCGCACAGCCTGAGAGGACCAGGGCGACTACCATGAGCAGGGTAGCCCAGAGTGCAAGACGGTTGCGCATGTGCTTACCTCCTGAGGCGGTGGATGAGAGAGTGTTGTGAGTTCGAGAGCCGTGGAACAGGCTTTCAAGTCCGTATCGGCAGTGCACCGGATGCCGCGGATGGGTTTCCGAAACTATTGTGCCATAGAACAGGAGGCCCTGCAACCCCTGTGGACAGAACGCAGGGTGCCGGGTCAGGTGTTCGCGGGCACGTTCCCGGAGCATTCCAGATCCGTCCGGCACCCAAGATGTTGGACGGCTTTCGGGGAGAGACGGGCCGGGGGAATGGCCTGAGAAATCTGGCCCCTAGGATAGCGCGATCCCGCGAAAAGTGCAAGTCCCGATCGGTCTCGGTGCAGCCGCGGGCTGTGCCCTCCTTCAACCTCGTTCCCGGCCTGGGGTTCGGCACGGCCCAGGTTCCGGGCACGAGATCCAGCCGGATGGGGGCATCGTCCATCCCCTGGCCGGGCCATGCGGGGCGGGGAACCGCCTGTCCCAGAAGCCCG